>NZ_CALPDH010000007.1:0-187029 GCF_943193215.1 Acetatifactor aquisgranensis | reverse complement strand
GCCGTGTACCGAACGGTACGCACGGTGGTGTGAGAGGTCGGAAATTTCTCAATTAGAGAAATTTCCTCCTACTCGATCGGGGGGGAAACAGAGAGGGGAAAGGAATCATGAGATATCAGATAAGACATGCGCTGGTGCAATACGGCGCGGACACCATACTGGAGGACGTAAATTTCGAAATCCGCGACAATGAGAAGATTGCCGTGGTGGGGCGCAACGGCTGCGGCAAGACTACCCTGCTGAAGCTGATTCATGGGGACATCCATATGAACAACCTGGACAGCGACGAGACCTGCGGCATCACCATGGCCGGGAAACAGCGCATCGGCTTTCTGCACCAGATCAGTTTCCCGGAGGTTGAGACTACGGTGGAGGATGAGATCAGGAAGACTTATCAGCCCGTATTCGCCTGCGAGGCCAGGATGAAAGAGATTGAGCAGCAGCTCCAGTCTGTCCAGGACAATGCCCTGCTGCGGGAATACGACGGACTGCAGCAGCAGATGGAGGCCCTCAGGGGCTATACCTGGCGGCAGGACATGGAAATCATGTTCCAGAGATTCGGCTTCGCCCTGAAAGATTTAGAGCGCCCAATCGGCAGCTTTTCCGGCGGCCAGCAGACCAAGGTGGCCTTTATCAAGCTGCTGCTGAGCAGGCCGGACATTATGCTGCTGGACGAGCCCACCAACCATCTGGACCTCCCCACAATCGAGTGGCTGGAGGCATATCTGAAAAATTACGACAAATCCGTAGTCATAGTGTCCCATGACCGGATGTTCCTGGACAGGATCATCGATGTGACCTATGAGATAGAATATCACCGAATCAGGCGCTACCCCGGCAACTATTCCGCTTTCGTGGAACAGAAGAAGGCGGCTCTGGCCAAGCAGGAAAAGGATTACGAGGCCCAGCAGAAGGAGATACAGCGTCTGACGGAATGGATCGAGAAGTGGAAGAACACGCCCACCAAGGTATCGGCCACCAGATCAAAGCGCATGGCGATTGAGCATATGGTAAAGATAGAGAAGCCCAGGCGCTTCGACACAAAGGCCTTTCACGCCCTGTTCCAGCCGCGGACCACCAGCTACACGGAGGTGCTGACGGCCAAAAATCTCGGCATCGGCTACGGGGCGGAACTCTCCAGAGTCTCTTTCACCCTGCGGAAAGGGGAAAGGCTGGCGGTCATCGGGGAGAACGGCATCGGAAAATCCACGCTGCTCAAGACCCTGACAGGCATCGTGGAGCCTTTGGGCGGCGCGTTCTCTTTCGGGCCCAATGTGGAATGGGGATATTTTGACCAACAGGCGGCCACAGAGACCCATGTGGATCCGGAACAGACGGTGCTGGACAATTTCTGGGAGGAGTATCCGAAGCTTCAGAGAGAGCAGGTCCGAGGCGCCTTGGGGAGTTTCCTGTTCTCCGGGGAGGATGTGGACAAGAAGATGGGGCAGCTTTCCGGCGGAGAGAGGGTGCGGCTGGCGCTGTGCAAGATGTTCCAGACCAGGCCGAATCTGCTGATCTTAGACGAGCCCACCAACCATATGGACATCGTGGGCAAGGAGGCTCTGGAGCAGATGCTGGCGGCTTTCCAGGGAACCGTGCTCTTCGTGTCCCATGACAGGTATTTCATCCGGCAGATTGCCACGGGGATTCTGGAATTCGGGGAGGGGAAAGTGACCCAGTACCCATATCCTTACGAGGACTATCTCCATGAGAAAGAAAAGAGACTGGCGCTTTCGGGCGCTGCGGAAAAGGGCGGCGCGGCTGGTGCTGCCGCCGGGGGAAACGCAAAAGGCGGCGCGGCGGGCTTTTCCTCCGGGACAGACGCGAAAGGACGCGCCCTGCAGAGCGCTCCTGCCATCTCGGATGTCTTCGACAAGAAGACTTATTACAGCCCCGGAAAAATAAAGTCCCGGCTCACCAGGCAGCGGGAGAAATACGAGACGCAGATTGGGGAGAGCGAGCAGCGGGTGGCCGAACTGAAGCTGCAGATGATGAATCCTGACCTTGCATCGGATTACGAGAAGCTGATGGAACTGCAGACACAGCTGGATGCGGAGGAGCAGAATCAGGAATCCCTCCTGGAACGGCTCCTGGAGACGGAGACCGCGCTCCAGGAGCTGGAGTGAAAGAGGAATCTGGATCAGGTTTTTGACTGGCGGGCCGTCAGGAAATGATTTTCAGGACTTCCTCCATGTCCCACTGCTTTGAGGGGAGAATGACGGCCTGTGAGCCTCCTCTTAGGGGTGTATTTACAGGGAAACTTTACCATAGCTTTGGGGCGCTGTCAATTTCGCCGATATGAAGTGCTTGTTTGGTCTTTCAGGGCGGTTCCCGGCGAATGCACGGGATTTTGTTTAGGAAAAGCACTTTGGAAATTGAATGTGCTGTTTCGTTGGTGTATAATGGAGGGCATATCAGGATGCGGCTGTTGTACACGGGCCGCGCCCCGGACAAGGAGAGAGACCGTGCCGCCCTTAAGCGTAATGATAAAGCCCTCATCCGGCAATTGCAATATGCAGTGCGACTACTGCTTTTACTGTGATGAGATGAAGAACCGAAGCCGGGAAACATACGGTTTCATGACAGAAAATACACTGAAAAACGTCATACGGAGAACCATGCTCCGGGCGGAGGGGCATATCAGCTATGCTTTCCAGGGCGGGGAGCCCACTCTGAGAGGGCTGGATTTTTTCAGAAAAGTGATGGAATACCAGCGCAAATACAATCGGAATAACGTACATGTAAGCAATGCTTTTCAGACCAACGGATACGCGCTGGACGATGCATGGTGCGGATTTTTTCATGAAAACGACTTCCTGGTGGGGGTATCCGTGGACGGGACAAGGGATATCCACGATTCCCTTCGGCATGCCAAAGCGGATGGCGGGCCTACCTTTGACCGGGTGGCAGAGGCCGTACGGCTGTTGGAGAAGCATCAGGCGGATTACAATATCCTCACCGTGGTCACGGGCCGGACAGCGGGCAGAATCCGGGAGATATACCGCTTCTATGATTCCATGGGATGGAAATACCAGCAGTACATCGAGTGCCTGGATCCTTTGGGGAAGGAGTGGGGCAAAGAGCCCTATTCACTGACGCCGGAGGCGTTCGGGCAGTTCATGGTGGAGCTGTTCGGGCTGTGGTATGAGGACCTGAAGCGGGGAAAGGTGCCGTACAACCGCAAGTTTGAGAATTATGTGTCGATTCTGATGGGGCGCATCCCGGAAGCCTGCGAACAGCGTGGAATCTGCGGGATGCAGATGGTGGTGGAGGCGGACGGCAGCGTGTACCCCTGTGATTTCTATGTGATGGATCGGTACCGGCTGGGCAATTTCAACACAGACCGTCTGGACGACATAGACGCCAGGCGGCGGGAAATCATGTTCGTGGAGGAATCCGGGAAGATTTCCCGGGTCTGCAGGGACTGTGGATATTACCGGGTCTGCCGGGGCGGGTGTCAGCGGAGCAGGATATACTATCCGGACGAAGGGGGTTACCGCAGCTACTTCTGCCGGGGATATCGCAGTTTTTTCGGGGAATGCCTGGGTACATTGAAAGAAATCGCGGACAGGCTGGAAAGGGGGCAGGCGGGAAAGTGAAAAAGAGAGCGCAGGAGCCCTTTGGTGCGGATGCGGGGCTTCCGAGACAAATTGATGCAGGAAAGGACAGGACTTTCCGGGCGCAGGCCGCTATGATCAATGCGTGCAAGGAGGTTTTGTGGGTTCCTGTGAAGCGGATCTGAAAATTGGATCCCCCTTTTTTCAAATCTGCAAAATATTGACGCGGACGATTTTGTATATTAGAATAGATTCCGGAATAGAAACATTGATACGATGAGAGGCAACGGACCTGCCGTGAATTGCATCGACAAAAGCTGATTTGGATTATGGAGCATGAAAAATTTATGGATAAAAATCGGAAATGAATTTTGAGAATGAACCAGGAGGAACATAACCATGAAAACACAAAACGAACTGAGAACCCTACTGCGTTCCATAGATCACAAGGGCTATCCGGCCTACAAGTCTCTGGCGGGCGCGTGGAAATTCGACAGATACACTTTGGGCATCGACCATGTACAGGGAGACCCTTTCGCGTCCCCCTCCAGCCTCCATGTGGAAATCCCCCACACGCTGGCCAAATTTCCAGAGGCCTGCTACCAAAAAGACTGCGCCCGCATCGCCCTCCAGGACTATCTGGTCAGACAGGTGGGCAGGCAGTTCGAGCAGTACAATTTCAGGGCAAAGGGCTCCGGAAAAAGCGGCCTGCTGTCCATCAGCCGCTGCGGCCAGGCGGTGCTGGAGCGCAGCGCCTGTGAAATCACGAAAAGCGGCCTGATTGTCCGCTTCCACGTAGGCTTCCCGGCTTTCGGGCGAACCATCAACGCGGGCGAGCTGGACAAGATTCTGTTCGATTTCCTGCCCCGCTGTGTGGAGAACAGCCTGTTCTACGCCAGACTGGATGCCGGAAAGGTACAGCGGGCGGTCTTTCTTGCGGAGGATCAGGAGAGGGTCCGCCAGATTCTGAAGGAGGAAAAGCTGGTGGCCTTTGTGGCCAACGGCTCCGTGCTGCCCCGGAAGAGCGGCGTCTCCGACCTGCCCATGGCGGACAGCGTCCCTTTCCGGTCCCCGGCGTCCATGGAAAGGACATTCAGGCTGCCCCATAAAGGCGAGGTCACCGGCATGGCCATCCCTGAGGGGATTACCCTCATCGTGGGCGGCGGCTACCATGGGAAGTCCACCCTGCTGGAGGCCATCCAGATGGGGATATACGACCACATAGAAGGAGATGGACGGGAATTCGTCATCACCGACGACACGGCCCTGAAGCTGCGGGCGGAGGACGGCAGGTCTATCCGCAACGTGGACATCTCCCTGTTCATCAACGACCTGCCCAACAAAAAGGACACCACGAAATTCTCCACCGAGGACGCCAGCGGCTCCACCTCCCAGGCGGCAGCCGTGGTGGAGGGCATGGAGGCCGGGACGCGCCTGTTCCTGATTGACGAGGACACCTCCGCCACCAACTTCATGGTCCGGGACGAGTTCATGCAGCAGGTCATCGTCCGGGACAAGGAGCCCATCACGCCTTTCCTGGAGCGGGCCGGGGAGCTTTACGAGAAAGCCGGAATCTCCACCATACTGGTGGCCGGAAGCTCCGGCGCGTTCTTCTATATCGCCGACCATATCCTGATGATGGACTGTTACCGCCCCGTGGACATCACGGACCGGGTGAAGGCCCTGTGCGACGGCCACACCGCTCCCAGGGTGAAAGCGCCGGGATTCGCGGTGCCGGAGTTCGACAGGGTGCTCCCGGCTTTCCGGAAAGCCCAGAAAGGACGGGGCAGAGGATGGGACGGCAAGGAACCGGGGCGCAGGAATATCGGCTATAGCGGCGGAAACGATGGCGATGGACAGGGGGATGGAAGCGGATATGATGGAAGAGGCCGCGGCGGAAGAGACGGCAGAGGCGGCGACCGGGGATACAGTGTCGGCGAGAGCCGTGGCGACCATGGCGGCAGAGACGGCAATGACAACAGAGGCAGAGGCGGCGACCGCGGCGGACGTGGAGACAGCCGCCACGAGCATATGAAGACCAAGTCCTTCGGCCTGGAATCCTTTTCCCTGGACAGGGAGGAAGTCAATGTGCGCTACCTGGAGCAGCTGCTGGATCCGGAGCAGGTCAACGCCCTGGCACATCTGCTGTGCTATGGTCTGGAGCAGGTCATGGACGGAAAGAGGACTGTGCGCCAGACGGTGCAGACCATCTGGAATGCCTGGGAAAGAGAGGGCTGGAAGCCTTTCGCCGGTTCTTTCGTGCCCTGCGGCCTGGCGAAGCCCAGAATCCAGGAGCTCTACGCCTGCCTGAACAGATTCAGGGGATGAGAAACTGAGTTGATATTGAAGTATGCAATGAGGGGATGCCGCTGTGGCGCCCCTCATATTTTTTCGCAAGAAATTCTGCACATCTTGGCCAGATTCTTCATTAGAGGACTTCATGAGGCCGGCATTTCCCGATAATTAATGCTCGCGGCTGAAAAAATCAGCCATGTTCCCCGGCGTGAGCATTTAAAGATGACTACTTTGTGACTTATAAATGGCAATATTGTGACAATATATAAAATATAATAATCAGAAAAGCACATTAAAATATATGTCAAAATGAAAATAAAATTGATTTATATTGGGATATTTTGGCATATTTTGAAAAAAGAATGCAAAATACGACATAAAGTAGTCATAAAAAATGAAAAAATAAATAGATATGATTAAAATGTATTGACAACATTATGAACACATGATAATATTTGTATAAAGATTTGACTATTGAGAGCAGCGGCCTGTACCGTATCGTCCTGAAGGGGAGGCTCGTCGATGGCAGTCATGTATTTTGTGCTCACGAAGAAGATTTACAAAAAATGCGATGAGAACGGAGGGCGTTCCGATGAAATATTACATTGCTGCGGACGGGGGCGGGACAAAGCTTCAGGCAGTCCTTTATGATGAAACATTGCATGTCATAAATACGGCCCGGGTCTCCGGCGTGAATTCCAATTTCAAGCCGGTGGAACGGATAGCCGCGGAGATGCATCATCTGGCTGCGGAATTGATTCCGGAAGATATAGATGGGATAGAGAACGTGACCCTGAGCGTTGTAGGCGATGGAGAGATGCTGCTGGATGCTTTGAAGAGCCGGCGTCCGGTGAGGAATTGCTGTTACTATGGGGAAGGCGAGGTGGCGCTGGCGGCTGCCGGCGTGCTCTATGGCGTAGTGGCCCAGGCCGGAACCGGTTCGGACGCCTTTTTGGTCCAGCCCGGGTTCCGGGACGCGGTGGGCGGCTGGGGCGCCGTGCTGGGGGATGAGGGAGGCGGATACGACCTGGGGATAAGGACATTGAAAGCCGCCATCTATGCCTACGACGGACGCGGTCCGAAGACTGTCCTCCTGGAAATGCTGATGGAGAAATGGAATCTGTCCCGGCCGTGGGACATGATAGAAAGGCTGGTCAGGAATCCGGATTCCCGGGAATTGGCGGCATCGGCCACCTATCTCACCGCGGAAGCGGCAGGACGGGGCGATGAAGTGGCGCTGAAGTTATATGAGGACGCGGCCCATGAGCTGTCCCTGCAGGTGCTTACCTTGCTCAGGCGGCATGGCGGCATCTGGGAGGGCCCTATCGTAGCTTCCGGGGGGACATGGAAAGGCTGCGGCAGGATGTTCGATACATTCCGCGAGGATATATGGAAGGTCTATCCGGACGCAGTGGTGGACCGTCCTTTCGCTGACCCGGTGGTGGGCTGCGCGATCCGGCAGAGGATGGCGGAAGGAGAACAGTTCAGGAATCTGAAAGACATGATAGAGGAAGAGTTCGCGCCTTTCCTGCTGAAAGGGCTGTTTCCGGATTGATATTGTCCGAAGGAAGCCTGATATGAAAGGGGGTAAAAATGAGTACTGTGAATGTTTACTACAATCGGATTACAGAAATCATGGAGGAAGTCTTTTCAAAGGAAGGGGAAGCCATGGAAAAAGCGGCGGCTGTCCTGGCTGACGCCAACAAAGAAAAGCGCTCGGTTTTTGCATTCGGTTGTAACCATGCGGGTCTGATCACGCTGGAACTGTTCTACAGGACGGGCGGCATGGTGACGGTGAACCCTGTCCGGGTTCCGGGGATGATGCTGGAGGTATCTCCCATCACTATGAGCAGCGAGATGGAACGTCTGACGGATTATGGCCAGGTAATCTTCGATTCTCTGCCTGCGGAGAAAGGCGATGCGATCATCATCCATTCGGTATCGGGACGGAACGCAGTGACCATCGATATGGCAAAGGCGGCAAAGGAGAAGGGGGTCACCGTAATCGTGGTCACCAACATGAATACGGCGACATCAGTGTCTTCCAGACATCCGTCAGGAAAGAAACTCCACGACTTTGCGGATATCCTGATTGACAATCATGGGGATCTGGGCGATGCCGCGATTGAACTGGAGGGCTTCGCACAGAAGATTGCGTCCACTTCCACGGTTGTGGGAGCCGCGATCCTGAATGCGGTCATCGCCCGGACCTGTGAACTGTTATGGGAGCAGGGAATCCAGCCGCCTGTGTTCATGAGCGGCAATATCGACGGCGGTGACGCCTACAACAAGGCTGTCATCGCGCAGCATCAGGAGAACATATTTTATATGTAAACTGCATAACGCCGGAATTCGCCATACTGTATCGGTCAAACGTATATGGCTGGCGTTAAGTAGTCAGATCGCTCGGAAATTTTAGCTGTTAAGCAGTATAAGTTCCGGATAGGGAACTGGAATAGGAGAAAAACTATGAATTTACTTGATTGTTATCAACAGGCTGTATCGGATTTGCTGTTCAAGGTAAGGAGCACGCAGCGGGAAGCGATTCAGAAAGCGGGGGAAATGGTGGCCGATGCCCTCATGCATGGCAAACGTGTCTACTTTGGCAGAATCTGCCACTCCATCGAAATGGATCTGTTCAACAGAGGCGGGGGTCCGGTCTGCTATCAATTGTACGAAGCGGATAAGACCGAGCTGAAAGAGGGAGATGTCCTGTTCGTCAGTTCTGTGTCGGGGCGCACGCTGGAGGTGGTGAACCTGGCCTATGACAGTGTGCAGGCGGGAGTGAGAGTAATCGCCCTGACCAGCATGGAATATGCCCGGGCGGTGGATCCGGTCCATGAATCCGGAAAAAGGCTGCATGAGTTCGTGACCCTTGCGCTGGACAACTGTGCGCCTGCCGCCGAAGCAATGATGGATGTGGAGGGTCTGAAAACCAGGTTTGCCGCGGCATCCGGAATCGCATCCGACTTTATCATGTGGAGCATTACGTCCGTGATGGTGGAGACCATGCTGGAGGCGGGATGCTGCCCCGGAATTCTGAAGAGCCTCAATTTCCCCGGAGGTGCTGAGTTCAACGAGGAAGTGAAGAAGCATTACGAGGAATATGGCTGGTAAATGTTGAGTCGTTTTCATTTTGAAAGGAGAAAGGTATGAGAAGAGTAAAGAAATTTGCCGCGTTGCTTTTGTGCGGAACGATGACGATTTCCGCCCTGGCCGGATGTGGAGGGACGGACGGTGGAACGAAAGATGATTCCGGCAGCGCCCCGGAATCCAGCCCGGCAGAGTCTTCTGATGGCTCCGAGGAGAGTTCGGCACAAGAGGACGGCTCTGAGGATACAGGAAACGCGGAAGGGGAATCGGCAGGCGGATCGGATTATGCCGAGACGATTTCTTTCAGCATGACCTCTTACAATACGATTGCAGGTACGGACTATACATCCGACGATTTCTATAAGTATGTGGCCGACCGCTTCAACGTGGACATGGACATATGGGCCAACGAGCCCAACGCCGCCGACGAGAAGTTCCGCCTGTGGATCAGCGGAGACGGACTGCCGGATGCGGCAATCTGGGAAGGCATCAACTATGTGGAATATTATGATTATATCAATCAGGGGCTGCTGCAGCCGCTGCCGGAAGGATGGGAGACGAGATGGCCTGACATCAACAGGATGATTGAAGCCACAGGGGAAAAAGAATTGCTTACAGTGGACGGCAGGATTTATGCCATTCCCCACGGCGTCTATGGCAACTATCTGGAGATGGATCCGGTCATATCCCATATCTCCCTGGTGTACAGACAGGACTGGGCAAAGGAAGTGGGCATGGAGGATCTGGGAGCCGATTACACCATATCGGAATCCGAGCTGAAGGAATATCTGCAGAAAGTCAAGGCTGCGGGACTGACCAACGACGGCGCTTATGTGAGCACCGCAATCGGCACGATGGTATGGATGTTCCGGAATCTGTACGGTATCATGAACAACTCGTTCTATGAGGGCGAGGACGGCTTCATCTGGACGCCGCTGGGACAGAGGGAGCAGTGGATAAAGCTTATAACCACCATGAGGGAATGGTACAAGGAGGGGCTGATCGATCCCGACTTTGCGGTGGTCAATGACGCTTACGATGCCCGCGCCTCCATGATGTCCGGCACATTGGCGGCGTTTTACGATACGGGCATGGCGGGGGGCCTGGCTTCCTACCGCGACGGTTATGTGAAGAGCAGTGCGGACCATGAATATGAGGACATCGGCGTAGCGCATGTAATCGCCGACGACGGAACCTCCTGGATCAGTGCTGTCAGCAATTCCTGGACAGCGCATGTATTCTCCCCCAAGACGGATGCCAAGACTCTGGAGAGGATTCTGGACGTGATGAACTGGTTTGCCGGCAAGGAAGGGTCCGCGGCAGCGCAGTTGGGCATTCCTGAGGTAGACTGGGAGTACGATGCGGAGGGGAATCCCCGCTACATCCAGACCACAGAGTATCCTTCCCGCGCGCCCCTGGCTTTGCTCGGCTGGTGCGGCGACGATTTCGGATATACAGGCGCAGTTGAGAGTATCAAGCAGTGCGATATCGATGATACCCGCGCAGTGTTCGAGGCAAAGGACAAGGGAAATATCGTCCCTGTTCAGATAAACTACGCCAATTATAGCAGCAACGCGAAGGATATCTATTCCGTCGATGTGGGTTCCAAGGTGGCGGAGCTGGCAGTAAACAATGATGACATCGAGGCGGCCTGGGACGCGTTCATCGAGGAGAACAGAGGAATGTGGGAGCCTTTGCTGAATGAGCTGAACGAGTACTACGGATATACGGACTGATTTCTCAGGAAATAGATATGAGGCTCTCCCTGCCTCCTTTCGGAAAGGAGGCGGAGGGAGCCGAAATCATACCCGAAGGAGCATAAATGAAGGGAGGCAATACAAATGGCAAATGAATTTCCCGTAAAGAAAATGTTGATCTGCGGCGTGGACATTTCCGAGTACAGAATCGTCTGTGCGAGAGAGGCTGCGCAGTGCGTGAAAGATGCTGTGGACACCCTGGCGGAGATGGTCCAAAAGGCGGTGGGATGCGGACTGCAGGTAATCGGCGAGAACGAGACGGCGGCACATGAAATCGTCATCGGCGATACCAATCGGAATACCGAAGCCGTGCTGCAGGCCAAGGCATCCGTAAAAAATGACGGATATGTCATTTTGGCGGAGGGCAGCCGCCTGTTCATCACCGGCAATCTGGACAGGGGCGTGAGCTACGGCGTCTATTCCCTGCTGGAGGACTATGTGGGAGTCTGTTTTTTCGCAAGCGACTGCACGGTCATCCGTGAGGCGGAGACCGTGGAGGTGCCAAGGGATATCCGTGTTGTGTACAGCCCCCGATTCGAGTACCGGGACATCGGCTGGTACGACCGGATGGAGGACCTCTCCCTGGCCTGCAGGAATAAGCTCAACAGCGTCTGCGGCAGGCGCACGGACAAACCGGAGGCCAATGTGTACGCGGAGCGTTTCGTACATACCCTGTCTATTTTGAACGGCGGAGGGCATGAGATAGACAGCCAGCCCTGCCTGACGGATGAGACTGTGTACCAGACAGTGCTGCGCAATGTGAAGAAATGGCTGTCTGAGAATCCCGATGCCTCCATCATATCTGTCTCCCAGAATGATTCCCATGCGGAAGGCCTGGGCTGTCAGTGCGAAAAATGCCGCGCCATCGATGAGGCGGAGGGCGGTACGCCCATGGGTTCTTTGCTTGCTTTTGTGAACCGCATCGCCGGAGACATCAGGGAGGAGTACCCGGATGTGGTGGTGGACACCCTGTCCTATCGGTATACCAGAAAGCCTCCAAGGAAAATGGTTCCTGCGGAGAATGTAGCCATCCGGCTCTGCTCCATCGAATATTGCTTCGCTCATCCCCTGGACGGCACGGACTGCGAAGAGAACGTGGACTTCAAGAACCTCCTCCAGACCTGGAGCAGGCTGTGCAAGAGGATGTATATCTGGGATTACACTACGGATTTTGCCCATTACCTTGCGCCTTTCCCGAATCTGGCCATTCTCTGGGACAATATTCAGTTCTTTAAGAACAATGGTGTGGCGGGCATCTATGAGCAGGGGAACTACCAGTCCCTGTCCGGCGAGTTCGGTGAGCTGCGGGGATATCTGCTGTCGAATCTGCTCTGGAATCCTGATATGACCAAAACAGAGTATTTCGCCATGATGGATGAATTCCTGGAAGCCTATTACGGCGCAGGCTGGCGGCATATCAGGAGATATATTGACAAGACTTCGGCAAAGGCGGCCGAGACCCATCTGCATATTTATGATAAGCCCGATGAGTACCGCCCTGCGGATGACGTGGACAGCGAGACAGGGATGCGCTTCGCGGATTTGATGACAGAGCTCTGGGAAAAAGCTCTGGAGGAGGCGCGGACTGAGGAGCACAGAAAGCATGTGAAGAAATCAAGGATACAGAATGAGTACTATAACCTGTATACGGATTTCAACCAACAGATTGAACGCAACAGGGCCTTTTATGAGAATCTGAAAGAGGCCGGCATCACATGGTTCTGTGAGCCATGGGAGCTGCCGGAGCTGGAGGATTTCAGTCTGGAGCCTAAGATGTGGCCTAAATACTGCAGAGAACTGTCACGGAAAAACAAAGCGGAGGAGTAGAATGGAAAACGGATTTCCGATTAAAAAAGTACTGATATGCGGCAAGGACATTTCTGGATATGCAGTGGTGTGCCCGAAAGGCGCGTCTCCGTTTTTGACAGAGGCGGCCGAGACCTTTGTCCGGATCATCCGGGAGGCCATCGGGCAGGAGCTGCGGGTGATGGACGAGGACGGGGCCGCGGCATACGAAATCGTCATCGGCACCACGAACCGGGATACCGAACTGGTGCGGCAGTCGAGGGCATCTTTGAAGAATGACGGATATGCCATCCTTGGGGAGGGCAGCCGCTTATTCATCACCGGCGGAAACGACAGGGGCGCGGGCTACGGCGTCTACTCCCTGCTGGAGGATTATATGGGCGTGCGCTTCTATGCCAGCGACTGCACTGTCATCCACGAGGCGCAGACCGTGGAGGTACCGGAAGGCATCCGTGTCCTGTACAGCCCTGTTTTAGAGTACCGGGACCTGAACTGGTATGACTATATCAAGAATCATGATTTCGCTTCCAGGAATAAGGTGAACTGCACCGGCGGCAAGAGGACGGATGTACCGGATACATCGCTATATGCGGAAGGATTCGTCCACACGCTGTCAGCGCTGACGGAAGAGCCCCATGTACCGGATGTGCAGCCCTGCCTGACCGATGAGGCGGTCTATCGAAAAGTGCTGGGCAATGTGCGCAAGTGGCTTGCGAAAAATCCGGGAGCTGCCATCATTTCCGTCTCCCAGAATGATTCCTATCCTGAGGGCCTGGGCTGCCAGTGCGAAAAGTGCCGCGCCATAGACGAGGCGGAGGGGTCTCCCATGGGTTCCCTGCTCACTTTTGTGAACCGCATCGCCGGGGAGATCAGGGCGGAGTATCCGGACGTACAAGTGGATACCCTGGCCTATCGGTACACCAGGAAAACACCGAAGACCATCGTGCCTGCGGACAATGTCATCATCCGTCTGTGCTCAGTGGAGTGCAGCTTCGCCCACCGGATGGACGACGCGGACTGCGAGGAGAATGCGGCGTTTCGTCAGACGATAGAAGATTGGGCGAAAGTCAGCGACAAGCTCTATATCTGGGACTACACTACGGATTTCGCCCATTACCTTGCCCCTTACCCGAACCTCCACATCCTGTGGGATAATGTACGGTTCTTCAAGGAACACAATGTTGTAGGCGTCCATGAGCAGGGGAACTATCAGGCGGTATCAGGTGAGTTCGGCGAGCTGCGGGGCTATCTGCTGGCAAAACTTCTCTGGAATCCCGACATGACGAAAGAAAGATACTTTGAGCTGATGGACGAGTTCCTGCAGGACTACTATGGCGAGGGCTGGCGCTACATCAGGGAATACATCGACAGGACGGCGCAGAAAGCAGCCAAAAGCCACATGCATCTGGACGACCGCCCAGAGCGATATCTGCCTCTGGAAAGCGATGAAGACAGGGATTTCGCAAGAGAGATGACCGGACTTTGGGAGAAGGCTCTGGAGGCTGCCGGCACGGAAGAATACAGGAATCGTGTGAGAAAATCGAAGATTCAGGATGAGTACTACAATCTGTATATGGACTTTGACGGCCAGGTGGAGAGGAACCGTGCGCTGTACCAGAGCCTTAAGGAGTTCGGGATTGCATATCACTGCGAGTCATGGAATCTGCCAGAGCTGGAAGATTTCAGCGTAGAGCCAAAAATATGGTCAAAATACTGCCGCGAACAGGCGGAAGCGAAAGACCAAAATTGATTGTATCTTGACAGGATTGACAAAATATGGTATTTCTTTCAATAGGACTTTGACTATAGAATCGTGAAGAAAGCAAGGTAGGGCGAGTGAATCAGGAACGGCGGGAACAGATTATCAAGATGGTAAATGAAAATCGTATGGTGAAGAACAGTGACCTGATGGAGCGATTCGATATATCCATAGAGACTGTCCGAAGGGATTTGAAATTCCTGGAGAAACTGGGATATATACAGTGCGTCTATGGCGGCGCGGTCATAAAGGGCGCCGGGGTGAACCAGGCGGATTTCAAAGTCAATTCTGCCAAGAATGTGCAGGAAAAGAACGCAATCGGGCAGGCTGCCGCAAAGTTGGTGGACAGGGGTGACACTCTCTATCTTGAGGATGGAACCACTGTGATGGCGATGACGCAGTATCTGAAAGATGTGGTCCCCATTACGGTAGTCACGAATTCTCTGCGGATAGGAATGGCCATGAGCGGGGTGCTGGACTGTACTGTCATGCTTCTGGGCGGGCAGCTGCAGCCGGGCTCTCTGGAGATGCAGGGCTTTCAGACAGAAGAGAATCTGAAGATGTTCAATATCGACAAGGCTTTCATTGGGGCTACGGGCATCACGGAGACGCATTTTACGGACAATCCTACAGACACAGGATACATACGCCGCCGGGTCATCAATGACAGCAGTCAGGCAATCGTGCTGGCCGACCACTCTAAATTTGGTGTCCGCAACGCGCTGAAGTTTGCCGCCATAAACGAATTGGATATCGTGGTCACGGATGACGGGACGCCGGAGAAATATGTCGAATGCCTGAGAAATACCGGGCTGGAAGTCGTTGTGGCAAAGGTGGATCGGAAAGTGTAGTATTATAGCAGGCGATGATAAGGAAAAGAGGCTGAAGCAGATTTCTTGTCTGCAGCAGCCTCTTTTGGCATTCAGGATTTTGTTTATTCTGCCGGTCCTACTACTACGCTGTCAAGAATGCTCTGGAACAGCGGCTGCGCTTCTTCCAGATAGGATTCATGAATCATGTAATCGAGGGTGACATAGAAATCGCCGTTCTGGATGATGACATAGCGTTCGTAGTAAGAATAGCCCTCGTCATCCTGGACCATGCCTGTGCAGTCGACGGCCAAAGCGCCGCCGATGGTGGTCTCTGTGGCCTCATAGCCGTTCTCTTTCAAAGAGTTCGCCAGATCCGTCAGGCTGCTGCCATCCTGTAAAGTAAGGCCGGAGAGATACAGGACGGACATATCCCAGGCATTGTCTTCCTCATAGCGGGAATAGACGGTAAGTTCATCTTCCTCGGAGGAGTCATAAATCTCCCACACATAAGGGCAGGAGAAAGTCAGGCCCAGCCAGTCCACGGTGCGCTGTGTCATCACGGGCACAGGGGCTTCCGGCGTCTGGGCGAAAGCGGCGTCCAGTTCCTCCTGCGTGATGGAGATAGAGACTTCCGCGCCGGTATCGGCCAGAATCTTCTGGGCCGCCAGCCTGGTGAGGGGAGCCAGGGTGGAGAAATGGTCCGCGCCCTCGATCACATAGCAGTGGATGTTCTCGTTGTCGGTGGCTGCCTCCATCCGCTCCAGATTGGCGGAATTGCCGTCCCTGCCCTCGATGAGGAAAGTAGGGCTCTTGACATTGTCCAGCCAGTGGATGGGGGAGCGCATGGTGAACTCGTCCTCATTGTCGGTGTCGAAAGTGAACTGGCTGTTGTTGTGGTACTTCACCTCGTCCACTGCGCCGAAACAGAAGACTGCCCGGAACTTATCGGTGTATTCGGATGCCAGCAGAGCGCGGGTCCCGCCTGTGCTGTGGCCGCCCAGATAGATGCGGTCAGGATCCACATAGGGCAGGGAGGCCGCGTACTCGTAAGCGGATATGATATCGTCCACCTCGCCGAAGAGCGCCTCATAATGGCCGGGATTGCCGTTGCCGCCCCGGAAAGAGGGGTACATGGTCAGCAGTCCGGCCTGCCAGAAAGCGGAGCCTGTCTGGTCATTGTCCCATGCGGGATAGCACCAGGGGAAGTCGTCAATGCCGTTGCCCCAGCCGCCTACCACCCATATGATGATGGGATGCTTCTGGCCGTCGCCGGGGTCGCTGGACACATAGGCTGCCAGGTCGCCCACCTTGGAGGGATAGGAGACCAGGTCGAAGAGCCCCTCGGGAGGCTCGGGGATGGAATAATCATCGTTTTCCTCCCGGGCCAATGTGGTGGTGAAAGCGTCGTGGGCTTCGGCGAAACTGCCGTAGCTTTCCACCAGGGCCTGGGCCGAAGCGTTGTCCGCCAGGGGATTTTTCCTGGAAGAGGAAGACTGCTCTTCGGTGCTTTCCTCTTCAGATTCAGAGCTCTGTTCCCCGGAGGGCTGCTCCGATACGCTTTCAGGGGAGGAACTTTCATTTCCCGTGGATTCGGGAGCACCGCAGGAGACTGTCGCAAAGACGGCGGCAGCGGCCAGGAAAAGCATGAAGGCTTTTCCGCGTAAGCTTCTTTTCATGAGAATTACCTTCTTTCTTTTTTATATGAATTCTATGATTCAAATGATATTATACCTGGTTGTCCGCTTTATGGCAACTCTTCTTTTCATGTCTTGCGCTGTCCGCGTCCTTCACGCTGAAAGAAAAATAGGCCGGATATCATATTTTCATGGAAATATGTCCGATATTGGTGTAAGATAAAAGAAAATGGATTTATTCTGTTTCGGCTGGAAAGGAGCAAGTCATGAGATATTTGTTTCAAGGGGACTCTATCACGGATTGCGGCAGAGGGGATTATGAGAATCCGTATGCCACAGGGTGCGGCTATCCGCGCCTGCTGGAGGCGGAGCTGATGGCCCGGGACGGGGACTGCGAGGTCATGAACTGTGGCATCAGCGGCAATCGTGTGGTGGATTTGCTGGCCAGGTGGAAGAAGGACTGCCTGAACCTGAAGCCGGATGTGATCACGATTCTGATCGGCGTGAACGATGTGTGGCATGAGCTGGGAAACCGCAATGGGGTGAGCGCTCCTCTGTTTGAAGAAGTATACAGGATTCTGCTGCGGGAGACTTTCGCTGCGCTGCCGGGCGTGCGCATGGTCCTCATGGGGGCCTATGTCATTCCCGGCCTGGCCACGGATCCGGAGTGGGAGAGATTCTCCGGTGAGGTGAAAGCCCGCAGGGACGTGACCCGCAGGCTGGCGGAGGAGTTCCGCCTGGATTACGTGGATCTGCAGGAGGCTTTTGACGAGGCGCAGAAGAAATTCCCGGCAGCGCGCTGGTCAGGGGACGGTGTCCATCCCACCGCCGCAGGGCATGAGCTGATTGCGCAGGCCTGGAAAAAGGCTATGGGGCTTTGACGGGAGGCGATGTCTCCAAAATTTCAGACAAAACGGAAACGAGGAAGCGACAGTACCGGGGGTTGTCTGGTATTGCACGGTGAAAGGAAACATAACGCCGGAATTTACCATACTTCATTGGTTAATCGTATATAGCTGGCGTTATGTAGTCAGGCTGCTCGGAAATTTTAACTGTTATGCAGTATAAGTAGGAGGAACATGAAATGAAGATTTTGAAAGTGACAGACGCCGCGTTCGGCAGGTACGGCAGGGTGGTGGAGAACGTGGACTTCACCGGATTGGTGGAGGAGCTGAAGAAAACGCCGGTCCCCGGGGACGTGGTCTATGAGCCCTCAGTGGAGGCGCTGGAGGCGCTGCCCGTGATGGAGGAACTCTCCAGGGTGATTTACGGGGAGATGCCGATCCAGATTGGATACTGCAACGGGCACAACACCAGGCTCAACGCCCTGGAGTACCACAGGGATTCCGAAATCAACGTGGCCGCAAAGGACGCGGTGCTGCTGCTGGGGCTGCTGACGGATGTAGAAGCTGACCATACTTACGACACGTCCAAGGTGGAGGCTTTCCTGGTGCCTGCCGGGACCGCGGTGGAGATTTATGCCACCACCCTGCACTACGCGCCCTGCCATACAGGCGAGGAAGGGTTCCAGATGGCCATCGTTCTGCCCAGGGGGACGAATTATCCCCTGAAAGGCAGCCACAGGAAGGTGGCGGAGGTTCGGTCCGGCGCAGGCGTCACAGATGAGGACGCCATGCTCACCGCCGTGAACAAGTGGCTGATTGGCCATGCGGAGGGCGGCCTGGACGAAGGGAGTTTTCTGGGGCTGAAGGGAAAGAATCTGGATCTGGAGGACTGAGGGCCGCAGAGGAGACGCTGCCCGGTGCCCTGCCAGGGCGGTCCGAAGCCCGGGCGCAAGGGGACTGCATCCGAAGCCCGGGCCTGTCAGGATATAAATGGACGGAAGCTATCGTCAGGAGGAATGACATATGTTTTACATAGGTATAGACTTAGGGACATCTGCCGTGAAGCTGCTGCTGATGGACAGCGACGGAAAGATTGTCAACATCGTATCAAAGGAATATCCCCTGTATTTTCCCCAGCCCGGCTGGTCGGAGCAGAATCCTCAGGACTGGTACGAGGCAACCGTTCTGGGCATCAAAGAACTGATTCGGGACGTGGACAAGTCCCAGGTGGCAGGCATCAGCTTCGGCGGCCAGATGCACGGCCTGGTGATTCTGGATGAAGACGACAATGTAATCCGACCTGCCATCCTCTGGAACGACGGCAGGACAGGGGCGGAGACGGAATACCTGAACAGGGTGATCGGCAAAGAGAAGCTGTCGGCGTACACAGCGAACATCGCTTTCGCGGGCTTTACCGCGCCCAAGCTCCTCTGGGTGAAGGACAAGGAGCCGGAGAATTTCGCGAAGATTGCGAAGATCATGCTGCCCAAGGACTACATCGCCTACAAGCTCACCGGCGTGCACTGCACGGATGTGTCGGACGCGTCAGGGATGCTGCTGTTCGACGTGAAGAACCGTCAGTGGTCCAAGGAGATGTGCGATATCTGCGGCATCCAGGTGTCCCAGCTGGCGAAATGCTATGAGAGCTATGAGGCCGTTGGCACCCTGCTTCCCCAGGCGGCACAGGAGCTGGGCGTCCCCGCATCCGTCAAAGTGGCGGCAGGGGCCGGGGACAATGCCGCGGCAGCCGTGGGGACAGGCACAGTGGGGGACAATATGTGCAACATCTCCCTGGGCACCAGCGGCACCATCTTCATCTCCTCGAAGCAGTTCGGGGTGGACAGCCACAACGCGCTGCACTCCTTTGCCCACGCCGACGGGAGCTATCACCTCATGGGCTGCATGCTCAGCGCGGCCAGCTGCAACAAATGGTGGATGGACGAAATCATCGGGACGAAGGACTACGCCACAGAGCAGCAGTCCATCCAGAAGCTGGGGGAGAACCATGTGTACTTCCTCCCTTATCTGATGGGAGAGCGCTCGCCCCACAACAATCCAGACGCCAGGGCTGTCTTCCTGGGCATGAGCATGGACACCACCCGGGCGGACATGACCCAGGCGGTGCTGGAGGGCGTGGCCTTCGCCCTGCGGGATTCCCTGGAGGTGGCGAAGTCCCTGGGCATCCGGCTGGAGCGCACGAAGATCTGCGGCGGCGGCGCCAGGAGCCCCCTGTGGAAAAAGATTGTGGCCAATGTGCTGAACCTGAAGGTGGATGTGCCGGAGAGCGAGGAAGGGCCCTCCATGGGAGGAGCCATGCTGGCAGCCGTGGCCTGCGGCGAGTACAAAAGCGTGGAGGAAGCCGCCGAAAGAATCGTGAAAGTGGTGGAGACCGTAGAGCCGGAGCCGGAACTGGCCGCCAGATATGAGGAAAGGTATCAGTATTTTAAGGAAATCTATCCGGCCTGCAAGCCGTTGTTCCATGCCTGGATTGCGGGAAGAGATTCAGGTAATTGACAGGGTGTCGTAGCCCGGCTGTACGAGGAATTGTACATTGGAACGAGCGGATAGCGCCAGGCGAAAGTCTTGGACAGGCTCTTGATGGGAAGGCGTTTTCTCGGTATCATATGTGTGGGGCAGGGATGCAGATTCCTTGCCCGGATTAAGTTCGCATGGAATAAATTCGCACAGAATATGAAAAAGGAGGCTTGTTTTATGGGAAGACCCGAGCTGATTGCGTAGCACAGGCTATCGCAATTTATAACCACAAACGCCAATAATTGCCGTCTGTACAGGATAACGAGTGAACGCATCGGCAATCCGGAGTTGAAAACGGCAATTAAATGCGTTCACGAGTATAAAAGATAAATTTGCTATAGCCGTGCTCCCTTAGGAGAATATACAATTTCAGGAGGGCATGATGGGCTATAGGAGAGCAGAAGAGATTCTGCCGATGGAAGTCATAGAAATCATCCAGCGGTACGTGGACGGAGAGAGCATCTACATCCCCAAAAAGGCGGAGAACAGACAGGCCTGGGGAAGCGGCACCAGGATCAGGCAGGAGCTGCTTGGCAGGAACAAAGCCATCTTTGCGGACTGGAAGCAGGGGGCGGGGATCGGCGAACTGGCGGACAGGTACTTCCTGTCGGAGAAGAGCATCCAGCGTATCGTGCGGGAAATGGGCCGTAAGGATTGAGGCCGGAGATGACAGAGAATGAAAAGATGAGGGGCTATCGTGGAAAGACGCATTTAAATGCGGTTTCCCGACAGCCCCTTTGCTATAGTATGCTGTGGCACGGCAGGATTCTACAGCACCTTCGCCAGGAACTCCCGGGTCCGGGGCTGCTGCGGGGCGGAGAAGATTTCCTCGGGCCTGCCCTCCTCCACGATTTTCCCGTCCGCCATGAAGATGACCCGGTCGGCCACTTCCCTGGCGAAGCCCATCTCGTGGGTGACCACCACCATGGTCATCCCTTCCTTGGCCAGCTCTTTCATGACCTCCAGCACTTCCCCCACCATCTCCGGATCCAGGGCGGAGGTGGGCTCATCGAAGAGCATGACCTCCGGATCCATGCACAGCGCCCGGACGATGGCGATGCGCTGCTTCTGGCCGCCGGAGAGCTGGCTGGGATAGGCGTTCGCCCGGTCGGCCAGGCCCACCCGCTCCAACAGGGCCTTCGCCTGGGCTTCCGCGTCCGCCTGTGGCTTCTGCAGCAGCTTCACGGGGGCCAGGGTCATGTTCTTCAGAATCGTCATATGGGGGAACAGGTTGAAATGCTGGAACACCATTCCCATTTTCCGGCGGTGGAGGTTGATGTCGGCTTTTTTGTCCGTGATGTCCACGCCCTCGAACAGGACCTGTCCGCCTGTGGGCACTTCCAGCAGGTTCAGGCACCGCAGAAACGTGGATTTGCCGGAGCCGGAGGGACCGATGACTACGACTACCTCGCCTTTGCGGATGTCGGCGGTGACTCCGTCCAGAGCCTTGATTTCGCCGCCGCCGAAAGATTTGCGCAATTCTTTGGCCTGAATGATGTACTCAGCGCTCACTGCTTCTCAGCCTCCTTTCCAACTTCCCTACCAGGAAGGTGAAGAACATGACCAGCACCAGATAGATCAGGGCGGACATCAGCAGCGGGAACAGATAATCGTAGCAGTTGCCGCCGATGATGTTGCCGGCGTAGGTCACGTCGGTCAGGCCCACATAACCTGCCACCGCCGTTTCCTTCAGCAGCACGATGAACTCGTTGGCCAGGGTGGGCAGCACGGCCTTGAAAGCCTGGGGCAGGATGATATAGCGCATGGTGGACACATAGCCGAAGCCCAGGCTGCGCCCGGCCTCCATCTGGCCCTCGTCGATGGACATGATGCCGCCCCGGATGATCTCCGCCACATAGGCTCCGGAGTTGATGCCGAAAGAGAGGGCGGCCACCATGACCTTGTTGCGGCTGGAGGCGAAGACGATGAAGTACATGATCATCAGCTGCACCACCGCGGGGGTGCCCCGGATGACCGTCAGGTATACCCTGGCCAGGGCGTTTAGGAAGCCCAGGACGGGTTTGATGGGGCCGTGCATCTCTGTGTGGTTCTTGTCCCAGGAGACTCGAATCAGGGATATGACGATTCCCAAGGCCACTCCGATGAGCAGCGCCAGGAAGGTCAGGAGCAGGGTGTTGCCCAGGCCTTTCAGGTACATCTGGTACCGGTCGTCGAAGATGAAGCTTTTATAGACATCATAGCCGAAGTCGTTCAGCCACTCAGGGCCGTTCTGGATCCAATCCGGCGCCACCAGGGGCCAGCTTTGGGAGGCGGAGGGTCTCATGTGCAATTCTCCTTATTATAGTTTGGCATCTGCCCCGCCCGGCATCCGGACATGGGCCGGTGCCGTGGGGAGCAGACATTTTATACTCACGAGCGATGAAATTTGCCGCGA
The DNA here is from genome assembly GCF_943193215.1 of Acetatifactor aquisgranensis. Classification (NCBI taxonomy): domain Bacteria; kingdom Bacillati; phylum Bacillota; class Clostridia; order Lachnospirales; family Lachnospiraceae; genus Acetatifactor; species Acetatifactor aquisgranensis. The sequence goes on along the minus strand of NZ_CALPDH010000007.1, from coordinate 164,541 downwards.
TGTCTCCAGCATCTTTCGCTCGTGGGTCGGGTTGCTTGGCAAGTTTTAGTGACCGTCAGTATAAATTTGCTATTGATATCGGAAGAGCCGTTCAGGGCATGCGCCGTCCGCGGCAGGGCGGAATCAGTCGGCGTTGATGTATTTGTCGACGATTCCCTGTATGGTGCCGTCCGCGATCAGTTCCTGCAGAGCGGTATTCACGGCTTCGTACAGTGCCGTATTGTCCTTGCTCATGCACGCGGCATAGTCCTCTACGGCATACTCGGTATCAAGAATCTTCAGGCCCTCTACCTCGGCCACGAAAGCCTTGGCGGGCTCATTGTCGATGATGACGCAGTCTACCTTGCCGGTGACCAGCGCCTGTACGGCATCGGCCCCCTTGCTGTAGCGGTCCACAGTGCCTTTTCCCGCCTCCTCGATATCTCCGCTTGCGTAGATGTCGCCTGTGGTGTTGCGCTGGACGCCTATGGCATGATTCGCGCCGTCCTTGGTCAGGTCGTCTGCGCTGGTGATGTCGCTGTCTTCTTTGACGATGACTACCTGGATGCCGGTGGCGTAGCTGACAGTGAAGGCAACCTCCTCCTCACGGTCAGGGGTGATGGTCATGCCCGCCAGGCCGATGTCAGCCTTGCCGGTGGAGACGGCTTCTGTAATGTAATCGAACTCCATGTCGTCAATCTGCAGCTCCAGGCCCAGCTTTTCGGCGATGGCCGCTGCGATTTCGGCATCGATGCCTGTGACCTTGCCGCCCTCTACGTATTCATAGGGCGGGAAAGTGGAATTGGTGGCCATGGTGAGCTTGCCCTGTACGGCGGTGGTGAAGCCGCCCTCTGAGTCGCCGCTGCCGCTGTCTGCAGGCGTGCCGCCGCAGGCTGCCAGGGACAGGGCCATGGCGGAAGTCAATAGCAATGCAATCAGTTTCTTCATAAAGAATGTATCCTCCCGTGATAGATTCATCAGCCTTTCATTTAGTAAAGCCAATGGACAGATACTAGCATTTAATGCATAAAATGTCAATGGATTCTGCGAAAAATAGGAGCAAAATTAATGGAATGAATATTTTTCCGGAATATGCATGAAATTTTGCATAAAAGGCGGGAGGCGGAAGGAGTGGATTAAGATGGCTGTGCCCAGAGGCTTGGTCCTTTCTTGACCCCGCAGCTTGCTGCGGGGAGTTTTGGGGGTTGCTGACATCAATGGACAGAATTCGGTTTGTGAGGGGTTCTCTCCTCATCGCGCCCGAGGAGAGTTATTTATATTTGGGCTGGCCGCAGGTTTGGAGCATAGTTGTATTGAAAAAAGTTTGAGGTGGAAAAGGGCGGGGGGCTCTGATAAGATGAGGAAGACCAAAGCGGCGGAGAGGTTTCTCCGGCACATAGGGAGAAGAGGGGCCGCTGCCCTGAGACAGGATTGGATATAGAGAGGAGTTTGTTCTTATGATGACACCCAAGCAGTTTGCATAGCAGAGGCTATTGCAAATAAAAATCGAGGAGTACTGTGACAGCCTTTGCATATTCCGTGAAAGAAACGATCAGGGAGATGCAAAATGTGCTATTTTGAAAAAACTGAATACAGAATCCGCCCGGTGTCCGGGTATAAAATCCTGCGCTTCTGCCCCGGCTGCGGGGGCAGGAGCGTCTACGGCAGCACCGGGAACTTCCGCGTCAATGCCAACGGGAGACAGGTTGACGTATGGCTGATCTACCAGTGCGAAAAGTGCGGGCATACGTATAATCTTGCCATATATGAGAGGGTACGGCCGAAAGAGATTCCGGGGGAGGAATATCGCAGCTTCCTGGAGAATGACGGCCAGGCCGCCCTGCGGTGGGGCACTGACAAAGGCGTCTTTGCCAGGAACAGGGCGGAGATAGACTGGGAGGATATTTCCTATGAGGTGATTCCGGTGGACGGGGCGATTCCTGCGAAAGACCGAAGGTCGGGATGCCGGGGAGATGAGAACCAGGAATGCCAGAACCGGGAAATGGAATGCCAGGGGAACAGCGCTATAGATGGAAAGGCGGAAAGATGCCGCAAAAAGCTGCTGATTATCTTCAATCCCTATGAGCTGAAAATCAGGGCGGACAAAGTGGCAGCGGAAGTCTGCCATATCACCAGGAGCAAGGCCAGACAGTTGGCAAAAGAAGGGAAGATATCACTGCCCCGGAACTATATCGGGAGAAGGGCGGAGATAGAGATTGCGGAAAGCCCTTGGGAAACCTTGGACATCCGGGAAACCGGGAGAAACGGGAAAGCAGATTAAAATGGACGAATTAACGAAAATAAAGAAATGGCTTGAGGATACGGCGGACGAGCCGCTGGAGGAGATGGGCAGCTTTTTCGCGGCCCGGGTGGAGGGATATGAAGAGCATATGTCCGTCTGGAAAGACTGCTATAAGTGGATGGCCCAGATGATTCCGGAAAGGACGCAGACCCTCCTGGACATCGGCTGCGGCACCGGCCTGGAGCTGGACGAAATCTTCCGGCTCCGGCCGGATCTGGCGGTCACAGGGATTGATTTAGAGCAGGCTATGCTGGACCGGCTTCGGAAAAAGCATGGCCGCAGGAATCTCCGGTGCATCCGGGGGGACTATTTCCAGGTCCCCTTCGGAGAGGCCTGCTTTGACACAGCGGTTTCTTTTGAGACTTTACATCATTTTAAGTCAGAGGATAAGCTCATTGTATTCAAAAAACTGTATGACAGCCTGAAGCCCGGCGGCTGCTATCTGGAAGTGGACTATATAGCGGAATCGGAGGAGATGGAGGAGTATCTGTTCGCGGAATGTGCCCGCAGGCGAAAGAAATGCGGGATTCCCGAGGACACCTTCGTGCACTTTGACACGCCGCTGACCCTGGAGCATGAGATGGAGCTTTTGAGGGAAGCGGGATTTGGCAAAGTGGAATGCCTGGGGTATTCCGGCGAGAGCGACACGCCGTTATTGCGGTCGGTGAAATGAAGTCAGAATCCGAGGAGGTGAAGTATTTTGCTTATAAAAACAGACAGGCTGATTATCCGGGATTTAGAAACGGCAGACGGGCAGATTTTTTCCGCCATGGCATCTGACGGCAGCCTCGACGATGTCGGCTTTGACATAGAGTGCGGCGGCTGGATGGATGAATGGGTGGCTGAAGCGCGCCAGCTGGCCGCCGAAGATGATCCCACTGTCGATTATCTGGCTTATACCGTGGAACTGAAAGATACGCATGAAGTGATTGGTTCGGTTGGATGCTCCTATTATAAAGATATGGAAAAAGTCGGCATTGTGTATTTCATGGGAAGGGAATACAGAAATCATGGATATGCGGCGGAGGCGGCAAAGGCATATGTCCGGTATTTCCTGCAGCAGTATGAGCAGGACGAAATCATCGCGACCATCAGGGAAGACAATGTTCCATCCTGGAGGACTATAGAAAAAGCCGGATTTAGGCTGACAGAGAAAAAATGTATCAGGATATTGACGATGAGACAGAGCAAATGTATCGGTTTTACAGTTATAGAAAATAAGGCGGAATTTCATCCGCATCACCGTAAATAATTCACCGATAAAATGGCTATCCCCAGAACGGTGAGCACAATGCCTGTGGCCCGGTTCAGGGTCGCCGCGCTGGCCTTGTTGGCGAACTTGGCGGCAATCCTGGCCCACAGCAGCGTGGATGCCACGCAGAAGACCAGGCACCCTATATCGGGCATGCCGCCGATGGCGAAGTGGCTGGCCGCTCCCGTGAAAGCGGTGAATGCCATGATAAACACGCTGGTTCCCACAGCCGTCTTCAATTCGTAGCCCAGTACGCTGGTCAGCAGCAGAAGCATCATCATGCCGCCGCCCGCGCCTACGAAACCGCAGATGAAGCCTACGATGGTGCCGCTGACTGCGGACTGGAGGATGCGTTTCCTGGCGCTGACCGAGGCCATGGATTCCTTTGTGGTCATGACCGGCTTTACGATGAACTTGATGCCCAGCAGCAGCGTCATGAACATGGAGAAGCTCCCCATGGTGGTATTGGGCACCACACTCGCCACAAAGCTGCCCACCAGCGTGAAAACCAGGACAGCCCCCATCATGACCACGCCGCCTCGGATGTCCAGGTTCTTGTTCTTGCCATAAGTGTACGCGCTGACCGCGCTTGCCAGGACATCGCTGGCCAGGGCGATGCCCACGGCTTCATAGGCCGGAAGGCCCAGGAAGGTGATCAGCATGGGGCTGATAACGGCGGCAGCGCTCATGCCCGCGAAGCCGGTGCCAAGACCGGCGCCTATTCCAGCGATAAAACAGATCAGAAATTTAAACATAGCAAGTCTCCTGTTCCAGTTCTGCGGATTCCCGTGCCGCTATCTTACCGAATATCTCCAGTCAGCACAGGCGTCATTGAGATAAAAGGGAATGGATGTTTCCCAAAATACGCTCATTATATTGCTTCATGACATGGATTTCGCTCTGGGAAAAGCCGTCCAGCAGGGCCGCGGCGAAAGCTTCCTGAGCGGCTTTTCCGTCACGGATGATGTCCCCGGCGCTTTGGCAGAGCTTCAGGTGCGCCGTCTTCCGGTTGCCGTCCGCGTATTCTTTCCGAAGATATCCTTTTTCCTCCAGGAGCTTTACGGCGGCAGATACCTGAGATTTGGATAGATACCGGATTTCGATGATGTCAGTGGCTGTGTCAAAACAGGGATTGTTGGCCAGGAAGAGGAGGATGTCCAATTCTATCCGGGCCATTCCATGCTTTGCGCAGACCCCGCCTACAAATTTTCCATAAAGCGTTTTGACTGCGTTCTGATGTTCCCATGGATTCAGCGGTATCATTTTGCCCAGGCTCCCTTTTGTTCTTTTTAGAACTATTTTAATACAGAAATGCCATTTGTCAAATAAAATATTTATAAAGAGGAACCTGTGGACCGATACTTGCACAGAAGCATGAAATGAGGTAGAGTATAAATGCGATGCGTGAAATGGATTGTGGAAATCAGCAGGGAGAAGGACTTGACCATTAATCTCCACCATGTGATGGATTTCAGCTCCGTACAGATGTTCGAAGCCGTAATGCTGAATACCGGCGCAGTCGTCCACAGTTATGGGGAGTATCTGGAAGAAGCAATCAGACGAATCTGCCCTATTCGGTGGAAGAGATTTACGGCATTCATGCTTCTGGCCGGTACCATGATTTGAAAAGAACCTATAACGAATTGTACCATATTTACAGCCCGGAAGTGCTTTCCGGCAAAGTGGAGCCGGAGGTTGTGGTGGTGGAGGACTCAAATGCTGGCTAACAAGAGCAGGCTGAACAAAGCTTATTTACATGAGAAAATGAAACAGGCTATTTTGGATGTGATAGATGGCGTAAGTCTGCAGAGATAAGAAAACAAGGGATGCTTCTGGCCCCAGGGGCAGGAAGGAAGGGGAAATATGATTGTATACCGAATCTTAAGGGAAGAAGAGATATGCAGGGAACTGTTCGCCGGATTCATCCGCCGCCAGGTCGTGACGAAGTGCTGGCGGCGGGAGAAGGGCGAGTGGGTGATCCGGGATGCACCATTTGTTGACGATGGGACGGAAGAAGAGTATCGGATATTAGTCAAGTGCCTGAAGAATACCGCGTCCACAGGGGGCTTTGGGTTCGCGGCTTTCTGCGACGGCACCCTGAAAGGCTTTGCCTCGGTGGAGCCCGCGCTGTTCGGCGGAGAGCAGGGATACCTGGATTTGTCCTGTATCCATGTGTCGGAGGACGCGCGGGGGAAAGGTATCGGAAAGGCCCTTTTCCTGGCTGCAGAGGACTGGGCCAGGGCCCGCGGCGGGCGGAAGCTTTACATATCCGCCCATTCCGCCGTGGAGAGCCAGGCTTTCTACAAGGCCATGGGCTGCGTGGAAGCGGAGAAGTACCATCAGGGGCATGTGGAGGCGGAACCCTATGACTGCCAGCTGGAGTGTGAGCTGTGACGCTCTATTCTATCAACCCATGCCTTTTCAGCCTGGAGCGGATGTCGTCCGGGGTACTGCCGTGTATCCTGGCGATTTCCGCTATTTTGATACCGGACAGATATTCTTCTTTCAGCTTCCCGTCCTCTTCACGCCCTGGCCCGGCCAGATAGTCCACTATCATTTTCTGGACACTCGGCGGATACTTGATCAATTGGTAGGGAACGCCCGAGGGAGTCACCTTGTCCTCCAGCAGGATTCCATATTCCGTCCCTTTTGCGGTGGGCTTTTTGACGAAAACCCCGTTGACGCCTTCCTCATGGGTCAGGCCCTGGGATACGAGATATTCCCAGATGATGCCGATGGTGACTTTCTTCACGCCGTCTACGGTGCAGATGCGGTTCAGCTCATTCTTGATGTCGCTGATGTAGTACAAATCCTGGTAGACGAATTGCGCCGCGTCCTTCTCGCCGAGACGGAAATCGGCCTTTTTCCCTTTCCTGTTCCTCGCAGGCTTTGCGGCGGCAGCGGCTGTCCCTGTACCGTTGTCCGTATCGGCGGCCGCCGTCTCCATGCTGATCACCGCATGCGGGTGGGCCTCCACGAAGGAAGCGATTGCCGTCAGGAATTTCCCGCCGTATTTCGCCAGCTTATTTTCGCCCACGCCGGAGACGTTCAGCATGTCATCCGCCGTCCTGGGCAGCTTCACGCACATGTCGATCAGGGTCTTATCGTTAAAGATAATGTAAGGCGGCAGCGATTCCGCCCTGGCGATTTCCAGCCGGAGCTCCCGCAGCTCCTCGAACAGGTCGTACCCCGCGGCCGTGAGGGAATCGGTGCTTTTCCGGTGGGCAGCCTTCTTACGGTCAGGCTCCTTCTCCTCATAAAGCCGCATGATGACCCGGGTGCCTTCCTCTTTCAGCGGCGCGATATTCCCCATCTTCAGCACGCTGTACTGATCCTCTGTCTGATAGAGATAGCCCTCCTCCACCAGCTGGCTGATCAGGCTCCGTATCAGGGCTTCATTGCGATCCTTCAACGCCCCGTAGGATTTATAATGAATCGTGCCCAGCTCCCGCAGCCTGGCCCGGTCAGCGCCCAGCAGAGTTCCGGTGACGATGGTCAGGCCGTAGCGCCCCCTTGTCTCCGCCACACAGTTGATGATCTGCTTTGCTTCCGCAGTCATGTCCGTCTCCTTATAATCCCTGTGGCAATTGCCGCAGTTGTCGCAGGGCAGGCGGGGCTTCTCGCCGAAGTAGTTCAGGATATAGTTCCGAAGACAACCGGTAGTCCGGCAGTAACCCTCCATGATCTGGAGACGGCGCAGGTCCCGCTGTTTGATCAGCTCCGCGTCCTCGTATTCCAGTCCGGAGAAATCCTTTTTTTCCAGCAGAAATTTATTGATGATGATATCCTGTGCCGAGAACAGCAGAATGCACTGGGAAGGCTCCCCGTCCCGCCCGGCGCGCCCGGCCTCCTGGTAGTAGTTTTCCATGCTCTGGGGCATGTTGTAGTGGATCACATACCGGACGTTGGACTTGTCGATGCCCATGCCGAACGCGTTGGTGGCCACGATGACGGGGGCGCGGTCATAGATGAAGTCCTCCTGGTTTTGCTTCCTGGTGTCATTGTCAAGGCCCGCGTGGTACCTGGTGACGGGGACGCCCCTGTTTCGCAGCGTCTCAAAGAGCTTGTCCACGTTTTTCCTGGTGGCGCAGTAAATAATCCCGCTTTCCGTGGGATGCTTTTCTATGTAGCCTGTTACGAAATCGTCTTTCCGTCGTATGCTCTCCACGCTGTAGTAGAGATTCTCTCTGTCGAAGCCGGTCACTGTCACATTGGGATTCATGAGATTCAGGATGCAAAGAATGTCTTCTTTCACCTCTTCCGTGGCGGTGGCGGTAAAGGCGCTGACGATGGGGCGCCCCGGAAGATTCTTGATGAAGTCTACGATTTTCAGGTAGCTTGGGCGGAAATCCTGGCCCCACTGGGAGATGCAGTGGGCTTCGTCCACCGTCACCATGGAAATGTCCGCCCGGCCTGCGAAGTCCGTAAAACCGTAAGTTTCCAATCGCTCAGGCGCAACATAGATGATTTTGTAGATGCCCTCCGCCGCCCGGCTTAAGGCTATGCCTATCTGGGTCTCCGTCAGGGAGGAGTTGATGAAGGCGGCGTGGATGCCGGCTTCGTTCAGGGCCTTCACCTGATCCTGCATCAGAGAAATCAGCGGCGATATCACCAAAGTGATGCCCGGCAGCATCAGCGCCGGAACCTGATAGCATATGGACTTGCCCGCGCCGGTGGGCATGATGGCCAGCGCGTCCCGGCCCGCCATGATGGATGATATGATAGTTTCCTGTCCCTCCCGGAAGGAGTCGTATCCGAAGTAGTGTTTTAACGTTTCCCTGGCAGTCACTTCCTGTTGTTTCCTCCTGAAATTGTTTTTTGGGCCTTCTGCGGAGCCTGGATTTTATTATAGAACTTGAATAATAGAATCCTTTTCGGATTCTATTATAGCTCAAATCTATATCTCGAATCAAGTCTTTTGGAATAGGGATTCTGAGCCAAATGTTGAATAGTAACCAGTTGACATATGAAAGGGCAAAGGATATTGACTGAATTCTGCCAACAACCTATAATAACAATGTAAGGCAGGAAACGGTGCATGGAGGGCATTTCAACCAAAAAACACTCTGCCACGACATGGGGAAAAGCTTTCCGATGTCAGGCTTAGTGTTGCCCGCGTCCGGAGAAAGATTCCTGTCAATCTTCGCCATCTGGGAATCAGCAACGGTACAAAAGGCGCTGCCGTTCATCAAGCGTGAAATTACGGTAACGCTTAGACAGGCCGTTCAATGGTTTTCCCCGATAAGAGGGACTATGTCAACAGAATCAATTGAAGCTATTTTGCAACAATTTTGTAAAAATGTGGAAAAGCAGAGATAAAACAGTTATAATTCATATCAGAACCAAACAATAAAACTAATCAGGAGGGTTAAGACATGAACAATTTAACAGAGCTAAAATTGTTACCTGAAGTCAAAATCGGCATCGTAGCCGTGAGCCGTGACTGCTTCCCGGAGAGCCTGTCCGTGAACAGAAGAAAAGCGTTGGTGGAAGCCTACACCGCCAAATACGGCGCAGACGCCATCTACGAGTGCCCGGTATGCATCGTAGAGAGCGAGATTCACATGGTACAGGCCCTGGAGGATGTCCGGAAAAACGGCTGCAACGCCCTGTGTGTGTACCTTGGGAACTTCGGCCCGGAGATTTCCGAGACTCTGCTGGCCAAGCATTTCGACGGCCCAGCCATGTACATAGCCGCTGCCGAGGAGAGCCAGAACGACCTGGTGGGAGGCCGCGGCGACGCTTACTGCGGCATGCTCAACGCCAGCTACAACTTAAAGCTGCGCAACGTGAAGGCCTGTATCCCCGAGAATCCCGTGGGCACCGCTGCGGAGTGCGCGGACAGGATTCATGAGTTCCTCCCAATCGCCAGGGCCATCGTGGGGCTGAGCAGCCTGAAGATCATCTCTTTCGGCCCCAGGCCCCTGAACTTCCTGGCCTGCAACGCGCCCATCAAGCAGCTCTACAACCTGGGCGTGGAAATCGAGGAGAACTCCGAGCTGGATCTCTTCGAGGCTTTCAAGAAGCATGAGGGGGATGAGAGGATTCCCGCCAAAGTGAAGGAGATGGAAGAGGAGCTTGGCGCTGGCAACAAGAAGCCCGAGATTCTGCCCAAGCTGGCCCAGTACGAGCTGACTCTGCTGGACTGGATAGAGGACCACAAGGGATACCGCAAGTACGTGGCCATCGCCGGAAAATGCTGGCCCGCTTTCCAGACCCAGTTCGGCTTCGTGCCTTGCTATGTGAACAGCCGTCTCACCGGCATGGGCATCCCGGTATCCTGTGAAGTGGATATCTACGGAGCCTTAAGCGAGTTCATCGGCACCTGCGTCAGCGAGGATGTGGTTACTTTACTGGATATCAATAACACAGTGCCCGACGACATGTATGAAGATGCCATTCATGGCAAATACAGCTATACCCGCAACGACACATTCATGGGCTTCCACTGCGGCAATACCAATACCAGGAAACTGTCCTCCTGCAGCATGAAGTACCAGATGATCATGGCCAGGACGCTTCCCGAGGAAGTGACCCAGGGCACCCTGGAGGGGGACATCATCCCCGGAGACATCACTTTCTACCGTCTCCAGTCCACCGCGGACAACAAGCTGCGGGCCTATATCGCCCAGGGCGAGGTGCTTCCGGTGGCTACGAAGTCCTTTGGCGGCATCGGCGTGTTCGCCATCCCGGAGATGGGACGTTTCTACCGCCATGTATTGATTGAGAAAAACTATCCCCATCACGGGGCGGTGGCTTTCGGCCATTTCGGAAAGGCTCTGTACGAGGTCTTTAAGTATATCGGCGTTCCGGTGGAGGATTTGAATTACAACCAGCCGAAAGGCGTTCTGTATCCTACCGAGAATCCGTTCATGTAAGAGCATGTGCCACGAAAGTTCCCGCTTTTTTGGGAAAGAAGTAAGAAAGCAGGTATGGTTTTGAAAGCGAATAAAAAGAGGATAACCCTCGATTTAGTCAATCTGGAAAAGACTGCGCTGGTAGGCAAGGCGCTTTCTTCTGAAGTGCGCCTGGAAATCCTGAAGCTGTTGATTGAGAATTCTGCCAATATCAGTGAAATTGCGGCGGCATTTGGCCTGCCTCAGTCTTCCGCGGCGCTGCACGTGAAGGTTCTGGAAGAAGCCGGCATGATATCGGTTAATGAGAAACCGGGAGTGCGGGGGGCGCAGAAGGTGTGCGGGATATCATTTGAAGACATATACATTAATGCATTTGAACATAAAATAGAACATAATGGCAGTAAAGTGCTGCAGTTTCCGATGTCCATCGGAAATTATTTCGATTGCGAGATATCGGGAAACTGCGGGATAGTCAGTGAAAGGGGATATTTGGGCGTAGAAGATTTTGCGTCCAGCTTTTATTGCCAGAACAGGAATGAAGCGCAGCTGTTATGGTTCGAGACGGGCTATCTGGAATATCGTTTTCCGAATTCTCTTTTCCGGACTTCCCGCATACAGGAAATCTCCTTTTCCTTCGAAGTCTGTTCCGAGGCTCCGGGATATCAGAATGACTGGCCTTCGGATATCACGGTGTGGGTGAATGGACAGGAGGTGGATACCATAGCTTCCAAAGGGGATTTCGGGGGAAGGCGGGGACGTCTGAATCCTGAATGGTGGGGGGATACCCTGACGCAGTACGGTGTCTATAAGGTCATCAAGGTGAATCCGCTTGGCTGCTATGAGAATGATGTGAAATGTTCCGAGCAGACTGTGGACACGCTTCGCCTGAAGGAAGGGAACTATATCAGCCTGAAGCTGGGCGTCAGGCCTGACGCGGCCCATGCCGGAGGCATGAACTTATTTGGAGAAAAGTTCGGCGATTATGCCCAGGGGCTGATCATGAGCGTCAAAGTCGATGAGGAGCCCGCAGAACCGGGAACACCTTGCGCATAATTGCGGCAGGCATCGCCGCCCGCATCCTGTGGATGGCAGTGGACGATGCCTGCCTGTGAACGAGGCGCTTGCCGGCATTTTATACTGCTTAACGATTTCGCTTGCCATGAGACCAGACCGCATAACGCTGACTGGTTCGACCGCATGCTTGCATTAGGCGGTATTCAGTGTTATGCAGTATATGTAAGGCCGGAAGCTAAGCGTCTATCGAGATATTGTGCCGATAAGTCTCGTTGATTTTCCGGATTTTGGACAATTCGCATTTGGGAGCCCGTTCGTAGGTGAGCAGGCCATTGGTTTCCTGCTCCACATCTGTCAGCTGTGTATAACAGAAGCCATACACCAGATCGGACTGCAGGATAGAACGGATGACATGCTCATACTGGCCAAGGAAATCTCCCTCGCTGTCGGCGCTGGTATATCCCCAGCAGCCCGTCTGGGTCGAACGATAGTTTATGCCGCCGCATTCCGTGATCAGGATTGGCTGGCCGGTATAGGAATATCCTTCTGCGTAGACGCTCCTGCCTGCATGGGTGCAGGAGAGGAGAATGGCCCTGTTCTGTACGGTCTCCCTGAAAAATTCCTGTTTTTCCGGTTCGCTGCAGGAGCCGTGGTTGTAATTGTGGATGGCGCAGATATCGCTTCTGGTCATCTCCCACCCGTCATTGCTGATGACGAGTCTTGTGGAATCCAGGCTTTTTACCAGATAATACATGCCCGTGGACTGGGCCTGCTGGCGGATGTCCAGTCCGAGATTCGGGAGTCCCCAGCTCTCATTGAACAATACCCAGGTCACGATGGAGGGATGGTTGTAATCCCTTTTGATGATTTCGAACCATTCCGCGGCATAGTCGCATACCCCCTGTTCCGTGTAGAGGCAGGGAGCGGCCATCTCGCCCCAGACGAGGAGTCCCATGGTATCCGCGTGATAGAGAAAGCGGGCGTCCTCTACCTTCTGGTGCTTGCGGCAGCCGTTAAAGCCCATTTCTTTCATGAGACGGATGTCCGTCTTGAAATCTTCGTCGGAAGGCGCCGTCAGGATGCCGTCTTTCCAGTATCCCTGATCCAATACCATTTTGAAATAGTAGGGCCTGTTGTTCAGGTAGGTGATGCCGTTTTCCGTATGGATCTTACGCATCCCGAAATAGCTGTCCACCCGGTCGGTTTCCTGGCCGGAGACTTTTAGGCGCAGCTTGACGTCATACAGAGCAGGATGCTCCGGAGACCAGTACCGGCACGGGCCATGGACGTCCCGGTATAAGACATGGTCCTTCGCCAGATGGATGCTGCGCTGGAAGACATGTCCGTTGTTCACCAGGAAACGATCCCGGCAGATAAGCTCTCCCTGGAAACTGATTTCCGCTTCCAGATACATTTCCTGCGCGAAATCGGAAAAATCCGCTTCCAGAAGCACGGTATCATGGTCGATGTCCGGCGTGAACCGTACCTGGGTGATATGGTAGTCTTTCACGGGTTCCAGCCATACGCTCTGCCAGATGCCGGAGGTCCTTGTGTACCAGATGCTGGCGCTCTTTTCTTCCCAATATTGCTTGCCCCTCGGGATGGTTTCGTCCCTGGCCGGATCGTATACCGCCACGGCCAGGGACTGTTCGCCCTGTCGCAGACAGTCCGTGATATCCACGGAGAATCCGCAGTTCCCGCCCTTATGCTGTGCGCATAGCTGTTCGTTTACGAACACGCGGCACTGATAATCCACTGCTTCAAAGTGAAGCAGGATGCGGCTGCCTGACCAGCTGTCCGGAATGGAAAACCTTCTTTTATAGAAGATTCTGTCATGGATGGAAGTGTCCTGGATGCCGCTCAATCTGCTTTCGAAACAGAAAGGGACTTCTATTTTCTGCTCCAGCTGCCAGGAATCCTTCTCCCAGTGCTCCGAGGAGGCACGATTGTGGTCATCGAATGAGAAATCCCAGGTTCCGTTCAGACAGAGCCACTCCTTTCTGACAAATTGTGGTCTTGGATATTCGCTCCTTCTCATAATTTTTCCTCGCTTTCTGCATTTTCCTAGATTATAATCGTGAGCATATTCGTTTACTGTTGTCTGTACTGCTTCGCAGAAATGCTCACTTGTTATGCCCTTAGGTTGGCAAATGATTTCGGTGTGCAGTATAAATTGATGTTCCTGCTGGTGGGAATCACATTTCGATTGTGAATCCTGAGTTTTTGCAGTTCTTGAATGCCACAGTAATATTGCAATAACAAGGCAGAAAAAACGCAATTAAAAACATAAATAGTGTTGCAAATGGAAAATTGTTTCCAACAGAAAAACTGATGGTTTTAGCATAACAAATTTTTACAAATAAATCTACACACAATATTTCACATATATTTCTTAAAAATATGCACATGATGCACAATGGAAAGAAATGGCACTCTCAAAAATGCTAAAAATACCAAAACTTTGTGAGTTATATACAAAAAACAATACAAACAATTATTATGTTTCAATAATTGACTCGATATAATTGCAGTGCTATACTTGATGCAAGGAAGTGAACTGACGGATATTTATAACATGATTTATGTTGCAAATATGATGAGGGAAAAGAGGTATCATTCTGGAAACGGAAAAGGAGGATTGGAATGAAGAACAGGCCGCTGAATTTGAAAAAAAGCAATCCGGCTAAAAAGGGCAAAGGAACGCTGTCTTATCTTCGCAGACATTGGATATTTTATGCGATGCTGGCATTGCCAGTTCTATATTACTATTTGTTTTGCTACCGGGCCATGCCAGGAGTCGTAATCGCTTTTAAAAATTTCAATATGTTCAAGGGAATCTGGGACAGCCCGTGGGTGGGCTTGGAATATTTTAAACGGGTGGCAGACTCCAAGAACTTCTGGCTGGCCGTGCGGAACATGATGACTCTGAACATACTGGGGCTTGTGCTGGGATTTCCGCTTCCCATCATTCTGGCGCTGTTCCTGAATGAAATCAATCAGGTGTTATTCAAGAAGACTGTACAGACGATTCTCTATCTGCCCCACTTTATTTCCTGGTCTGTGGTAGGCGGCATGATGTACCAGATTTTTGCCTCATCCGGACTGATTAACACGATTATAAAAGGTCTGGGAGGACAGGCGGTTCAATTCCTTTCGAATAATGGCTGGTGGATTTTTACTTATTTTATTGTAGGCGTCTGGAAGAGCATCGGGTGGAACACGATTATCTATCTCTCGGCGATGACAGGCATAGACCAGGAAATCTATGAGGCAGCCAGGGTGGACGGTTGTTCCCGGTTCAGGATGATGACGGCCATCACGGTTCCCTGCATCAAGGATACGGTTGCCATCATGCTGATTCTGGCAGTGGGAGGTCTGGCCAGCATTGGATTCGAACAGCCGTTTGTGATGCAGAACAGCACGGTCATGGAGGTGGCGGACGTGGTGAGCACCTTTGTATACCGCGTGGGCCTGGAGCAGGCCAACTTCAGTATCGGTACTGCGGTGGGACTTGCCCAGTCAGTCATTAATTTTATACTGGTGCTCAGCGCCAATGCAATCAGTAAGCGCGTATCCGGCAACGGCATCTGGTGAGGAGGGAAAGCATGAAGGATAAGGTATTTAAGATATTTACGGTGTTGGTAGTGGTTATCGTCGGTCTGTGCTGCCTGATTCCGTTTCTGCACATTGTTGCAATGTCCTTTTCCGACAAGACAGCCGTCATGAGGGGAGAGGTCTTCCTCTGGCCGAAAGGGTGGGACTTGTCTGCCTACAAAGCAGTATTCAACAATAAGGGTTTGATGGATTCCATGTGGTTCACCCTGTTTCTGACAGTGGCCTACACTTTAATCTGCCTGGTGATGACGATTTTGTGCGCTTATCCGCTGTCGCGCCCTGACCTGAAATTCAAGGCACCGCTGCTGCTCTATATCCTTTTTACCATGTATTTCAGCGGCGGCATGATTCCGGGCTATCTGAATATCAAGTCCCTGGGACTGCTCAATAATTTCTGGGTGTTGATTCTGCCGGGCATGTTGTCTACCTACAACATGATTTTGATGAAAAGTTTTTTCCAGTCCATGCCCAGGGAACTGGAAGAATCGGCTTATGTGGATGGAGCAAATGATTTTGTGGTGCTGGTGAGGATTGTATTGCCCCTGTCCAAGGCCATGTTGGCTACGCTGGCCCTGTTCTATGCCGTGGGCCGCTGGAACGGTTTCATGGATGCAATCCTTTATATCAATGATGAGAGGCTGTACACCATCCAGGTGCGCCTGCGCCAGCTGATTCAAGCCAGCCAGGTGAACACAATGCTGGAGGACATCCCGGAGATGAAGGCGAATCTGATTGCGGAGACTGTAAAGGCTTCCTGCCTGGTCTTCAGCATGATTCCGGTTATGATTGTCTATCCATGGCTCCAGAAATATTTCGTGAAGGGCGTCATGATTGGTTCCGTGAAGGGCTGATTAAAAGTTGCAACAGGTTATTCTGCCGATGATTCGGCAAATACATAAAAACTAAAATTAAAGGAGGTACTGTTTATGAGGAAGTTATTTTCTATGATGCTGACATCGGCATTGGTATTGGGGCTTACGGCCTGCGGGAGCTCCGGCGAACCGTCCGGCGGCGCAGAAAGCCAGCCGAATGAGGGGAGTCAGGAAAGCCAGTCGAGTGAAGGGAATCAGGGAAACCAGGAGGCTCCTGCGGATGCGACGACGCTTTCTGTTATGATTTATGAGCGCGGCAACACCACAGAGACCTATGGCTCTGCAACGGATAATTATTGGACTCGCTGGATTCAGCAGGAGTTTGGGGATCCTAATAACATCACTTTGACCTTCGTTCCGGTTCCGCGTTCCGAGGATGCCCAGAAGGTGAATACCATGATGGCATCCGATTCAGCTCCAGATATTATCTTTAGCTATGACAGCAATATGATTATGCAGTTCGGCAAGGATGGCGGTCTGGTGGAACTGGGCGATTTGATTCAGCAGTATGGCCCCAATCTGCAGGAAAATCTGGGAGAGACGATGTCCTATGGACAATCAGAGGGAAATCAGTGGGCTATCGTGGCGAAGCGTGCGGATGTAGGCTGGCATAGCATGTATATCCGCAAGGACTGGCTGGATGATATAGGCTATACGCTGCAGACAGATGCAGATGGAATCTATCATATGAGTATAGAAGACTTCACGGATCTGCTTCATCAGTTCAAGGATTTGGATCCCTCCAACCAGGGAAGCGAGATGTTCCCTCTTGGTCTGATTGGCGCCTGGGACGCGGGCCTGGCAGACACCATCATGAAGGCTTTCATAGACACGCCGAACCTGACGGATGAAATGCATGCCTGCTACAACGATATGTTCTGGCCCGGATACAAGGAAGGCGTGCGTTACCTGAACCAGCTGTACAATGAGGGCCTGGCGGATCCGGATTTCATGGTAGATACTGATACATCCTATACCTCCTTCAATGGCCTGCTCAGCAACGGCCGTATCCTGGCATTTGGCCATGACGCGGCGGAAGTGACAGGGGTGAAGGCTCTGTATGAGACGGATTCTGAAGCGGAAGTGGTTCCGTTCTATCTGGACAATGTAAACGGAGAACAGTTCAACAGAGTCTATGCACCTACCGGTATGTATATCGCGGTTCCTGCTACCTGCAAGAACCCTGAAAATGCCATCAAGTATCTGGACTGGCTTTCTGTCTGGGATAATGCTAAGGTGCTGCACTATGGATTCGAAGGCGTGCATTATGAGATGGACGGTAATACGGTTGTCACGATTCCGTATACGGATGAGGAGAAAGCAGCCTCTGAGTATGACTTCGAACGTATCAATGTGGGAGATATGATGCTGGTTTATAACGGTAAGCCGTATGGATATCAGGATTCCACAGAGGGAATGGATGAGGTAACAGCCAAAATGAAGATGCTGGTATATGATGCGTTCAAGGCCGCAGAGGTAGGTGGACGGGCAGACTATTATTTCCAGGGGATAAAGACGGAAGCCGATGAGAAATATGCCGGATTATTACCTGGTCTGGGAAGTGAGATTCCCATGCTGATTACCTGCAAACCGGAAGAATTTGATGCGGCTTATGACAAGGTGCTGCAGGATTATCTGGATGCTGGTGGACAGGAAGTGATAGACCAAAGAATCGAGCTCTATAATAAACTGGAAGCCGAAAAGTAATTGCTGAATGGCGCGATAGACGCAAGCCTGTGTTCGGTAAGTGCAGGCTTGCGTTTTCTGTACGCTGAAGGAGGTAACGTATGCAGAATACATATTTTAGTCAGGAACTGGTTCCGGGAAAGCCCATCCGTCCGTTCATGGTAGCCGGGGTTCTGGAGAAAGATTATCCGGGAGAACGTACGGGAAAGGCCATGCGGGCCTATTTCGAAGAAGCGTTGACTCAGGCACAGACAGATTTTGCGGGACAGGAATTTCGCGAGTTTGATTCCTTTACTCTCTGTGGAATGCAAGGAAAATGGACTGTATGCGACGCACAGTCGCCGAGATATGCGGACGGACATTATTATGTCATGGAAAAGCTGGCGATGATGCCGGTCTATCTGGAGCTGGAAAGCGAGTGTGCCCAGGAGATTACGGTGCGGACGCAGGAATGTCGGCTTTTGGTGCTGCTCAATGGCAGGACGGTATACGACAACACGGATATTCATGCCAGAAAGCGTCCTCGCCGCTATGTGTTCGAACATGTGGTAAATCCCAATCGTGAGGTGCTGACACTGAAGCTGCGGGCCGGCAGGAATACTTTGATTGCCGTCACCGGGAAGGTGGACAGGGGAACCGGCATCAGCTTCAGCATGGAGCTTGTATCCAGCCAGACTCCTTTGCGTGCTATTGTGCCTCTGAATATGCCGGAGAAAGTGCGGGGAGAAATCTTCCGCAGCCAGCTGGAGACCTATCTGGAGGATGACAGTTATGTCTTGGGAGAGACGCCAAAGCTGCATGTGGGAGGATATCCTCTTTCTCACTGTCGGGTGGAACTGCAGGTTTATTCTGCGAACGGAGAATCACTGTTTTCGGCTGTTCTGGGGGCCGGGGATGATGCGGAGAGCGTGGCTGACGAGGAAGGGTATGTTGCGTTGGGGGGAATCGGCGGGCCGGGAGAGTATCATGTCAATATGGCCTGGCGGCTGCCTGACGGTACGCTCCTGACGGAGAAGGAATTGAAGTTTATGATGGTTGAGGTGCTGGCGCCCTGTCCCGGCTGGGAACATTTTGAGGAGAGACGGCAGCTGACTTTGGAGCGTCTTGCAGACCAGGGGAATGCCCTGGGGCTGTATCGTCTGGGACGAGCCGGGGAAATCAATCCTGATAAGATTCGCCTCATGTGCCGGAAAATCGAGACCAGAGCAGACTGCGCCGATTTTGACCTTCTGCCTTTGCTCTGGCTGATGTGGGAAGACAGGGGAGCCGGTCTGCTGGACAGAGAAATCGTACAGATGGTGAAGGACGCGGCGCTTGGTTTCCGCTATTGGGTGGATGAGCCGGGGACGTCTTCCATGTTCTACTGCTCGGAAAACCATCGCATCGGTTTCCATGTCTGTGAGTATCTGGCGGGACTGCTGTATCCGGAGGATATCTTCACGAACTGCGGACAGAATGGCATGTACCATTCCTTAAAGGGACGTATGCATCTGGTGGAATGGCTGAACCAGCGCTGCCGCGTGGGCTTTGATGAGCCCCATTCGGATTCCTATCTGCCGGTGACGCTGTCGGCGCTTCTGGTGCTGCGGGAGGTGCTTCCCATGGAGGAATATCCGCTGCGCAATATGGTGAACGTGCTTCTGGACTTCCTGACCTTCATCTTTGCGGTCAGCAATTTTGACGGGGTGATGGCGACGCCGAGAGGGCGCAGCTATAATATGCCGTTGAGGAGCAGATTTTCCAGCACCATCAACGGCCTGTTCTGGATGTACTTTGGAAATGCGCCTGCCAATGTGAAGTTTGCCAATCAGGAGATGGCGTTCAGCTATTATGTGCCTCCGAAAGCGCTCTGTGAACTGGCGGACGATTTCACGCCGGCGACCTTTACCTTCAAAGAGGGCATCATGCATTTCGACAAGCACAATGCGGACTTTACCATCCGCCGTACGCCGGAGTACATGATTGGCGGTGTCCGGGACCATAATGTGGGAATGTGCGACATGCACTTTATCTCTGCCATGATTGCCCTGCCGGGAGACATCACCCTGTTCTTCTCATCGCCCAACAATGTGGCGGAGGGAAGCGGGCTGCGTCCGGATTACTGGGCTGGTCAGGCGTTTCTGCCCCGGGTGCTGATGCACGGCCGTACGCTGGCTGTGATATGGCACAATGTGGATAATCCGGATATCTGGATGACTCATTGCCATTTCAATGTCCGTAAGTTCGATGAGGTGGTGTCCGAGGAGGGATGGACATTTGGACGCAAGGGCGACAGCTATGTAGGTGTTTATTCCAGTGCGCCTCACTCTTTCCGAAAGGAAGGCGCTTATGCCGGAAGGGAGCTGGTCTGCGACGGCAATGAGACCGTGTGGCTGGCAGAGTGCGGCAGCAGGCGGGAGGACGGCAGCTTTGCCGACTTCCGGAAAAAGATGCTTGCGGCAAAGGTCGCGCAGGAGGGGGAGCAGTTTTTGTTTGTCTCTCCGGGCAGCGGCAGGCTGGAATTCGGCCTGGCAGAAGGATTCCTGGCGGACGGACAGCCTGTGCCGGTGTCGGACGACCTGGTGTCCTGTCCGTATCTGCACTCTCGCTATGGCAGCGGTCGTTTTGCGTATACATGTCCCGGTTTTACGGTCACTCAGTGGTCGTACCCGGCAAGCGAATAAAAATGGTTACCGGTCAAGGGTGTCGTGAAGGATATCCTTGACCGAGTGTGTTATAGCTTTCAGACAGGAAAGGAATGGGAAAATATGAATGAAGTTCTTCAGAGGAAGGATTCGGCCTATGAAAAGGGCTTTCGGGAGCCTGAAGAGGTTATCCGTCTGATCAGTGAGAGGATGCTGGTACATCGGTCGCGGGTGGAACTGACCCTGCGCCCCTATTTCAAACAGGAGCATATGGCGCTGAAGCCAATTTCACAGATGGCGGAGCTGAATCTGGAGCAGACTTATCCCCGGGCGCAGATAGGGGACACTGCCTATATCAGAACCTGGGCTATGGCGGACAGGGACTGCGAGGCGGCGCTTACGATTGCGGGAAATGCCAGAATCTGGCTGAACGGTAGAATCGTTTACGATGGCAAGGGGCTGGAAAAGCCTTTGTCCGCAGTGACGAAGGAATCGGAATACACCATTGTGCAGGTAGATTTGCGAAAAGGAAAGAACGACCTGCTGATGAGGTGTGAAAAGGGGAAGGATAACTGGGGGCTTCTGCTCTATATCGCCTATCCCCGGTACCCTTTCCGGTGGACCAGGGATTACCTTCTGTCGGTGCGTCCCACGCTGCCCTTTGAACAGATGGAAGGGATAGAAGGCTTCGCGCATATCGGACCATTGCCCGCAGGCGCTGATGCACACGACCTGGAGGCATCCATAGAGCGGGGGAAGATTGGCTATGGCGATGTGCTTGCGCTGCCTTCCGGCGGCAGGGTACAGTGGGAGCCCAGATGGAAAGAAGAATGCCTGGGAAGCCGCGTGGATTTTGGGGAAGCATATGGTGACAGTGAGGGCTGTGCCTACGCGCTGAGCTATGTGCAGAGCAGAGAAGGGGAGCGATATGTGCTGCGGCTTGAGGCTTCCGGATCTGCCTGCGTGTTTGCAGACGGAAATGTCTTCCGGATTCCGGAGGGCAGGGAGACGGAGATTCCCATTGTGGGAAACGGGAAAGATATGGAAATCCTGGTAAAGCTGCCCCGGACGGACAGGGAATGGTGGCTGGACGGAGCTGTCCGGACAGAGGACGGAAATATAGTGAACTGTGTGCCGTTCGTGAAAATCGGGAAGGGAAGACAGGCACGCTGGATTGTGACTGGGCCTTTCGTGACGGAGGTGGGAGATTCTCTGTTAATTCCCTTCGCGCCGGAACATGAGATACAGTTTCAGCGCCCTTACCCGCTGGGAAACTATCGGCATGCCTTCTGGCGCATGCCCCAGAGAGAGGCTTACATCAGGCCGTATCGGGACGGTATCTTTTTCGGACAATGGTTCTATGCGGTTCAGGTGGGGCTGCACGGCCTGATGCACGCCGCGAAGACCACTGGCAACAGAGAACATCTTCAGTATTATCTGGACAGCATCCAGACCATGGCGGATTACTTTGACTACAAGGACTGGGACAAAGAGCAGTTCGGCGATCCTACGCTCACGCCCAGGGCATGGGGGCTTCCGGATTTGGACGCCTGCGGTACGATTGGGGTCTCTCTGATTGAGGCCTATGAGATGACGGGGAATCCGAAGCTCCTTCCGGTCATCCGCGCCGTGGGGGAGGCGGTGATGACCCATATCCCAAGGTTTCCGGACGGAACCTATTTCCGGGTGAAGACCATGTGGGCGGACGATTTGTATATGAGCTGTCCGTTTCTGGCCAGGCTGTATCGCCTGACCGGCGACAAGGCTTATGAGGAAGAAGTTCACTTGCAGGTGGAGGGCTTCCGAAAGCGTCTCTGGATAGAGGAAGAGCAGATTTTTTCCCATATCTATTTCCCGGAGGAAGAGCAGATGAGCGGGATTCCCTGGGGGCGCGGGAACGGCTGGATTGCCGTGACGCTCACGGAGATTCTGTCCCTTCTTCCGAAGGAGAACCCGCGCTGGGATGAGGAGCTTCAGCTGTATCGGAGATTTATGCAAGGCATTCTGTCCTGCCAGGATTCCTCCGGTATGTGGCATCAGGTGCTCAACCGGCCGGATTCCTATCAGGAGACATCCTGCACGGCCATGTTCCTGTTAAGCATTGTCCGCGGAGTGAACAGGGGATGGCTGGAGGCAAAGGACTATCTGTCCTGTATGGAAAAGGCCTGGAATGCCCTGCTGCAGCATTCTGTGGACGCTGCGGGGGATGTATACGGCGTGTGCCTGGGATCGGGCTGCGCGAAAGATGCGGAGTACTATAAGCAGCTGCCGGCCAAGAAGAATGACGACCACGGCACGGGAATCGTGATGATGGCGGCTGCTGAGATGATGAAACTTGAAAAACATTAAAAAACAAACGAAAATTTAACATAAAAGCGCATTTGAAACATTCTATGGAAAAGGAAGAGAAAATGGACAGTTTCAGCTATCAGAGAGAGATACCGGTGAAATATGAGGTGGATGTGTTCGTGGGCGGCGGCGGCCCTGCGGGAGTGACTGCAGCGGTTGCGGCGGCGAGACTGGGCAGCAGCGTCATGATTGCAGAGAATACGGGCAGTTTCGGCGGCATGGGCACTGTGGGACTAGTACCTGCCTATATGCAGATTACGGATGGGGTCCATTTGCTCTGCGCAGGCCTGGGCAAGGAAATCCTGGACAGATTGTATGGCGATAAGACCGGAAAATACTGCAAAAAGATGGGAATCCACAAGGAGACGTTGAAACGGGTCTATGACGAAATGATTACCGAGGCCGGCATCGAATACCAGCTGATGACCAGAATCGTGGATGTCAAGGCGGAGGACGGTCAGGTGGAATATGTGATTCTTGCGGCCAAAGAAGGCTTGTACGCTGTGAGGGCAAAGGTGTTTATCGACTGTACCGGCGATGGAGATTTATGTGTAATGGCCGGCGCCGGGTATCAGGAGGGAGATGAGAACGGAGTGACCATGCCGTCCACTTTATGTTCCTACTGGACGAACATCGACTGGAAGCAGGCGGAGGGAATCGATCAGAGCTCTTACCTGGGACAGGCCTTTGAAGAGAGGCTTTTCGAGCAGGAGGACAGGCACCTGCCCGGTATCTGGCAGGTGGGAGAGCATGAGGGTGGCGGAAATTGCGGTCATGCCTATGATGTAGATGCCCTGAACACCACAGAAGTGTCCAGGGCCATGGTGCATCAGCGCAGGATACTGCCTCAGTATGAGGCCTATTATCAAAAATATGTGCCGGGCTTTCAGGATGCCATCCTGGTGGGGACGGCAGATGTGCTGGGGGTACGGGCTTCCAGAAGGATTGAGGGGGATTATGTGCTGTCTGTGGAAGATTATGAGAAGAGAGCGGTTTTTGCGGATGAAATAGGACGATATGCCTACCCTATCGATATCCATCCTTCCATGGGAGCGGCTCAGTTCAAACAGTTCAGTGAGGATTACAATAAAAGATACCGGTATGGCAAGGGCGAGAGCTATGGGATTCCTTACAGGAGCCTTGTGGTCAGAGATTTTGACAATCTGCTTGTGGCGGGAAGATGCATCAGCTGCGATCATTATGTGCAGGCCTCTGTCCGCGTGATGCCTGGCTGTTATATCCTGGGACAGGCTGCGGGAACGGCGGCGCATCTGGCAGCTGCCGGAGGCTGCACGGTCAGGGGGATTTCGGTGCAGGAGCTTCAGAAGATGCTGGCAGGCAATGGATGTTTTCTGCCCAATTACAGAGGTTGAGAGGTGGTGAAAAGAATGGATATCAGAGAAATGAGAGAGCGTTTCGAGCAACAGGGATTGATTTATGAGAGAAATCTGTTGACTTTTGCAGGGGTAGAAGGATATGATGTCTATAATACTTCGGTTCCCTTTGCATATGAAGGCAAAAGCTATCTGTTCGGACGGGTGGAGCGCAGGGAAGAATGGGCGAATTCCACGGTACGTCTTTTTTCCAAAAAGGCGGAGGATATCTGGGAAATCGTGCCGGAATCTTTTGTCTACCAGCTGGAGGATCCTTTTGTGGCGAAAGTACAGAATGAGTTTGTGCTGGGAGGAACCAGGGTGGATTACTCCAGGGGAAAGCTGGCAGGATTTTGCGGAGTGTTCTATAAGGGAAAGGATCCGTTTCACCTGCGCTACTATACCACAGGACCGAAAAACATGAAGGATATCCGAATGGTGGAGCTGAAGGACGGACGCCTGGGGGTATTTTCGAGACCCAGGGGAGAGCATGTAAGGCAGGCTTACGGCAGCGAGTCCGTGATAGGCTTTACGGTGATAAAGGATATCAGCGAGCTGGATGATAAGGTGGTAGAGCAGGCCAGAATCGTGGACGGTTTTTTCGGAAAAGATGAGTGGGGCGGTTGCAACCAGTGTTTCCTGCTGGAAGACGGGAGTGTAGGTGTCATTGGGCACAGATGCTATCTTGAGGAGCAGAATGGCATCAGCCAGCAGGTTTATCTGAATATTGCCTTTGTGTTCAATCCGGATACGTATCTGGTATCGGATGCCAAAATCATCGGTACCAGGAGAAGCTACCCTGACTGGCCTGCGAAAAAGCCGAATCTGGCGGATTGTGCTTTTTCTTCTGGTATCCGGCTGCGGGAAGACGGCAGAGCGGATCTCTATAGCGGCATTGGAGACACGGCGGAGGGCAGAATCGTGATTGAAGATCCATTTGGCGGGAAATATCATTGAGTATTCCAGGAGGAGAAGCATATGGCCAAGATGTTACCGGAATTGAAATCCAGTAAGGTAATTACCCGCTATAAAGGCGGGGAGCCAGTACTGAGCAAAAAAGACATTCCCTACGAGGCGGAATGTATCTTCAATGCTGGGGTGGCGAAATATCGCGGAAGATACGTGATGGTATTTCGCAATGACTATCAGTTTAATGGAGTTGGCGCATTTGGGAAATGTGTGATAGGTATTGCTTTCTCCCGAGACGGTATCCAATGGGAGGTGCAGGACAAACCATTTTTGACAGTGGAGGATATGGGTGATCCGGATGTCACGCGGGTATATGATCCTCGTCTGACCGTAATCGAAGACAGATGCTATCTGTGTTTTGCGGTGGACACGAGACATGGACTGCGCGGGGGCATTGCGGTGACGGACGATTTTCAGACAGTGGAAGTGCTGTCCCTGACGGTGCCGGATAACCGGAACATGGTATTGTTTCCTGAAAGAATCGGTGGGAAATATATGCGGCTGGAGCGGCCTTTTCCGGTATATTCCAGAGGAGGAACCGACCGGTTTGATATCTGGATGTCGGCATCGCCTGACCTGAAATACTGGGGGGAATCAAGGCTTCTCATGGGAGTGGAGGATGTTCCGTATGCCAATGATAAGATTGGGCCTGGTGCGCCGCCGATAAAGACAGATGCAGGGTGGCTGACCCTGTTCCATGCAGTGGACATTGACCGGACAAGAGGGAAGAACGGATGGGAAGCGCGCTGGCAGAAGCGTTACTGCGCGGGAATCATGCTGCTTGATTTGGAGAATCCCTCTAAAATAATCGGAATGTATAAAGAACCGCTTATAGCGCCGGAGACAGGGTATGAAGTGGAGGGAGGTTTTCGAACCAATGTCATTTTCCCAGGCGGCCTTATTCTGGAGGAGGACGGGACGGTGAAAATCTATTACGGAGCCTCTGACACGGTGGAATGTCTGGCAACTGCCCAGGTGGAGGATTTGATTCGGTTGTGCAAGGCTGAGTAAGCGGATAAGGAGAGAATGAAAATGGAAATCACAAGAATCGATACCTATGAGGATTACAACTTTTCTTAAAGGGTGCTGAACCGGCACGGCTGTTTCCTGGTGGATGAAATGCCGTATGAGGTGGAAGTCCTGTCCGATTGCGAGGCGGTGATTCGGGGAAAGGACGAGGCGCCTATCGGGGCTGATTGATACAATTCTCTTTTTAAACCGCATATCACGCGCTTTCTGGAAGTAGATGGAAACGTAGAAAAGAATTCCCGGCGGCACAGCTTCTGACAATTCGGCTGGACCAGATTCAGCCTTCCCGGTTCTATGTGGACCGGGACAAGATTGCTGCTATTGGCAGCTTCATCCATAAGGCCGATGACATCATCATCCAGGTGCTGTCCCGGCAGGGGCAATATATTTCCCTGGACGGCACACCGGGCCGTATTATGCGGTGCCGCAGGGCTGGGAGAGCGCCCGCGCCGTAGCGGAGACGCCGGACGATTGGGTCTGCGGCTTCGTGGAGGAGGCCAGGAAGCGGAATGTCCGCAGGCCGGGCGCCCTGCTGCCGGTTAGCCATGAGGAGTATAAGGAAAAATGGTATCGGTTCTGCGATGATTTTCTTGCGAAGTCATAGAAAACCGGGATATGGAATATTTTGCCCATGGAACATGCAATGGCACGAAAAAGGCCGGCCAGTTCGGAAAACTTTCCTGACGGATGGAAGGTTTTCCGGACTGACCGGCCTTTTTCTATGGTGCGGAACAATGGAACGCAAAATCAATCCGCGCTTTCATCCGCATCTGCAGCCACAGCGGAAACGACGCTGGAAACTACGGATATGACCACTGCGATGATGATAATCAGCAAACCGCCGCCTAATACAATGAACATAATATAATCCTCCTGTATGATTGCAAAAAGCAAGGCCCTTTGGCCATTTTGTGCTCAAGACGGAATCATTGTATCATATTCTTCCGAAAATCTCAATGGCCACATCATATTTTTTCGGCTGTCCCGGAGAATATTTGATTTGTTTGGAGAATAATGGTTGTGCCCTTGCTTTCTTTTTGGTATTATCTATGTGACGCTTGTTGAAAAGGCGGAAGGAAGCGGGGGAGCAATATGGTCACGATATCCCTATGTATGATTGTGAAGAATGAAGAGAAGATATTGAAGCGCTGCCTGGACAGCGTGGCGGATCTGGTGGACGAAATCGTCATAGCCGACACGGGCTCCACGGACGCCACCAAAGAGATAGCCAGGCGCTATACGGAGCATGTCTATGACTTTCCGTGGACAGATGATTTCAGCGCCGCCAGAAATGATGTCTTTTCCAGGGCGACTCAGGAATATATATATTCTGCGGACGCGGATGAGGTGCTGTCCCCGGAGAACCGGGACAGATTCCGGCTGTTGAAGGAGACGCTGCTGCCGGAGGTCGAAATCGTGCAGATGAAGTACGCCAATCAGCTGCAGTTCAATACGGTGTACAATTACGATGAAGAATACCGCCCTAAACTGTTCAAAAGAAAACGGGATTTCGTCTGGGAGGCGCCCATCCACGAGACGGTGCGGCTGGAGCCCGTGATATACGACAGCGATATCGTCATCATCCATCTGCCGGAGGAATGCCACGCCAAGCGGGATCTGGCCAATTTCCACAGGCATTGGGAGGCCGGCTACCGGCTGCCGAAGCGGCTCCTGGGCCTTTACGCCAGGGAGCTGATGTTGACCGGGGACCAGGAGGATTTCCTGGAGGCGGCGGGAACATTTATGGAGGCTGCAGCGGACAACGGGCGGGACGGCGAGGAGATGGCCCAGTCCTGCTGCGTGGTGGCGAAAGCTGCCAGGCTGGCGAAGGACACGGTGAATTTCTTCAAATATACATCCAAGGTGATTGCGGAGGAGGGCTGTTCGGAAATCTGCTGCGAGCTGGGGCATTTTTATGAGGAAATGCAGGACTGGGAGGAGGCGGCTATCTGGTACTACAACGCAGTCTATGAGACCCAGCCTATTCTGGCCCTGAAGTCCGGCGGCAGGGAGAGCCTGGAGGGGCTGATTCGGTGCTATGAGGCCTTGGAATGCCCGGAACAGGCGGATGCCTACCGGGAGGAGCTGCGTAAGAGAGAATTGTGAGGAAACACAGAAAGAAGGAAGATATAGTGAGCTGGGAAGAAAATGTAAGGAAAGTCGTGCCCTACGTGGCAGGAGAGCAGCCCAATAAACCGGGCATGATCAAACTGAATACCAATGAGTGCCCTTATCCCCCCGCGCCGGGGGTAGAGAGGCTGGCGGCAAAGATGGACTGCGGCGCTTTCCGCCTGTATCCGGATCCGGATGCTGCAGTGCTGGTGGACGCTCTGGCAAAGTACTATCATGTAAAGCCGGAACAGGTATTTGTGGGCGTGGGCTCGGATGATGTGCTGTCCATGGCGTTCATGACCTTTTTCAACGGTTCAAAGCCCATCCTGTTCCCGGACGTGACCTATTCCTTTTACGATGTGTGGGCGGATCTCCACAGGATTCCCTGCCGAACCTGCCCGCTGGACGAGGACTGGCATATCCGCCCGGAGGATTACAGGCAGCCGAACGGCGGCGTGGTTTTCCCCAATCCCAACGCGCCCACGGGTCTTCTGGAGAGCCTGGATACAGTGGAGGAGATTCTCCGGGCCAACCGGGACGTGGTGGTCATCGTGGACGAGGCCTATGTGGATTTCGGCGGGAAAAGCGCCCTGCCTCTGGTGGAACGCTATGACAATCTGCTTATAGTGCAGACATTTTCGAAATCCCGTGCAATGGCGGGACTGCGCATCGGTTTCTGCATAGGCAGTGAGAAGCTGATCGGGTATCTGAATGATGTGAAGTTCTCTTTCAATTCGTATACCATGAACCTGCCCTCCCAGATACTGGGGGCTGAGGCGGTGAGGGACGATGCCTATTTCAGGGCCGCCACTGCGAAAATCGTGGCTACAAGGGAGCGGGTCAAAGGAGAGCTGAGAGAACTTGGATTCTCGTTTCCGGACTCGAAAGCCAATTTCATCTTCGCATCCCATGAGGTCATTCCCGCGCGGCAGATTTTTCAGGCGCTGCGGGAGGCGGATATTTATGTGCGCTATTGGAACAAGCCGCGTATTTCCGAGTTCCTGCGCATTACCATTGGGACGGACGAGCAGATGGACCGGCTGCTTTCCTTTTTGAAGGACTATGTGAAGCGCTATTGGTAAGGCCTGTGATGCGCCTGATGGGGATGGGCGGGAAGAGGCAGGGCTTATAACGATAGAAACAAGATGGTATAACAGAAAAAAAGAATGGAGATTGTCATGCTGAAGAAATATTTGATTGTGTTTTTTATTTCCATGGTTCCGCTGATTGAACTGAGGGCGGCAGTGCCCATCGCTTTGGGCATGGATCTGCCGGTGCTTCCCAGCTACATTGTCTGTATCCTGGGAAACATGCTTCCGGTTCCTGTCATTTTCCTCTTCGCGAGAAAAGTGCTGGAATGGGGTGCGGATAAGCCGGTTATCGGTAAATTCTTTACTTTTTGTCTGGAAAAAGGACATAAAGGCGGCGAAAAGCTGAAAGAAAAGGCAGGCAAGGGGCTGTTTGTCGCGCTTTTGCTCTTCGTGGGGATTCCGCTGCCCGGGACAGGGGCATGGACGGGAACGCTGGCGGCCAGTCTGCTGGATATGGATTTTAAGTCCAGCGTGGCCGCGGTGCTCATCGGCGTGGTTCTGGCGGGCATCATCATGGGACTGGCCAGCGCCGGGCTGTTCGGCGCGCTGGGCGTGCTGTTCTAGCGGTTAGCGCGATTGCCGGGAAAACAGGCGGCAAGCCTGCTGCGGCAGCGGAAAATACATTAAGGGGAATCGGAAAAGTGTCGATATATAGATTGCCTGAGGGAACACTGATAAATTAAAGGAGAATGATTTGATGAAAAGAAATGTCCCCGCACGAATCTGTATTTTTTTGATTCTCATCCTGATTCTGGTATCATGCGGCCAGGTGCAGAACGCGCAGGAACAGGAGAGCACAGCGCCCGCTGAGACGCCGGAACCGACGCCGGCTCCGCCCGAGACAGCAGAGGAGCTGCGTCAGGCCATCGCTCAGCTGGACAGCGGAAAAGAGGCGCTGGATTTAAAGAGAGGATACTATGAGCAGCTGCTCGGCATGGATGCCTTCGAGGAGGCGGATTATGTGGCCCTGGCACAGTTATATGCGGATCTGGATGAAAAGATGCTGCAGCGCGATATCCTGTCTAAGGTGCTGCGGCTGTACCCTTCCAGAGAGTACGCGGATCGGGTGAGCGCTATCGTGGTGCAGGAAAACGGCGAGAACGAAGGGATGGCGGCGCTGGCGGAACAGACGATGACAGCGCTTGGTTCCCATGACATGACGGGATTGCAGAAACTGACAGGTCAGGAAGAGTGGCGGCGGATTCTTCAGGGCGGGATGCTCGGCATCGAGACCAGGACTCGTTACTGTCAGGGAGATGACGTGCTGCAGATCGCGGCGGACGGCCCCCGCACGGAGATTACGTGGCATGGCGCGGACGGTCGTTTCTGCTTTTATCAGGGAGATGAAACCGGCGCTGTGCTGGGAGAGGCCGTGCTGAAAGACGGTGCATACAGCGGCGCGGCGACAGTGACATACACAGATGGGGAGGGGAATATCCTGCGCTCCTTCAGCGGTACTTTGCAGGATGGCATTTGTGTGGACCAGATTACTGTTGAGTACCAGGGCGCTACATATACAGGGAAACTGAATGCCGACGGCACTTCCATGGAGGAGCAGTATCAGAAAGCGGCGGATGCGCACGGCGTGGTTTATGCATATACCGCCGACGGAAAATCCTATCTGTATCAGGAAGAGGCGGAGCCGGAGACGTTCCGTCTGGACGCGGCTTATCTGGGCTTTCCGGAATATGCGGAATGGAGGTAGAAAATGAACGGATTTTCGAAAAAGCATGGCCGGTGGACTAATTTTCTGGTCATGCTGCTGGCTGTGGCGCTCATGATATCTCTTCCGCTGCCGTTTCTGCCCCATGAGAGGGCAGAGGCATCCGGCACACAGATGG
Source organism: Acetatifactor aquisgranensis (assembly GCF_943193215.1). Taxonomy (NCBI): domain Bacteria; kingdom Bacillati; phylum Bacillota; class Clostridia; order Lachnospirales; family Lachnospiraceae; genus Acetatifactor; species Acetatifactor aquisgranensis. The sequence continues at coordinate 133,576 of NZ_CALPDH010000007.1, read as the reverse complement.
CCAATGTGGTCATATTCGTAAGGCTGAAAAGCGATAACAGAGATATCTTTAATGCCCAATATTCTTCCGGCAGCATCACTTATTCCAACTGGCAGCGGATAAAGCGGATGTATGACGAGGGGACCGGGACGGGATTCAACAATTCCTTTGCCAACTATATTTCCGTGGTTACGGAAAACAATGTCAGGGTAACGAACTATTTTCCGCAGGAGAACCCGGACAAAAAAGGCGTAAAGGTATATACATTGCCCTCAGACAGCGACGGCGGCGGTTCCGGCCTGGTAGAGTCGGTTGTCGATGCCATCAATAAGAACGAAATCATTCTGGACGCCCGAAATAATAAGCTGGACAATCGAAACAGCGGATATATTGACAATCTGACGATTATTTTGCAGGGAGATACCATAAACGGCGAAAAGACTGCTTTTCACACTACCTATGCGGGAACAGCCAAGATAAATGGCTCCGGCCTGAGGGTATCGCACTACAACGTAATCCCTTCATCGATGCTGGTATCCAATGACGCGTCCCTGTATGTGGCGGCAGAGCAGGGCGCGATTGCCCATGAATTCCTGCACACGCTGGGACTGCCGGACCTTTATCGGAAGAACGGCGTGGGAGAGCCTGTGGGCGCGTGGGATATCATGGCGAGCACCGGTCCTTTTCTGCAGTATCCTTTATCCTATCTGCGGGCCAGGCAGGGATGGATTTCCATGGGGAACATTACCCAGAACGGCACTTATACCCTGACGGCGGTTTCAGAACCGGGAGGGAATAAGGTCTTTGCGCTCCGCACCCCGCTTTCCGATTCGGAGTTCATCTGCCTGGAATATCGGAGGAAGAATGCGGATTTAAACCGGTTCGAGCATCGGATTCCCTCCAGCGGCCTTTTGATGTACCGGGTGGATACCAAGGTTGACGGTCTGGACAACCGGGCGGGAAAAAATTACATCTATGTGTACCGGCCGGGGGTGACGGATCCGGAGCTGGCCGCTGATAAGGACGCAAATATCAATCGTGTGCATAAAGCGGCTCTGGATGTGACGGCAGGTGAGACCTCCTACGGCAGCACGGATTTGAGCGCAGATTTTACAAAGGACACGCTGTACTACTCTGACGGGAGCAACAGCGGGATTCAAATCAGTGACGTGAAGCTCTCTTCGGATCAGAAACAGCTGACTTTTACGGTGACTTTTGCGGACTACAAGAGCGCCATGTCGTGGGAGAACATGGGAGATACCGTGGGCGGTCAGTGCACGGGAGACCCTTTTGTCTGTACGGATCCCTCCACAGGGACTCTCTACGCGGCGTTTACGGAAAGCATTTCCGGCAGCTACAGTTATGAACAGGTAAGCGTAAAGCGCTGGGACGGGAAAGCGTGGCAGCAGGTGGGAGCAAAGGTAAGCCCGGCAGCCACGGCATATCCGGTCAGCATGGCCGTTTGCGGGGGGGAGGTATATCTTGCCTATCTGGATCAGGCGTTTCAGCCTGTCTACTGCAAACTGGAGAACGGTTCATGGAAACAGGTTGCCCGGCACAATGTCGCCTATCCGAAATATATGCAGTTCGTGGTGGATGGCAGTGATATTTATGCTGCTTATGAGCACGGCGGAAGATGGAAGATATATAATCTGGAGAGCAACAGTCTGGTGGACAATAGCCTGACGGCAAGCGATTTCAGCCGCCCGGCCATGCTGATGTCAAACGGCAGCTTCTACATGGTGTATGCGGACAGCCGCGACGGCGTTACGAAAGTACAGAAGTACAGCAATGGCAAATGGAGCACGGAGGATACATTGCCGAACCGGCATACCAATATCCATCAGATTGTGAAGTATGGGAAAAATATCTACGCTTTTGCCGGGGGCGGGGAATTCGGCAAGGAAAGCGGTGCCATGGCAGTGTTCGATGGGAACAGCTGGACGAATTATACGATTCCGGACATGAAGAAATTCAATGCCGCATCCATGGCAATGGTGGGAAATCAGGTCTGTCTGGCTTATTATGATACAGACGCCAGGAAGACAAAGCTGCTCCAGGGCACAGGCGCTTCTTTCCGGATGATTGCTGACAATCTGGGGACAGGGCTGGATTATCTGGGAGTCTGCAGTTATGGCTCGAACCTTTATATTGCCACTCGGGCACAGAATACGACCAATCTGGTGGTGCGCAAAAAGGCGATAGCAGGAGGAAGCGTAACGCCTCCTCCGACGCAGGAGGCGCGCCTGCTGACCCTGACTCCGCCGGCAGGATATACGGGAAATGATATTTATATAGACGGCGTAGAATATACGGCTGTCAAAAGCGGAAACAATTATCAGCTGAAGCTGCCGGATACTTCCGGCAGGACGGCGGTCATGTATTCCTATGATGCGAAGAACATTCCGGTGGGCATGTATGTATGGAGATTGTCCTGGGAGGGAGAGGTCTGTAAGGCCGTTCCCATGCCGGGACTGGAGAATCTTCTGAGCTATCACGGTTTTTCCATCCGGATACAGAGCCCGGCGGGAATCCGCTTTAAATCAGGCATCGGTACAGGCTTAAAGCAGCAGCTGGTCGCGGGAAATGTGGACGGCTGCAGGCTGAAAGAATACGGAACTTTATTTATCACCAATGAAAACAGGAAGAAATATCCTTTTGTGAAAGACGGCACAAAGGTAGGAGGCGGAAGAGCCTATTGGACGGAAAACGGCAAAGTGTACGACAAGATTTTTGAGACCGTGGCGGGACGGAACCGTTTTACCTCAGTGTTGATAAATCTGGCGCCTAACATGTATGCGAAAGATATCTCTTTTAGGGCATATATGGTGCTGGAATGCGAGGGAGAGGATCTGGTCATATATGGCCCGCCGGTATACAGAAGTGTATACACTGTGGCAAAGCAGGTGCAGGCCAGAGGAGAGTTCAAGCCTGGCAGCAGCGGCTACCGATATGTGCAGGAGATTATTGATTCCGTAGAGAGAAGGTAGCTGGCAGATGTGCGGAAACAGGCAGATGGGAGAGACGGGATGGCGAAGAGACAATATATGATGATGGCGGCTGTGGGGATAGTGATGTTTGCCGCGGGATTTCTGGCAAGCGCTGTCCGGGACAGCGGGGAACAGGAACTGCCTTTGGAGGAACGGACCGCAGAAGGTTCTTTGGAAGAACAAAAAGCAGAAATCGCACCGGAGACGCTTGGGTATGTGAGGGCTGATACGGTCAGAGTGCGGATAGAGGACGACCGGGTGCAATGGTATGACGGCAGGTTATGGCATGATGTGGCGTCTGTGGAAGAGCTGGCGAAAGAGGATCGGTTCTGTCTGGCAGAAGAGGGCTTTCGGGCCTTTGACGAACAGCTGATGCAGGAGAAGGCTGCGAAACGGCAGGAGGAGGCAGCCGCAGAAGCTTCAGGGGCATTGTCGGTAGGTGTGAAAGAGACTCCAAAACCTGCAGTGCGTCCCCAGACGGCTGTACCTCAGGCCCCTGCGGAAATACCGGAGCAGGTGGACCCGCCGGCCGATAACAGCGGAAATAATGGAAACAGTGGCGGTGGCGGGAATTCGGGAAATCAGAATTCCGGAGGAGGGGAAGCCGCCCCGCCTCCTGTGGATGTGCCTGGGGATACGGGAGGCGGCGATGCGGGAGGCAGCGATTCCGGAGATGGCGAAAATATGGAATGGAGCGACGACTATCTGTAGACATACCCGTAATATGAAAAGCAGCGTCTGCCGAAAGCGGACACAGGGAGGCAGGTTTGGATATCTATCAGGATTTTGCGGGTGTCTATGACCGATTTATGGATGAAGTTCCCTATGAGCATTGGGGAGAGCGCATAGACAGATTGATTCAAAAATACGGCGTGTCGAAGCCGGAGCGGGATACAGAGGGGCTTCTGGAATCCGAGCGGAATCTGGTGGTGGATTTGGGCTGCGGCACCGGCACGCTGGCGGAGCTGATGTATGCAAAAGGCTACGATATGATAGGGGTGGACGCCTCCGAGTGTATGCTGAACGTGGCCATGGAAAAGAAAGAGAAGAGCGGCAGCGAAATCCTCTATCTGCAGCAGGATATGCGGGAACTGGAGCTGTACAGCACGGTGGGCACCATAATCAGCGTGTGCGACGCCATAAACTATATTTTGGACGAAGAAGAACTCCTGACCGTATTTTCCCTGGTGAACAATTATCTGTTTCCCGGAGGGGTCTTCATTTTTGACTTTAACACGGACTACAAGTACAGGGAAGTGATTGGGGATGCCACCATCGCGGAGAACCGGGGGGACTGCAGCTTTATCTGGGATAATTTCTATGATGCGGAGGAGGGAATCAACGAATATGACCTGACCGTGTTCGTCCGGGAAGAGGGCGGCCTGTTCCGCAAATTCGAGGAGACCCATTACCAGAGGGGATATTCCCTGGAGCAGATCCTGAGGCTGACTAAGCAGGCCGGCCTGGCAGTGGTGGAAGCCATGGACGCGGACACCGGAGAGGCTGTCACGGAGAAGAGCGAGCGGATTTATTTAGTGGCAAAGTGTGGGAAGAAATTCTAGAGAGTCAGAGTAAAAAAGGCGCAATTCAATTTGGGAGACGAGGTGCAAAATGTCAGATTATATGGTACGCGCCACCGCGGCAGGAGCACAAATCCGTGCTTTTGCCTGTACCACAAAAGATGTGGTGGAGACGGCAAGACGGGCGCATGACACAAGCCCTGTGGTGACGGCGGCTCTGGGGCGGCTTCTAAGCGCCGGAGCCATGATGGGCAGTATGCAGAAAGGGGAAGAGGACCTGCTGACCCTGCAGATTAAAGGGGACGGCCCGGTGCAGGGGCTGCTGGTGACGGCGGACTCAAAAGGCGGTGTGAAAGGATACGCCAACGTGCCGGATGTGATCCTGCCTGCCAATGCCCTGGGCAAGCTGGATGTGGCAGGGGCCCTGGGGCATGGTACGCTTTCCGTCATCAGGGACATGGGTTTAAAGGAGCCCTATGTTGGGCAGACTTTATTGCAGACCAGTGAGATCGCGGAGGATCTGACCTATTATTTCGCTTCCTCCGAGCAGGTGCCCTCCTGTGTGGGGCTGGGCGTGCTCATGGAGCGGGACAATACGGTCAGGCAGGCGGGAGGGTTCATCGTGCAGCTGATGCCTTTCGCGGAGGAGGCGACAATCGACAGGCTGGAGAAGAACCTGGCCGGAATCACATCCGTGACCGCCATGCTGGACGCGGGAGATACGCCGGAGCGGATGCTGGAGCGGATTTTGGAGGGGCTGGATTGTGAAGTGACGGATACCTTGCCGGTGGCCTTTTCCTGCAACTGCAGCAAGGATAGGATAGAAAAGGTGCTGATCAGCCTTGGGAAGAAAGAAATCAAGGATATGATAGACGAGGGCCGGGAGATTGAGGCGGGCTGCCACTTCTGCAACACCCACTACAAATTCAGCGTGGAAGAGCTGGAGACCTTGTACCGCAGAAGCAGGAGGCCGTAGTCCGTTCGTTTCGCACAGGCAGGAGGCCTGCGGTGTACGGAGGCATTGGAAAGGAAATCCGCCCGGGCAATGGCGGTGAGAAATGCCGGAGGTATCGGGCACATGGTTTTCGGGAATCGGGGAAGAAAAGAGGGACGACATGAAGCAGGGATTCATCAAGGTGGCGGCTGTGACGCCCAAAATCAAAGTGGCTGACCCGGTCTACAACGGGGGCGCGATCTGCGAGAGGCTGGAGGAAGCCTGGAGGAAAGGAGCGAAGATCATCGTCTTCCCGGAACTTTGCGTCACAGGGTATACCTGCGGGGATCTGTTCCTGCAGGAGCTTCTCCTGCAGGAGGCGGCGGATCAGCTGTCACGCATCGCGGAGCGAACCCGGGGCAAGGATGCGCTGGTCATGGTGGGACTGCCCCTGGAGCGGGAGGGGAGGCTCTACAATGTGGCGGCTGTGCTCTGGAACGGTGAGATACTGGGGATGATTCCCAAGGCGAATATCCCTTCTTATGCGGAATTTTACGAGGGACGGCACTTTACAGAGGGCAATGCGGAGCCTGTTCCCTTTTCTTTCATGGGGAAGACCATTCCTTTCGGGACCAATATCCTCTTTCCCTGTGAGACAGTGCACGGCCTAACGGTGGGCTGTGAAATCTGCGAGGATTTGTGGGTGGCGGACGCCCCGGCGGTGAACCATGCGCTGAAAGGCGCCACTGTCATCGCGAACCTGTCTGCCTCCAATGAGACCATCGGCAAGGACGAGTACCGGGAGCTTCTGGTGAAATCCGTCAGCGCCCGGCTGATCTGCGGCTATATCTACACCTCCGCGGGGGAGGGGGAGTCCACCCAGGATCTGGTGTTTGGCGGACATGACCTGATTGCGGAGAACGGCACGGTTCTTGCCCGGGTGAAGAAATTTACCTGCGAGACGCTATACGGCGATATCGATGTGGGAAAGCTTCTGGCGGACAGGAGACGCATGGGGACTTTCGGCAGGGAGCCGGAGGCGCCTTATGTGAAAGTGCCTTTCCGGCTGGAAGTGGCGGAGACAGAGCTGGGGCGCTGCTTTGCGCCTATGCCTTTTGTGCCCGGGGATGAGGAGAAGCGGCGGGCGCGCTGTGAGGAAATCCTTTCCATCCAGTCCATGGGCCTTAAGAAGCGGTATGAGCACACTGGTCTGACCAGAGCGGTACTGGGCATCTCCGGCGGTCTGGATTCCACCCTGGCGCTGCTGGTGACGGCGCGTGCCTTTGACATGCTGGGGATTGACAGGAAAGGCATCATAGCGGTGACCATGCCCTGCTTCGGCACCACGGACAGGACTTATGAGAATGCCTGCCTGCTGGCGCGCACCCTGGGTACGACGCTGGAGGAAGTGGATATCAAGGAGGCGGTAAAGGTACATTTCCAGGATATCGGGCAGGACAGCTCCAGCCACGATGTGACCTATGAGAACGGGCAGGCCAGGGAACGTACCCAGGTGCTCATGGACATCGCGAACCAGAAGAACGGGCTTGTGATCGGGACGGGAGACATGTCGGAGCTGGCGCTGGGCTGGGCCACCTACAACGGCGATCATATGTCCATGTACGGCGTCAATGCCGGAGTGCCCAAGACGCTGGTGCGCCATCTGGTGAAGTATTATGCCGATATCTGTGACGATAAAGCGTTGTCGGATGTGCTGGAGGACGTCTTGGATACGCCGGTGAGCCCGGAGCTGCTGCCCCCTGTGGACGGGGTGATTTCCCAGAAGACGGAAGACCTGGTGGGGCCTTACGAGCTGCACGATTTCTTTTTGTACTATATGCTGCGCTGCGGCTATCCGCCGGCGAAAGTGTACCGGGTGGCGAAACTGGCATTTAAGGGGCAGTACGATGAGGCGACGATACGGAAATGGCTGAAGATTTTCTACAGGAGATTCTTTTCCCAGCAGTTCAAGCGTTCCTGCCTGCCGGACGGGCCGAAAGTGGGAAGCGTGGCGCTGTCGCCCAGGGGGGATCTGCGCATGCCGTCGGACGCCTGCGCCAGGCTGTGGATGGACGAGGCGGAGAAGCTGGGGTAAAAATATTGATATACCGTGATGGAAAAGACGGCTAAACGCCAGGACAGAATCGAAAAAGCGCAGGGGAGTTCTGCCGGTCCTGCGCTTTTTTCGTTGCGATTCATTCGGTGAAATGTCGTTTAGTCCAACCTTATTCCGCATTGCCGTTCTGGGCCGCCGCCTTATCCAGCGAAGCCTGGATGGCCTCCAGCAGCACCAGGGAGGTGTACTTGCTTTCCGCAGTGTAGGTGATGGATTCCAGTGACTGGCTCTCGTAGACCTGTTCGCAGATGGAATCCAGCGTGGGCTGCAGCAGCGGATATACGGTGGTGACGTCCTCATTTAAGCCTGCCAGGCGGATTGAGGTGATGGAATCTTTATCCACGATGACCTCCACATCCACGGTCTCGCTGCCCAGCACCAGTTCCGTGGTATAGATGCCCGGTATGTAGAGAGAGGAGACTTCCGCCATGACAGGTTCCGGGCCGGAGGCGTCCTCTGCCCGGGGTTCTCCGCTTCTGTCCTTATCCTTGTCTTTGTCCGGCAGAAACATCATGGCCAGAAGGACGATGAACAGAATTCCCAGCACGGCGAAGATTGCGGTATAGATCAGCTCTTTCATGTGAAGTACGACGATTTTGGTTTTAGCACTCATCCCTATTTCCCCTTGAAGATTATCTTGTCACTTTTTCTTTATAATAGATATGAAATAAGGCAGAGAATTATGCAGAGATTACCGCATTATTCATGCTGCAGGACGATACCGTCCATTCTGCCTCTGAATCCATGTCCCAAACTGCAGCTTTTCCGGGAGAATCATAAAAAGCCCGCTATGGGACGCGCACCTGTGTCAGGTCAGAGAAAGAAAAATCATTGACAAGCTGGAAATTGATTGCTATGATAGTGTATAGGACAAGGGCGTTCTTATGGTAAGGAAGAACTGCCCTTTTTTGTACGGAAAAGAACGGGATACAGCGCAGGAGGTTTGGTGAATGAAGAATTACACAAGGGACGATATTGTGAGATTGGTGAAAGAAGAGGATGTGGAATTCATCCGTCTGCAGTTCACGGATATGTTCGGCCAACTGAAAAATATCGCAATTACGGCCAATCAGCTGGATAAGGCCCTGGACAACCGATGTACGTTCGATGGTTCTTCTATTGACGGTTTTGTGGGAATCGAGGAGTCGGATATGTATCTGCACCCGGATTTGTCCACTCTGGAGATATTTCCCTGGAGACCACAGCAGGGGAAAGTGGCCAGGATGATATGCGATGTCTACCGGCCGGACGGCACGCCCTTTGAGGGGGACCCCAGGCAGGTTCTGAAGCGGGCCGTAGGGGAGGCAGGCGACATGGGATATACCTTTGAGGTGGGGCCGGAGTGCGAGTTCTTTCTGTTCGACACAGACGAGAATGCCATGCCCACCACGAACACCCACGAGCAGGCGGGCTATTTCGACATCGGGCCGCTGGACGGCGGAGAGAACGCCAGGCGGGAGATTGTCATGACACTGGAGGACATGGGGCTGATCATCGAGGCCTCGCATCATGAGAGCGCGCCCGCCCAGCATGAAATCGATCTGCGCTATGGCGAGGCGCTGACGGTGGCGGACAATATCATGACATTCAAGCTGGCGGTGCGGACTATCGCGAAGCGCCATGGCCTGCACGCCACCTTTATGCCCAAGCCAAGGTTCGGGGTGAACGGTTCCGGCATGCATATCAATATGTCCCTGCACAGGGATGGCAGGAATCTCTTTGAGGACGGTAATGACCCTAACGGGCTGAGCAAAGAGGCCTACTATTTCATCGGAGGCATCATGCGGCACATCAAGGGCATGGCGGCTGTCACCAATCAGCTTGTGAATTCCTACAAGAGACTGGTGCCGGGATATGACGCGCCGGTGTATATCGCGTGGAGCACTACGAACCGCAGTCCCCTGATTCGCATTCCCGCGGAGCGGGGAGGCAGCACCAGGATAGAGCTGCGGAGCCCGGATTCCGCCGCGAATCCCTATCTGATGCTGGCGGTATGCCTGAAAGCAGGTCTGGACGGCATTGCGAATCAGATAGAGCCGCCGAAGAGCGTGGACTGCAATATCTATACCATGACGGAAGCCCAGAGGAGAGGCCTTGGCATCGAGAACATGCCGGGGACACTGATAGAGGCTGTGGAGGAGCTGAAGAAGGACGGCTTCATCCTGGATGTGCTGGGAAAGCATGTGGCGGAGAAATATATCGCGGCCAAGGAGCAGGAGTGGCAGCAGTACAGGGCCCATGTGTCGGAGTGGGAGATTCGCCAGTACCTCTATCGCTATTAGTGAGGGCATTCTTCTGGACTTGCAGCGCCATGCGGAGAAGAATATGGCGGAAAGGGAGGTGAGGACGCTTGACGAACTTAATCGTGGCATTGCCGAAGCCCGAAGACGCGAAAGGCATCAAGAACGTACTGGTGCGGGGCGGTTTTCGGGTGACAGGCGTCTGCACCACCGGCGCCCAGGTCATCAGCCAGGTGGACGGGCTGGGGGACGGCATCGTCATCTGCGGCTATAAGCTGGCGGACATGGTATATTCCCAGCTGCGGGAATGCCTGCCGGAGGGGTTCGAGATGCTCCTGATGGCCTCTGACCGGTTTCTGAACCAGTGCGGCGGGGAGGGCATCGTGCGCCTGTCCATGCCGCTGAAAGTGAATGATTTGATCAGCACTGTGGGGATGATGGAGGAAGGAATCGTCCGCCGCAGGCGGAAAGCGCGGGTGGCTCCAAGAGTAAGGAGCGCACAGGAGGAGGCCCTGCTGAAAGAGGCGAAAGAGATACTGATGGCCAGGAATCATCTGACGGAGAATGAGGCTCACAAGTATCTGCAGAAATGCAGCATGGACAGCGGGACGAACCTGGTGGAGACTGCGGCCATGGTTCTGGCTATGATGAAAGCGTGAATGCACCTGTTTTGGGGTGTTGGGAAGGGAGGCAGGTTTTTGAATTGAAATTTACTAAGATGCAGGGATGCGGGAATGATTATGTTTATGTGAACGGGTTCGAGGAGAAGGTTTCGGATTCTGAAAAACCGGATTTTGTTAGACGGTTGAGCGACAGGCACTTCGGCATTGGAGGGGATGGGGTGATTTTCATCAATCCGGCGGCGGAGGCCGATTTTGAGATGGAGATGTACAACGCGGACGGCTCCAGGTCTGAGATGTGCGGCAATGGCATACGCTGTGTGGGGAAGTTCGTCTATGATAAGGGGCTGACGGACAAGAGAAGCATTACCGTGGTCAGTGCGGGAAAGGTAAAGTATCTGGACTTGACTGTGGAGGAAAACGGGGAAAACAGCTGCAGAGGAGAAGTGACCCGGGTGCGGGTCAACATGGGCAGTCCTGTTCTGGAACCGGCTCTGATTCCGGTGGAGGCTGCAGGGGACAGGGCGGTGGATGAGCCTATCCTGGTGGGCGGCAGGGAATACCGTATGACCTGCGTGTCCATGGGGAATCCTCATGCTGTGGTCTTCACGGAGCACGTGGCGGAGACGGCGCTGGAGCAGATCGGGCCTTTGTTTGAGAACCATGAGCGTTTTCCCAGTCGAACCAACACGGAGTTCGTGGAAGTTCTGGACAGGAAGAACTGCTTCATGCGGGTCTGGGAGCGGGGCACCGGGGAGACATTTGCCTGCGGCACCGGGTGCTGCGCTGTGTTGGTGGCAGGCGTGTTAAATGGCTTGACAGACAATGCCATAACGGTTAAGCTGTTAGGGGGCGAACTGTTCATTGAATGGGACAGGGAGGAAAACCTGATTTATATGACAGGCCCGGCGGTTACGGTGTTTGAAGGCGAAGTGTGAGAAGTGCGCTCACACAAAAGAATGCCCGGGTGAGTCCTGTCCGCAAAGGGGACTTTGTCCGCTTTGCGCGCATGCTTGCCAGGGCGGGCAGAGAGGGATAAAAATGTATCAGATTAACGACAATTATCAGAAGCTTCCGGGAAGCTATCTGTTTTCAACGATTGGGAAGAAAGTGAATGCCTACAGTGCGGCGCACCCGGAGAAGAGGATCATCCGTCTTGGGATAGGCGATGTGACGCTGCCGCTGGCGCCGGCTATCATAGAAGCCCTGCATGGCGCTGTGGACGAGATGGGGAAAGCGGAGACATTCAGGGGGTATGCTCCGGACCTGGGGTATGATTTCCTGCGGGAGACCATTGCGGAGAACGATTACAGGGCCAGAGGCTGCGATATCGGGGCGGACGAGATTTTCGTCTCCGACGGAGCGAAATGCGATTCCGGCAATATCCAGGAGATTTTCAGTCTGGATAACCGGATAGCGGTGTGTGACCCGGTGTATCCGGTATATGTGGACTCCAATGTGATGGCGGGACGGACGGGGGACTATGATTCGGCCCGGGAAGTCTGGAGCAATGTGATCTATATGCCCTGTACCGCGGACAATGATTTTGTGCCGGAACTGCCAAAGGAGACGCCGGATTTGATTTACCTGTGTTTCCCCAACAATCCCACCGGCGCGGCAGTCAACAGGAGTCAGCTCCAGGAGTGGGTGGACTATGCGCTGAAAGTGGGAGCTGTCATCCTGTATGATGCGGCGTACGAGGCATACATCACGGAGCCGGACGTGCCCCACAGCATCTACGAATGTCAGGGGGCGAAGAGCTGTGCCATTGAGCTGCACTCCTTTTCCAAGAATGCCGGATTTACGGGATTGCGTCTTGGATTCACCGTGATTCCGAAAGAATTGAAATGCGGCGATGTCTCTCTCCACTCCATGTGGGCGAGACGGCATGGCACGAAGTATAACGGCGCGCCCTATATTGTGCAGCGGGCGGGGGAGGCGGTCTATTCCGAGGCCGGAAAGGCGCAGCTGGAAGAGCAGATCGCCTATTATCAGAAGAACGCGGATTATATTTTCAATGGCCTGAAAAAGGCGGGCTATAGGGTGTCAGGAGGCGTCAATTCGCCTTACGTCTGGATGAAAGTCCCGGAGGGGATGACCAGCTGGGAATTCTTCGACTGCCTGCTGGAGAAAGTCAACGTTGTGGGGACGCCGGGTTCGGGCTTCGGTCCCAGCGGGGAAGGGTATTTCAGGCTGACGGCTTTCGGCAGCTATGAGAATACGGTAGAGGCAGTGGACAGGATAAAGACGCTGTAGCGAAAGAATTTATGGCGGAAAGACGGCGATGGTAAGTGCTTACCAATGACGGAGAATCGGCCGCGGCTGGTAATCTGCTGTGACAGAAGAAGTAACCGCGGCGGATGGATATCTGCGGAGCGGCGGGGAGGATTTTGGCAAAGTGACAGAAAAATCTCGGAAAATCATGTGGATAGCGACAGGAATCATGACGGCGGCGCTGCTTCTCGTGATGTTCGTCACCCATCGGGCAATACCGTTCATGATGGACGATTTGTGGTATTCCACCATGCTGTCAGACGATACACCGATTAGTTCCATATCAGATATCGTAAAGAGCCAGATATGGCATTACAATAACTGGGGGGGCAGGAGCATGACCCACGGCATCCTGCAGCTGACCTTGCTGGCGGGGGAACTGGCGGCGGACGTGCTGAATATAGTATTCACGCTGCTGCTGGGATGGACCATATGCCTTGTGGCGGAGCATCGCGGATTTCCCGCGCTATTTGCGGGCATGGCCATGGTGCTGGGCCTGAATGCCAACTGGCGCATGAGTATGTTCTGGCAGGCGGGAGCGGCGAATTACCTGTATATCACGGTATTCATCCTTTTGTTCGTCTGGTGCTATCTGCGGGAGCTGCCGGATGAGGGCAGTCTGCTGCCCGGATTCGGAAAGCCCACAGGAAACGGCAATGCTCCGGCTGACGGCGGGAATGGTAAGGCAAATGGGAACCATCTGCCCGGAATCACGTTATGGATTATTCCGCTGGGAATTTTGGCGGGCTGGAGCAATGAGAATATGGGCCCGGCGGTATGGTGTCTGAGCCTGCTGGTCATTTTGCTGGGCCTGCGGGAGGGGCGTAAACCCAGGCTCTGGATGCTGCTGGGAAATCTGTTCTGCCTGGCGGGCAGCATTCTGTGCATCGCGGCGCCGGGCAACGGGGTCCGCAGCGCCCAGATAGAGGAAGAGCAGTACGGAACCCTGTGGAAAGTTTTTTTGAGGAGCTATGGGGAGTGCAAGGGGGCCATGGAATATCTCTTTCCCGTCCTGCTGGCGCTGCTTTTCATGCTGTTCGTCAGCGTATGCGTCATGAAGCGGAAGATAGGGCGGCGGAACAGCCTGCTGCTCTTCTGTGCCCTGCTTTCCTGGGGCGCATTCTTCCTTTCGCCCCATTATCCCGACAGGGCTTCTTTCGGTACCATGGCGCTGTGCATCTGTGTCATCCTGTCGCTGGCAGGGCGCATGGTGCGGGAGAGGCAGGATCTGGCGTGGCCGCTGTGGGGCGGCGCCGCGCTGATCGGACTGCGGGGGATGTACTTCTGCGGCGAGTATCTGTCGATTCTGTGGGGATGGATACGATAGCGGTGCAGGAGGCAGGCATAAAAAACGCTTGCAAAGCATGATAAAATGTGATAGCATAGCGTCATATTAAAAAATGCCATGAAGGAGACTCTTTTCGGGAAAGGCAACAGGAAGGCGGCGTCACCGACTGAAAGCGCTGCCGGCGGGAACCGTTACAGGGAACACTCCGGAGCAGGCTGTCTGAACGGAGGAGCATCTGCTTCTGCGCTAGGGCGGCACGTCGCACGCGTTAAGTGTAAGAGTGGAAGAGCCGAGCATGCCTTTGATGGAAGGCACGGCTTTTCAAAGCGGGTGGTACCGCGGATAATCCCTGGATTATTCGTCCCGGATGCAGGAAACTGTGTTCCGGGGCTTTTTTATGTGTATTTGTACAATTCACAGCGCCTTTCCGGGACACGTCTACAGAGAAAGGAGCCGCTATGACAAACAGGAACTGTTACAGAGACATGACAATCGAAAGGATTGGAGAGCAGCACATCGGAGAGACCATCAAAGTAGCCGGATGGGTGGAGAATATCCGCGACCACGGCGGCGTGTCCTTTATCGATCTGCGGGATATGTACGGCGTGCTGCAGATCGTGATCCGCAGGCCGGGACTTTTGAAAGGGCTGATCAAAGAGACCTGCATCAGCGTGGAGGGGCCTGTGGAGAAACGGGACGAGGACACTTACAATCCCAAGCTTCCCACCGGCACCATCGAACTGGAGGCTCAGGAAATCACCGTGCTGGGCAAGGTGTACCGCCAGCTCCCCTTTGAGGTGATGACCTCCAAAGAGACCAGGGAGGAAGTGCGCCTGATATACCGCTACCTGGACCTGCGCAACGCCAAGGTGCGGGATAACATTTTATTCCGTTCAGAAGTAATCGCTTTTCTGAGACAGAAAATGACCCAGATGGGGTTCGTGGAGATTCAGACACCCATCCTCTGCGCTTCATCGCCGGAAGGGGCAAGGGACTACATCGTACCCTCCCGCAAGTTCAAGGGCAGGTTCTACGCGCTGCCCCAGGCGCCCCAGCAGTACAAGCAGCTGCTGATGGTGTCCGGCATCGACAAGTATTTCCAGATAGCGCCCTGCTTCCGGGACGAGGACGCCAGGGCGGACCGCTCTCCGGGGGAATTCTACCAGCTGGATTTCGAGATGAGCTTTGCCACCCAGGAGGACGTATTCCGGGCAGGAGAGGAAGTGCTCTCGGCGGTGTTTGAGAAATTCGCGCCGGAGGGCGCGGCGGTGACGCAGGCGCCCTATCCTGTCATCAGCTATCGCCAGGCCATGGTGGAGTTCGGAACGGACAAACCGGATCTGCGCAATCCCCTGCGCATCCGGGATGTGACGGATTTTTTCCAGAAATGTGCTTTTAAGCCTTTTCTGGGCAGGACAGTACGGGCCGTCAAGGTGCACGCCGAGATGAGCAAAGGGTTCCATGAGAAGCTGCTGCAGTTCGCGGTTTCCTTAGGCATGGCGGGGCTCGGATATCTGGAAGTGGCGGAGGACTTCTCCTATAAAGGGCCCATCGACAAGTTCATCCCGGAGGAGCTGAAAGGGGAGCTGCGCAGGCTGGCCGGGCTGGAGGCCGGGGACACGATCTTCTTCATCGCGGACAAGGAGGAGCGGGCAAACTACTACGCCGGGAAGATCCGCAATGAGCTGGGGGAGAAGCTGGGGCTGACGGAGCAGAATGCTTTCCGGTTCTGCTATGTCAATGATTTCCCCATGTACGAACTGGATCCGGAGACGAAACAGATTGGTTTCACGCACAATCCTTTTTCCATGCCCCAGGGCGGTCTGGAGGCTCTGGAGACGAAGGACCCGCTGGATATTATCGCTTTCCAGTATGATATCGTATGCAATGGCGTAGAGCTTTCCTCCGGCGCGGTGCGCAATCATGACATGAACATCATGGTGAAAGCCTTTGAGATAGCGGGATACGACGAGGAGACCCTGAAGAAGAAATTCGGCGCCCTGTATCAGGCGTTCCAGTTCGGCGCGCCGCCCCATGCGGGAATGGCGCCGGGGATTGACAGGATGCTGATGCTGCTTCGGGGCGAGGAGAATATCCGCGAGGTGATCGCGTTCCCCATGAGCGGTTCCGCGCAGGATCTGATGTGCAGCGCGCCCGGCGAGGTCACGGAGCAGCAGCTGCGGGAAGTGCATATCAGGGTGCGTGACTGAGGACAGAGAAAGGAGAAGAAATGGCAAATATCATCAGCGATGAGACCATGGAATATGTGGGCATTCTGGCCAAGCTGGAGCTCTCCGGCGAGGAGAGGGAGCAGGCCAGGAAAGATATGGGCAGAATGCTGGACTATATCGATAAACTGAACGAACTGGATACCGCGGGGGTGGAGCCCATGTCCCATGTCTTCCCGGCGCAGAACGTGTTCCGGGAGGACGTGGTGACGAACGGCGATGATAGTGAAGGGATTCTGAGCAACGCCCCCGCCGAAAAGGACAATATGTTCGCGGTGCCGAATGTGATGTCCCGGTAGGGGCATCCGCGGAAGAAAAGGTACGAAGTGCGGGAAGTGCTGCCGTTCGCGGGGCAGAGGTCTGCGCGGCAGGTTCCCGGAAAGGAAAAGAGACAGATTATGGATATTTTATCGCTCTCGGCCGTGGAGTTGGGCACGGCCATCCGGGAAGGCGCGGCCACGGCCGTGGAGGCCATGGAGGCTGTGCTGGGCCGGATAGAGGAATCGGAGGAGAAGCTCCACTGTTATATCACGATTGAGAAAGAAAAGGCTCTGGAAAAGGCCGGACAGGTGCAGAAAAAGATTGAGGCCGGAGAACTGGCAGGCCCTCTGGCGGGAGTCCCCGTGGCTGTCAAGGACAATTTATGCACAGCAGGGAGGAGGACTACCTGCGCTTCCCGGATATTAGAGAATTTCGTCCCCACTTACACTGCGGAAGCAGTCAGGAACCTGGAACAGGCGGGGGCGGTCATCATCGGCAAGACCAATATGGACGAGTTCGCTTTTGGGTCCACCACGGAGACTTCCGCCTACGGCGTGACGAGGAATCCCCACCAGCCGGAGCATGTGCCGGGGGGCTCTTCCGGGGGTTCCGCGGCGGCTGTGGCGGCAGGGGAGTGCTTCTTCGCTTTAGGGTCAGATACCGGAGGCTCCGTCAGGCAGCCAGCCTCCCACTGCGGTGTGGTAGGCATGAAGCCCACCTATGGCACGGTGTCCCGGTATGGGCTGGTGGCCTATGGCTCCTCCCTGGACCAGATAGGGCCTTTGGGCCGGACAGTGGAGGACTGCGCCGCGATACTGGAAACCATTGCTGCTTCCGGCGGAGGTGCCCTGGGGAGCGGACCGGACGGAGAGGCTGCTGCGGGAACGAGGAAAGACTCAACGTATTTAAATAGAAAAGATATCGATTTTACATCTTCCCTGAAAAAGGATGTAAAGGGCATGCGCATCGGCATGCCCAGAGACTATTTCGGCCAGGGGCTTGACGGGGAAGTGGCAAAAGCCGTGCGCATGGCGGCGGGGCTGCTGGCAGAAAACGGAGCTGTGGTAGAGGAATTTGACCTGAACCTGGTGGAGTATGCGATTCCCGCTTACTATACTATCGCGGCGGCGGAGGCCAGCTCCAATCTGGAGCGCTTTGACGGCATCAAATACGGCTATCGGGCGTCAGACGCGGAAGAACTGCATCAGATGTACAAAAAGACCCGCTCGGAGGGCTTCGGCCCGGAGGTGAAGCGCCGCATCATGCTGGGAAGCTTCGTCCTGAGCTCGGGCTATTATGATGCCTATTATCTGAAGGCGCTGCGTGTGAAAGCCATGATCAAAAAGGCCTTTGACCAGGCTTTTGCCGGATATGACTGCATTCTGGGGCCTGTGGCGCCCACCACGGCTCCTAAGCTGGGGGAGAGCCTGTCAGACCCTCTGAAGATGTATCTGGGGGATATCTATACGATTTCCGCGAATCTGGCGGGACTTCCGGCCATCAGCGTGCCCTGCGGGGCCGACAGCAGGGGGCTGCCGATCGGTCTGCAGCTGATTGGAGACTGCTTTCAGGAGAAGAAGATATTGCAGGCGGCATACACATATGAGCAACTGCGCAGAGCCGGTCAGGAAAAGGCTGTGCGGACAGGGGAGGGAAGATAAATGGCAACGATGAAGAGCGCTCAAATGAATAAGGGCTTTCCTAAGGAATACGAGACAGTCATCGGGCTGGAGGTGCACGTGGAACTGGCCACCAACACCAAGATTTTCTGCGGATGTTCCACCGCCTTCGGCGGGAAGCCCAATTCCCATACCTGTCCGGTCTGCACCGGCATGCCGGGCACTCTGCCCGTGCTGAACAAAAAAGTGCTGGAGCATGCTGTGGCGGTGGGCCTTGCCACCAACTGCACCATTACCAGATACTGCAAATTTGACAGAAAGAACTACTTCTACCCGGACAATCCCCAGAACTACCAGATATCCCAGCTCTACCTCCCCATCTGCCGGGACGGCTATGTGGAGATTGAGAGCGGGGAGGGAAAAAAGCGCATCGGCATCCATGAAATCCATATGGAAGAGGATGCCGGGAAGCTGATTCACGACGAGTGGGAGGACTGCACGCTGGTGGACTATAACCGGTCCGGCGTGCCCCTCATTGAAATCGTGTCCGAGCCGGACATGAGAAGCGCCGAGGAAGTGATAGCCTATCTGGACAAACTGCGGCTGATCATCCAGTATCTTGGGGCCAGCGACTGCAAGCTCCAGGAGGGCTCCATGCGGGCGGACGTGAACCTGTCCGTCCGGGAGGCGGGAGCGGCGCAGTACGGCACCCGCACGGAGATGAAGAACCTGAATTCCTTCCACGCCATCGCAAGGGCCATCGAGGGGGAGAAGAACCGCCAGATCGATCTGCTGGAGGCGGGCCAGGCCGTGGTGCAGGAGACCAGGCGGTGGGATGACCTGAAAGGGACTTCCTATGCTATGCGCTCCAAGGAGGATGCCCGGGACTATCGCTATTTCCCAGATCCCGACCTGGTGCCTGTGAGCATCGACGACGGGTTTCTGGAGGAAATCCGTTCCAGACAGCCGGAATTCCGCACGGAAAAGATGGCCCGCTACAAGGCGGAGTACGATATCCCTGACTACGACATCGAAATCATCACCGGCTCCAAGCATATGGCGGATATCTTTGAGGCCACCGTGGCGCTGGGAGGCCAGCCCAAGAAAGTGTCCAACTGGCTGATGGGGGAGACCTTGCGCCTGCTGAAAGAAAAAGAGATGGATCCGGAGGATATCCGTTTTTCGCCGGAGCATCTGGCCAGCCTCATCGCGCTGGCAGAGAGCAGGGCGGTCAACTCCACTGTGGCAAAAGAAATATTCGAACGGATGTTTGAAGAAGACGTCGACCCTGAGAAATATGTGGAAGAGCGGGGGTTAAAGATGGTAAGTGACGAAGATGCCCTGCGCAGGGCCGTGGAGGAAGTCATTGCGGCGAATCCAAAATCCGTGCAGGACTACAGAGGCGGCAAGGAGAGGGCGCTGGGTTTTCTGGTAGGACAGACCATGAAAGCCATGAAAGGTAAGGCAGACCCGGCCGGCGTGAACCGGATGCTGAAAGATCTGCTGTGAAGCCGGAATACGGATGCCATGAATGAAAACGGGCTGCCTTATACGGCAGCCCGGATATTCGGCTTCATTGTGCAGCCTGCGGCTCTAATATGAAATCCACATATTTCGGCACCGTCTCCAGATTCGGGCTGGTGGCGGGCACTGCCAGGACTCCGTCCCCGTTCAGGAAATAAAAGACTTCTTTCAGGGAATCCGCGTTGTCCAGATAGATGCCTACGGGGACGGGCTTTTCCATCATCTCCGGCTTCCTGGGATCCGGATGGGCCGGCGCCTGACTGTAATCATAGTCCGGATCATCCTGGGCGGCGCTGACCGCCTCGGCCACAGCCTGATCCATATAGAAGAAACAGGGTTCATATTTTTGAATCTGCTCGTCCGTGAGGACATCTCTGATATCGTAGAAGCTGTCGTTGTAGGCATACTGATCGATGACGGCCTCGTCCGCCATGATTACATCGAGTTCGCTGGCGGCGATGAAGACCATCAGCTTCTGGGTGGAGGCGATGGTGTCCTGCGTCATGGAGGAATTGTCGATGTGTATGGAGGTGTCGAACACGACATTGTACTCATCCAGATCGATTCCGGCGTATTCGGCAAAGTTCCGGATATGCTCCTCACTGGAAGCCATCTCATAGATATTGACCATCGCGGCAAAGAAAGCGTCCTCCTTGCGGGTCACAGCCTGGTAGATCAGAGAGCCGGCAAAGCCTGTGATTGCCAGGGCAGCGACGACATGCCATTTATAATAATCAAGAAAATAAGCAAACTTCTGTTTTGGAGTTCCATGCTTCAACGCTTCCCGTTCTTCTTTGAATTCATCCATTACCGGCATGACAAGTCCACCTTTCCTGCAATCAGTATTTACTGCTGCATTCACGTTTTAAGGCCGCTCGTGACTATATCTGAATCAAATCATATACTCAGGAGCCCGGATTGTCAATGGAACTATTCTAACAAGATTCTAAAAAAAAGATAAAAAAGCGCCGATCCCCGGCAGATTTCGGAAACCGCCTTGCAAGTTGGGGAAAGATAGGTTATTATGGTAAGTAGTGATATGGCACCAGAAACTAAGATAAAGGAAGGTAATGAAAAATGAGTGACGCTTACGTGGAATGTCTGGTAAAGGCGAAGCCTTCTATACTGGGCAAAATAGGCAGAGCCGTGCTGATGACGCTGATGGTGATCTGTATCCTGGCGATATTTGTGCTGCCTCCTCTGATGCTGTTTGCTTTCATAGGCGCGGTTGTGTTCGGTGTGGGAGCCTATTTCGTGAGGATGTTCACGGATCTGGAGTACGAGTATCTCTATCTGGACAAGGAGCTGGTGGTGGACAAGATTATGGCGAAGACCAGGAGAAAGAGAGTCGCCACCTATCAGGTGGACAGGATAGAGGTCCTAGCGCCCATCAAGAGCTATCATCTGGACAACTACAGGAACCGCCAGATGAACAAGGAAAAGGACTACAGCATCGGCGAGGAGCTTCAGCCGGACAGACGTTACCTGCTGTTCTATGAGGGCGGCGAGAAGATTATGCTGAGCCCTTCCGAGGAAATGATCAAGCTGATGAAAAATGTGGCGCCCAGAAAGATTTTTTCCGATTGAGATTATTGACATCGGAACCAATTTTTGTTACACTCAGAAGAATTATATTGAAACACTGACTGAACGGTTGCGTGACTGGAATAGGAGGAGAGTATGGGACAGATTATCGGTGAGGGCATAACCTTTGACGACGTGCTGCTGGTACCCGCGTATTCGCAGGTGGTACCGAACCAGGTGGAACTTGACACATGGCTGACGAAGAAGATTAAGCTGAACATTCCCATGATGAGCGCGGGAATGGACACGGTGACAGAGCATCGCATGGCTATCGCCATGGCGAGGCAGGGTGGTATCGGCATCATCCACAAGAATATGTCCATTGAGGCACAGGCTGAAGAAGTGGACAAGGTTAAGCGTTCTGAGAACGGCGTCATCACGGATCCGTTTTCCCTGACTCCCGATCATACGCTGGCGGACGCGGACGCCCTGATGGCAAAGTTCCGCATTTCCGGCGTACCCGTCACAGAGGGCCGCAGGCTGGTCGGCATCATCACCAACCGCGACCTGAAATTCGAGACAGATTTCACCAAGAAAATCAAAGAATCCATGACCAGCGAGGGGCTGATTACCGCCCATGAGGACATCACGCTGGAGGAGGCGAAGCAGATTCTGGCGCATGCCAGGAAGGAAAAGCTTCCCATCGTGGACAAGGACTTCAATCTGAAAGGCCTCATCACCATAAAGGATATCGAGAAAGCCATCAAATACCCTCTTGCGGCAAAGGATGCCCAGGGGAGACTCCTTTGCGGCGCAGGCGTGGGGATAACAGCGAATGTGCTGGAGCGCGTGGCCGCGCTGGTGGATGCCAAGGTGGATGTCATCGTGCTGGACAGCGCCCACGGCCATTCCGAGAACGTGCTGAACTGCCTGAAGATGATCAAGGAAAAATATCCTGACCTGCAGGTCATCGCCGGAAATGTGGCCACGGCTGAGGCCACGAAAGATTTGATCGAGAGCGGCGCGGATGCCGTCAAGGTGGGCATCGGCCCCGGCTCCATCTGCACTACCAGAGTAGTGGCCGGCATCGGCGTGCCCCAGATCACGGCCATCATGAACTGTTACGAAGTGGCCAGGCAGTACGGCGTGCCGATCATCGCGGACGGCGGCATCAAGTATTCCGGAGACATCACCAAGGCCATCGCCGCAGGCGGCAGCGTTTGCATGATGGGAAGCATGTTCGCCGGCTGTGAGGAGAGCCCCGGGGACTATGAGCTGTTCCAGGGCAGGAAATACAAGGTCTACCGCGGCATGGGATCCATCGCCGCCATGGAGAACGGCAGCAAGGACAGATACTTCCAGGAGAACGCCAGAAAGCTCGTTCCCGAGGGTGTGGAGGGCCGGGTGGCCTACAAGGGGGATGTGGAGGATACGGTGTTCCAGCTGTTGGGAGGCCTGCGTTCCGGCATGGGCTACTGCGGTGCCCATAATATTCAGGAGCTGAAAGATAACGGGAAATTTGTGAAGATTTCCGCGGCGTCCCTGAAGGAGAGCCATCCTCATGACATCCATATCACGAAGGAGGCGCCGAACTACAGCGTGGATGAATAAAGGATAAAAGAGAGCTTGCATGAGCCATACATGAAAAAGGGAATGTCCAGTGGACATTCCCTTTTTTGGACGTTAAAGTCCAAAAACCTTACTATTGTTGGATTTTAGCCGATTGCTTATCTTTTGCATGATGAAATCTTAGGAATTGTTCCTTGTGAATAGTTTTTTTTGTGCTTATACTTTTACCAAAAGAGCGAAAGCCGGAGGTAAGTATGTGATGAAGCGAAAAGATTCAAAACACAAAAAAGGGTATGTGCGCAAACGCTTAAAGGAGAGCTGGCAGTGGTACGTGCTGTTGCTTCCGGCTCTGATTCAGCTGATTATATTTTCGTATGGGCCAATGTACGGAGTACAGATTGCGTTTAAGGATTTCCGGGCTTCAAAAGGTATTTGGGGAAGTCCGTGGGTTGGACTAGACCACTTTGTACGCTTTATACAATATCCCAATTTTTGGAAGCTGCTTAAAAATACGCTGTCAATCACTACATTGTCGCTGGCTACTTTTCCCTGTGCCATTATTTTTGCGCTTTTGCTGAATGAAGTAAAAAATCTCCGTTTTAAAAAGTCGGTACAGATGATTACATATATGCCCCATTTCCTGTCGGAGGTGGTAGTGTGCTCCCTGGTGATTCTGTTTCTTGACAGAACTTCCGGGCCTGTCAATAATCTGATAGCGGCACTGGGCGGGGAGAGAACCGCTTTTATGGGAATACCGCAAGCTTTTCCTTCCATCTATGTATTCTCCGGATTGTGGCAGAGTATCGGTTGGAGCTCTATCCTATATATATCGGCCCTGTCTTCCATCTCCATGGAAGAGGTGGAAGCGGCCAGGATTGATGGGGCCAGCAGGCTGCAGATTCTGTGGCATATTAATATTCCCGGGATTCTGCCTACGATTGTCATTACTTTCCTGCTGCGCGTGGGAAACCTTATGAGTCTTGGGTACACTAAGATTCTATTGCTCCAGAATGATTTGAACCTTGACGTCTCTACGACAATATCGACTTATACATATGAAATCGGTATGCTTCAGGGGCAGTACAGTTATTCTTCGGCAATTGGTCTGTTCAACAATATAATCAACATCTGTGTTATGCTGATTGCAAACCAGATTTCAAAAAAAGTATCACAGGTCAGCCTGTTCTAGGAGAAATGATGATGAAGAGAAAGAAAAGTGAAACGATACATAAGAAATCCAGGTGGTCAAATTATTCAAGGAGCGACAAAATATTTTTGATTGCGGTATACGCAATCCTGATATCGCTTACGCTGATATGTCTCTATCCGTTGTATTTTACAGTGATAGCATCGGTTTCAGACGCACATTCCGTATACCGCGGCGAAGTGAATCTGTTTCCGAAAGGATTTACCATGGCGGCATATGAACTGGTATTCCAGAACAAGAGCATATGGAGAGGGTATGGAAACACTTTGTTTTATACGATTGCGGGTACGGCGTATAATATGTTCCTGACACTTCCTGCCGCATACGCGCTTAGTAAGAAGCGCATGTACGGACGAGGCGTCCTGACGGTTCTGTTTCTGATTACCATGTATTTCGGAGGAGGACTGATTCCCAGTTATATTCTGTACACTAATCTGAACCTGATCAATACCCGGTGGGTCCTGATTATACCGGCGGGATTAAGTGTTTATAATATGATTGTGACGCGCATCTATTTCCAGAACAATATTCCGGAGACGCTGTACGAGGCGGCCAGGATTGACGGAGCCAGCGAATTCAGCATTTTCTTTAAAATCGTACTTCAGCTCAGCGGCCCTATTATTGCCGTAATTGCACTGTACTACGCAGTGGAACATTGGAGCAGCTATTTTTCTGCCATGGTTTATATCAGGGATACAAAGCTGCAGCCGCTGCAGGTAGTGCTGCGGAATATACTGATTTTAAATGAATCAGCTTACCAAGACGCCCTGCAGGCCAGTGATGCCACCGCGGAGACGATAGAGAATGCTGCGAAACAAGCTTATATGGCGCTGACGATGAAATTTTCCCTTGTCTTTATTGCCAGTGCGCCGATGCTTGCCATCTATCCTTTTGTCCAGAAGTTTTTTGTAAAAGGAATCATGATAGGCTCCCTAAAAGGATGAATGAAAAGTTCCTTAAATGTGTATTTTGAATTCTCTAAGCGCGCGGGGAATGCCAAAATAAATGAAACTGTAAACTCTAATCATTTAAATATGCCGTTCGTGCGGCAAAATGGAGGAAGCGAAAATGAAACGTTGTTTGGCGATATTGCTTGCAGCCATGCTTGTGGCAGGCTGTCTGACAGGATGTGGACAAAATGACGGGCAGGGCAGTGGGCAGACACAGCAGAGTTCTCAGCAGGATGAGTCGTCTCAGGAGCAGTCCCGGGAACAGGAGCCGTCTTCCGGGGAGGGAACTTCTAAAACTCCGATCGTGACAGAACCTGTGACAGTCAGCATCCTGACCTGCCGTCATGAGGGTACCACAAATGGGGCAGATGAGCTCTGGTTCTTTAAATATCTTGAATATTGGCTGAGTGAACAGGGTTATGATGTGACTATCGATGTGCAGCAGACAGAAGAGCCGGAGACAGCTATCCAGTTGATGCTGAACACGAATTCTTTGCCTGACCTTGTATGGGGGGCGGGAATTAATGCGACGAATATGGTGAAATATGGCGCGACGGAACACATCATTCTTGACTGGACTCCGTACATCAATGAGGAGACGATGCCGAATCTGCACAGTGCCTTTCAGGCTGATGCCAGTGCGCTGGATGCAAATATCTGTATTGACGGAGGCATCTATGGGCTGCCCTATCTCTCCATGCGTCAGGTCGGCGGCCCTATGCTGACTTTCGGCATGGTCGACCGCTGCTACGTCAATTCCACATGGTTAAAGCAATGTGATTTGGAGATTCCTGCGAATATCGAAGAATTTCTTGATATGCTTCGCGCTTTCAAGGAGAAGATTACGCTGGAAAACGGTGATGAAGTAATACCTCTGATAGAGAATGCCAATTTTTTTGAAAAGTTTTTGTGGACATGTCTGGGATTTTACGGCAATGATTTGTCCAAGTACGGAAACAGTGTGGCCATCAAGGACGGTGAAATCGTAGTGCCTGCGTACACAGAGCAGTATAAGGTATTCATGGAAATCTTGAATACATGCTACAGCGAAGGACTGATTTCTCCTGATTATTTTACCATGGATTCTACTACGGCGACTGGTCTGGCCCAGGCTGGCGTCTGCGGCGTGCTATGCGACTGGACGTTAGGAAATACGCCGGATTACGCCGAGTGGGTCGAAATCCCGCCTTTCCCGATTGGAGACACCGATGAAATCGCGATTTCCTTAGGCAACACATACGGTGCGCTGACTTGGGCATCAGCCGGCACGGAGCACCCGGAGCTGCTGGCTTTGATTATGGATTATTTATACAGTCCCGAGGGAGCCATGCTGTACAACTATGGCCCCCAGGAGGGGCAGGATCCCCTTGGACTGGTAGACGGTTTTACGGTAAAAGAGGATGGTACAATCACGACGAAGCTTGTTGAGGAAGGCAAGTTCCCGGTGTTTCAGGATTATGCGCGTCAGTATATCTATTCCTGGGATTATGTAGGGTATATGGTACGCGGCAGGGAATATGCCAGAGAATTGGGCGGATATCCGACCCAGGCTTCGGATTACAGTATCACGGATGTGATTACTGGACAGGCAATCAACGGAAAGGCCATGACCAACTATACTCATGACAATGCAGATGGGCACTGGCGTCTTGTCAGCGCCGATGCGGTAGAACCTTATCTGACGGCAATCCGTCTTCCGGCTGCTTTCGTGGATGAAGAGGATGCCATACGGCTTTCCGATATCAGTTCCGTGACCGACAATCACATTGATGCCGAGTCTGCAAAGTTTGCCAGCGGACTTCGCCCGCTGAATGAAATTGATGCGTTCCAGGAAGAACTTAAGGGCATGAACATTGAGGATTTGCTGGAGATTAACCGAAAGGCATATAGCACTTTCCTGAGCGGCTATTTTGATTAAGAAGCCAGGAGTATATATTTGCCTTATGGTCAGAGACAGGGGAAGTACGGCAGAGCTGCTTCCCCTGCTTTTGGACAGGAAGAGAAGGATGAGGAAGAGAGCAAGGTCTATATTTGTGCTGGCACTGCCGTACATGTTTACAGTTTTTTTGCCGATTATTGCGGTTTTTTGGCTGGGAAAAATGGTCACAGATGCTTATCTGGAAAAAATCGTGACAGACAAACAGAAAAATATTGAATCCGCAGTTGAAAGATTCTATTCAAAGATAAGCAATGTAAAAACTTTATCCTATATGATTGAAGAAAATGATATCATAGTGCGTTATGTCTATAAGAGCTTAAGGGGGGAGGAGCTCTCCCTGGTGGACAACATGGAAATCATGGAATTGCTCAGTAATTTCCTGACCAACAGCGATGTGGCGATTATGTATCTGTATGACAAAAGCAATCATCGAATCATTACTCCCAGAATGGTCTACAGTAATGCGTCGGATTATTTCAGGTTCGCATACTTGCTGGATGGCTATCTGCCGACAGAGGGCGTGGAGCGGTTAGATGCCTTTTCAAAAGGATATGAGTTCAGTCCCAGCATGAAAGTGGAACTGTATCAAAAAGCTACGGAAGTGATTGAATATAGGTTGATGCTGCCTTTTCAGATCAGCAACAATCAGCTTCAGCTAGTGCTGTCCATGGAGACAGAGGAGATTCTGGATGATCTGCTTGATGTTCTGGAGGAAGGAGACGAACTGTATCTGTATGACTATCAGGGGAATCTGATTTACGGAAATGGAAATCAGTATGAAGAGATGTTCCCGGATGATAGTACAGGGGGCCTGCGGATCCTGGAGATGGATAGGCAGAAAGTATATGGGATGGTCTGGCAGTCCGGCGACAGGTTGTGGAAGATGAAAATCGGTCTGTCAAATTTCAGCGTGAGAGGCGGCATTGATGCAAGCACATGGTACGTATGGTTTTTGATGGGGGTATCGCTGGTGGTCAGCGCGATGCTCTGCGCGTACTTTACCTTTCGTAATCACAGGGAGATTCAGGAGATACTGGCGCTGTTTCGGAAAGAGGAAGACAGTATTGTAGGATATAAGGTGATAAAGGAATATGCGGGCAATCTCATTGCCGAGAATGACAGAATGAAAGAGGACACGCTCAGACTGAAAGATGCTCGCAAATATGAAGTGCTTGATAAGCTGATTCGCAATACTTATGAAGGTCCGGAAGAGAGTTCAAAGGCGCTTGGCAGGGAATCGCTGCTGGATGGGAAGTGCGCGGTTCTGTGCATCAGATACAAGGGCGTGTCTTATCGGACTTTTGTTTCCGAGAACATTACGGTAAAAGATTTTACGAAAAGTTTTCTGGAGGAGATTATAGAAAGAAAATTTGAAGTTTTTGACACTTCTTCCAGAGAGACAATCTGCGTGCTGTATATGGATGGCAGGGATTTGAAAGGTGTGGCAGAGGATATCGTTTCCAGGATGAATGTGGAAATTGCGTATTGCTATAAAATCGATATGGAAATCGGCGTGGGAAATATGGTGGATTCCATATACCAGATAAGCGAGTCCTATCAACAGGCAAGAGCGGTGCTGCGGTACCGGGAGAGTTCCGGAAAAAATGTACACCTGTATTCGGAACTGGTGCAGCTGGAGGATGTTTACTTTTATCCGAAAGAGTACGATGAGATGATCAGCGACTATGTGATCGCGGGCAAAGGAGCGGAGGCGAGAGGGCTCATCCGGAAGATATACAGGGAAAATTTTGAGGAGAATGAAAGGATTCTGACGGCCAGCGCTTCGGAAGCCATAGAGGGAAAGCTTCGGGATTTGTTGATTCTGCTGGCAGGAAAATATGAGATTTCCATCGAAGACAGACTGGATATGATGCAGAGCAAGAAGAGCAGCATGAGCTTTTTCCAGCTTGTTTTAGAGACGGTGGATATCATCACAGAGAGCATCGTGAGCAGAAAGAATGACGCGAAACAACATACGGCACTTAAGATCATGCAATATATCAATGAGAACTACTGTGACAATATGCTGTCTTTAAAGCAGATTTCTCAGGCATTGGGGCTTCATGAGAATTATATATCCAATCTGTTCAGCAGTCAGTACGGAGAGCCGGTTTCTGTAGTGATTGAGAAACGGCGCATGGAGAGGGCATGTAAGCTGATTAAAAATACAGATATGAAAATCAGTGATATCGCGGAAGCGGTAGGATATTCCTCAGATGTAAGCTTTCGGAGAGCATTTAAAAAAATCAGGGGCATGTCCCCCGGTGAGTACCGCGCCAGCGGATTTGCAGACAGTGCAGACTGAACTTTAGAGATAGGACGGGAGGGAGAAAATGTCATTAAAATATGAAATATCCGCATGCGAGTTTGGACTGAAAGTCAATGAATCCTGTGTACAGACTAAAGCCATTCAGGCGGCCATCGATTTTTGCTATGAGCGCGGCGGGGGAATCGTGGTGATACCGGCTGGAGAATTCATTACAGGAGGAATACGGCTCAGAAGCGATGTCTATCTGCGCCTGCTGGGAGGGGCCCGTCTGAAAGGCACTCGCGCCCCGCAGGACTACTGCGCATACAGGGAGGATAGGATAGAGCCCTTTGAGGAAGAAGACCTCGTGGAGGCGGCATGGACGCCGGCCGGCACGCCGGGCAGGGTATCTGTTGCATCCAGGCCGGGAAGCCGCTGGAACAATGCTCTGATTCGCGCGTATCGGGCGCAGAATACAGGAGTCATCGGGGAAGAGGGAGCTGTTATCGACGGCAGTGATTGTTATGATGAGCAAGGAGAGGAATACTATCGCGGGCCTCACGGAATCAGCCTGTGGCATTGCGGGAATGTCAGGCTGAGCGGCTATACGATTCAAAATAGCGGCAATTGGGCCCATGCGATTTTCTGCTGTGAGAATGTAGCTGTGGGTAATGTGACTGTCCTGGCAGGCCATGACGGAATCCATTTGAAATCCTGCAAAAATGTCCGCGTCACACAGTGCGGATTTTATACAGGAGATGACTGTGTAGCAGGGACTGCAAACCTGAATGTGTACGTGGGGGAATGCATCATGAATTCCGCCTGCAGCGCGCTGCGGTTCGGCGGTACGAATGTATTGGTGGAAAAATGTAAAATGTTCGGACCATGCCGTTACTTCTTCCGGGGAAGTCTGACTCTGGAGGAAAAAAGGCGTGGAGCGGCAGCGTCTTCTGAGGGAAAGCGTAAGAATATGCTGAGTGCATTCACCTATTTTGCAGATTTCTCTTTTCCGATTGAGCTGCAGCCGGGAAATATCATTCTGTCTGACTGTGAGATTGATGGTGCGGATCGCTTATTGCATTATAATTTTTCTGGCAATGAGACATGGCAGAAGAACCGGCCTTTGAAATCCCTGCAATTACATAATATTAAAGCGACGAATATAGGCATGACGAGTACTGCATATGGATCGAAAGAGGTCCCGCTGGAATTAGAGATAACTAACTCTGAGATATCTTTTCGGGATGGGGCACAGAAAGAGCCGCTCATGCAGGCAAATCATTATAAAAAAATAGTGCTCAAAAATCTTGTGCTGAAAAATAATGAATCGGAACCCCTGATACTCACCTGGCAGAAAGAAGGCGAAATTGAAATGAGCGGTATACAGACGGACAATACATGTGTCGTCGGGCTTTCCCAGAAACCCTTTGCGTGTCAGGCAATATAGAAAAATGGGATTTAAAGCCGATTATAATCTGCATATCCATCCACTGATTTCACACCGCTACGGACAGGATTTCCGATGCCTGCGCATTTTACATGAATTTATCCAGCTCTGTCTCCACCTCCGGCATCTTCTTCACTTTAGGATCACGGAAAATCCCGCCCCGGGCCACCACCATGCTTAAATCGCGCAGGGCAGTCAGGTCATCCAGAGGATTCTTTTCGCAGACGATGAAGTCGGCGGATTTGCCGGTCTCAATGCTTCCTGTCACATCCCCGATGCCTGCGATTTCCGCGTTGCGCTTCGTGGCGGTATACAGCGCAAAGGAGTTTGGGACGCCGCAGCATTTATGGAAGTACTGCAGCTCCCGCCACATGCCGTAATGGGTCACATAAGGACATCCGGTATCCGTGCCCAGACCTACCGGAATGTCGTTTGCCAGACATTGCTTCGCACATTCCACGATTCCCTTGAAGACGATTTCCCCATTGTACCGTTCCGTTTCGCTTACATGGCTGACTTCCGGGTCAAAGAGGGCATAGGGCAGAGCGGGGGAGAGGGTGGCCACATGGACCGCGCCTGTCTCCTTGAACAGGCGCAGGATTTCCGCATCCGGCTTTGCACCATGCTCGATGGTGTCCACGCCGTTTTCCAGCGCTGTGCGGAGGCCCTCCGGGCTCTCCACATGAGCGGCCACGGGAAGCCCCAGCTTATGCGCTTCCTCACAGGCGCTCTTTACTAGTGCCGGAGACATCTTCAGGACGCCAGGCTCTCCCTTTACGGCGGCATCCAGCACGCCGCCTGTAATCATGAGCTTTATCAGGTCAGGCTTGTCCCCGGCGATTCTGCGGACATACATGGCCGCCTCTTCGGGAGTGGTGGCCTCATAGGCCAGAGAGCCTGCCATATGCCCCTCCGGCACGGATACCGCCATGTTGCCTGCCAGAATGCGGGGGCCCGGGGTCTTGCCTGCATTGATCAGGTCGCGGATCCGGGTGTCGTAATTCTCTATGCCGCCCACAGAGCGGAAAGTGGTGACGCCGCTGAAAAGCTCCGTGCGGCAATAGACCTTGTACATGTGCTCGATGTACTTGCGGGTCAGGGCGTTGGAGGTGGCCAGCTTCACGCTCTTTTTGGCATCCATGGGCTTTTTGACGGGTTTCCCGCTCGCCGGGATATGGACATGCAGATTGATCAGGCCGGGCATCAGATACCGGCCTTGCAGATCCACAACCTCAAAGTCTGTGAAATCACATTCCTTTTGGGGCAGGATTGCTGTGATTTTGTCTCCGTCCACAAGAACGGCACAGTCCCGCCGGGGAATCATATTCTCACTGCCGTCGAGGAGAACCAGATTCGTAAAAGCTGTCTTCATATCGCACAATACCTCCTGCTTTTTCGTAAAAAGAAGCCGGACCCATGACTGTCATCATAAGTCCGGTATGCTTTCGGTTCAATGAGCCGATCCGCGGAGCGCGGCTGCAGCTGGCACCAGGTTCTACTGGAACAATTTCAGCACCATGGAATCCTGATTCATCTGCTTCTTCAGCATCAGGTTCCTGTACTCGCTGAGCAAATCCTCTTTCTTCTTCTCGGAAATGGCCTGGGGCATATCCAAATCTTCGATGCGGCTCCTGGAGCTGAGCTGCTCTAAGCTTGCGCCTGTATTGTAGTTATAGGCATGCTCCAGACGGTTGGTGGAAGCGCCCAGGCCGCTTCTCTGGCTGGCCACTCTGCTGATGGCGTCGTCGATGGTGTCCAGACTGAACTTCTTGGTCACATCGAAATCTGCGATGCCCAGCGCCTCCAGCGTGGAATTGGCCATGCCGATGCGCATGCCGCTTCCGTCGGGATTGGTGGCGATGTGCATGTCGGCCATGCTTCCGTCCAGGAGCTTCTGCTCGTTCAGGGAAGTGGTCTTGGACATGGACTGGATGCCGTCTTTCAGCTGGTTGATTTCGTCCTGGTAATATTTCTTGTCTGATGCGGAAGCAAGGCCGTTCATGGAGCGCAGAGCCAAATCACGGATTCTCTGCAGATAATCCATCACGCCGCCCAGGGCGCCGTCGGCCACATTCAGAGCGCCCATGCCTTCTTTCGCGTTCTGGGCACCTACGTTCAGCCCGGTCTCCTGGGCCTGCATTTTCTTGCCTATGGCAAGCCCTGCCGCATCGTCAGCCGCGGTGTTGATACGCTTGCCGCTGGAGAGATGGGAATATGAATTATAAATTCTATTGGTTACAGTCATGCTACTCATAACGGAACCTCCTGTTCTTCTATATTTATATTCCAATAAAAGCACATAACCTTTCGCTCGTACCTGCTTTTCTTCATTATAGTATTTTCTCCAGGATTTTTCAACTGGAATTTTGCCTATTTTTGGAAAGTGCAATGGAAAACTTATTTGCCAAAAGAAAAGGAAAAAGAACAAATAAATTCCAAAAAGTCCTTGCATATTCCGAAAGGAAAGTGTAAGATAAAAAGCAGGCCGCCTGAGAAATCAGAGTTGGCCGCTGAAGAATATGGAATCTCTGAGAGAATGAACTGTATGACTGACGGAAGTGGGATGACCCACAGGGAGTGCAGTGAGTAGAAGCCGACCGTCTGGGCACCGCTTGTTTTTGGTGCCCGGAGAGTCGGTTTGTTTTGTTTGGCGGAACTCAAAACAGTATATGCCCCGCGTATTGATATCTGGCGGGGGATATACGGAGCTGGAATCAGGAGGGAAAAGAGATGCAGCAACTGAATCAGGAACTGAAAAACAATGCATACCCCGGCAGGGGAATCGTCATCGGGCGGTCCGCTGACGGCAAAAAAGCGGTCATTGCCTACTTTATTATGGGAAGGAGCGTGAACAGCCGCAACCGTATCTTCGTCACAGAGGGAGAGGGCATCCGCACCCAGGCCTTTGACCCGGCCAAGCTGTCGGATCCCAGCCTGGTCATCTACGCCCCGGTGCGTGTGCTGGACGCCGGGGACGGACAGGGAACTGACACGATTGTCACAAATGGGGATCAGACGGACACCATCTACGAAGGCCTGTCGAAAGGGCTTACCTTCGAGCAGTCCCTGCGCAGCCGCCAGTTCGAGCCGGACGGCCCCAATTACACCCCAAGGATTTCCGGGCTGGTGCATATCCGGGAGGGCTGCTTCGACTACAGCATGTCCATTTTAAAGAGCAACGGCGGAGACCCTTCCTGCTGCAACAGATATACTTTTACCTATGACAACCCAGCCCCCGGGGAGGGCCGTTTCCTCCATACCTACATGCATGACGGAGACCCGCTGCCCAGCTTCCGGGGAGAGCCAGGGACTGTGGCCATAGAAGGGGACATCGACAGCTTCGCGGGTATGCTGTGGGAGAGTCTGAACGAGGAGAACAAGGTATCCCTGTTCGTCCGCTTCATCGATATTGCCACAGGACAGTATGAGACCCGCATTTTAAATAAGAACCAATAGTGGAAGCCCGTTCCGGCCATGGCGCAGATTTTGTTGGATTATGCCCCGTAAAAGGAGGCAGACGTAAAACAAACGGCGGGAAGTGGAAAAGCCGGAAATGAAACAGACGGAAATGAAACAGACGATGCGGCAAAGCAGAAAATCAGGAAAGGAAAACGAAATCATGAAAGAAATCGAACTGAAATACGGATGCAACCCCAACCAGAAGCCTTCCAGGATCTATATGGAGGACGGCAGCGATCTGCCGGTCACCGTGCTGAACGGCAGGCCGGGCTACATCAATTTCCTGGATGCCTTTAACGGCTGGCAGCTGGTGAAAGAGCTGAAGGCGGCCACGGGCCTGCCCGCCGCCACATCCTTCAAGCATGTGTCTCCCGCGGGCGCGGCAGTGGGCCTCCCTCTGGACGAGACCCTTGCGAAGATTTACTGGGTGGACGACCTGGGCGAGCTGTCTCCCCTGGCCTGTGCCTACGCCAGGGCCAGAGGCGCCGACAGGATGTCCTCTTTCGGGGACTTCATCGCCCTGTCCGATGTCTGCGACAAGGACACGGCCAGATTGATTAAGCGGGAAGTGTCCGACGGCTGCATCGCCCCCGGCTACACGGAAGAGGCGCTGGCCATGCTGAAAGCCAAAAAGGGCGGAAATTATAATGTCATTCAGATTGACGAATCTTACGCGCCTGCTCCGCTTGAACGAAAGCAAGTATACGGAATTGCGTTTGAACAGGGGCGGAACGAGCTGGATGTGAATGGGGATCTGCTGTCCAACCTGGTCACGGCGAACAAGGAGATTCCGGAGGAAGCCCTGACAGACATGAAGATTGCCCTGATTACCCTGAAATACACCCAGTCCAATTCTGTCTGCTATGTAAAGGGCGGCCAGGCCATCGGCATCGGCGCTGGCCAGCAGTCCCGCATCCACTGCACCAGGCTGGCGGGCACCAAGGCGGACAACTGGTTCCTGCGTCAGTCCCCCCAGGTGCTGGGCCTGCAGTTCGTGGACAAGCTGGGACGTGCGGATCGGGACAATGCCATAGACGTCTACATCGGGGACGAGTACATGGACGTGCTGGCAGACGGCGCCTGGGAGAAGGTCTTCAAGGTGAAGCCCGCCGTCTTTACCAGGGAAGAGAAGCGCGCATGGCTTGACCGGATGCAGGAGGTCACTTTGGGCTCGGACGCGTTCTTCCCTTTCTCGGACAATATCGAGAGGGCCCGCAAGAGCGGCGTGAAATACATCGCCCAGCCCGGCGGTTCCGTCCGGGATGATGCCGTGATAGAATGCTGCGATAAATACAACATGGTGATGGCGTTCACGGGAATCCGCCTGTTCCATCATTGATATCAGAGAATCGTCTCTGACTGACAAATACCCTAAAAAGGGATTGCGGTAAGAGGCAGCGCCGCAGCAGGGGAATGTGGCAAAAAGAGTAAAAAGCATGTACGGATTTGCGAGGGCGCATCGTGAAATGCCTGTCTGTCCGGTTAGGAGGAAAAACGCTGTGGAAGGAAAGCTGAGGAACATGACGGCCATCTATCTGTTCAGGGGAGACAGGGTGCTCCTCCTCTACAGACAGGGCGGCAGGGTGGTCAGCGATGTCTGGACGGGCTCGGCAGGGGGCTATATTGCATTCCGGAAGACAAAGGGAGAGATAAGGCAGAATTATTACTTTTTCGCGGATATAAAAGAACATGTGGACGATAATCTTGTCTCCAACGAGGGTCTGTGCAAATGGTTTCCTCTGGAAGAGACAGGCTCTCTGGAAATGCCCCTTTCGGCAAAATATATCATGGATCATTTCCGGGAAACCGGGCGCCGCACGGACAAAACCTATATCTGTGCCGCACGCGCCGATAAAGGGGACATCCTGGAACTGCCGGAATCTTGATAAGAGACAAGAGGACTTTCATGTTTTTTTCAGGAATGTACTGAATCTTGTTGAAAGAAATTGCGAA
The DNA here is from genome assembly GCF_943193215.1 of Acetatifactor aquisgranensis. Classification (NCBI taxonomy): domain Bacteria; kingdom Bacillati; phylum Bacillota; class Clostridia; order Lachnospirales; family Lachnospiraceae; genus Acetatifactor; species Acetatifactor aquisgranensis. The sequence goes on along the minus strand of NZ_CALPDH010000007.1, from coordinate 97,687 downwards.
GTTATGATATAATGGCTTTATTCGCGGCATGGAGCGGGCGGAATGGCCATCTTGAGGATACCCGGCCTGAATGCAGGCCGGAGGGCAGCAGATGCCGCAGACGTATAGGAAAGGCAAGGACCTGACAGATGAGCGAGACGGAATCCAGAAATTTTATTGAAATGATCATAGACAAGGACCTGGCGGAAGGCGCATGCGAGACCGTGCACACCCGCTTCCCGCCGGAGCCTAACGGCTACCTGCATATCGGACATGCCAAGAGCATACTTTTGAACTACGGCCTGGCCCGGCAGTACAACGGCAAATTCAACATGCGCTTCGACGACACCAACCCCACCAAGGAGGACATCGAGTTCGTGGAATCCATCAAGGAGGACATTCAGTGGCTGGGGGCGGACTGGGAGGACCGGCTGTTCTTCGCCTCCGATTATTTCGGGCAGATGTACGAGGCGGCGGTGAAGCTGATCAAAAAGGGCAAGGCCTATGTCTCGGACCTGACCGCGGAGCAGATTCGTGAATACAGGGGAAGCCTGACCGAGCCGGGGAAAGACGACCCTTATAATACCCGCACGGTGGAGGAGAATCTGCAGCTGTTCCAGGAGATGAAGGACGGAAAGTACGGGGACGGGGAGAAGGTGCTGCGGGCCCGCATCGACATGGCCTCGCCCAACATCAATATGCGCGATCCCGTCATTTACCGTGTGGCGCACATGAATCATCACAATACCGGAGACGCATGGTGCATCTACCCCATGTATGATTTCGCTCACCCCATTGAGGACGCCATAGAGGGAATCACCCATTCCATCTGCACGCTGGAGTTCGAGGATCACAGGCCTCTCTACGACTGGGTGGTGCGGGAGCTGGAATACCCTCATCCTCCCAAGCAGATTGAGTTCGCCAAGCTGTACCTGAAGAACGTGGTGACGGGAAAGCGGTATATCAAGAAGCTGGTGCAGGAGAATATCGTGGACGGCTGGGACGATCCCCGGCTGGTGTCCATCGCGGCCCTGCGCCGCCGGGGTTTTACGCCGGAGTCGATCCAGAAGTTTGTGGAACTGTGCGGCGTCTCCAAGGCCCAGTCCATCGCGGATTACGCCATGTTGGAATACTGTATCCGGGAAGATCTGAAGGCGAAGGCGCCCCGTCTGATGGCGGTGCTGGATCCGGTGAAGCTGATCATCGACAATTACCCGGAAGGGCAGACCGAAATGCTGACAGTGGGGAACAATCCTGAGAACGAAGCCCTTGGCAGCAGGGAAGTGCCTTTCGGCAGGGAGCTGTATATCGAGCGGGAGGACTTCATGGAGGAGCCCCCGAAGAAGTACTTCCGGATGTTCCCGGGCAATGAAGTGCGCCTGATGAATGCCTATTTCGTGAAGTGCACCGGCTGCGTCAAGAACCAGGCAGGCGAAGTCGTGGAGGTGCACTGCACCTATGATCCGGCTTCCAGAGGTGGGAACAGCCCGGACGGAAGGAAGGTGAAGGGCACCATCCACTGGGTGGCCGCCGACACTGCCCTGAAGGCGGAAGTGCGGCTGTATGAGAATATCATCGATGAGGAAAAAGGGGTCTACAACGAGGACGGAAGCCTGAACCTGAATCCCAATTCCCTGACCGTCAGGGAGACTTGCTATCTGGAGCCTGCCTTTGCGGGAGCGGAAAAATATGCGAGGTTCCAGTTCGTGAGACAGGGCTTCTTCTGTGTGGACGCAAAGGACTCTGCGCCGGACGCGCTGGTGTTCAACCGCATCGTGTCCCTGAAGAGTTCCTATGTATTGCCGAAGCCCGATGCCGCGCAGTGAGGGGGGAACGTCAGGGGCAGCAGGCTGAAAGCATCCGTCGGCAGAAGAGAGGATTACGGGCCTGAGCACAGCAGGGGCCCATGCAAAAAGAAAAGGCGCCCTCCGGGCGCCGTGGAATGAAGCAGGGCTTTGACAGAGTCCTGGGCGGGGTGGAGAAGAGTATGGGAATCTTATCAGGTTTAAAGAGTCTGGGCCTGGGGAACCTGGAGGATGTGAGCCTTTTCGAGGAGCCGAAGAAAGCTGAGAAGGCAAAAGCGGAGCCCATGGCCGCACCGAAACCGGAAGAAAAGGATTTGATATACGACAGGTCTTTCGTATGTCCGGTGTGCGACAGTTCCTTTACTTCCAAAATCATGAAGTCCAATAAGGCGAAGCTCCTGGGCACGGATTTTGATCTCCGGGCCAGGTATGACGGAATCGATGCAGCCAAGTATGAGGTGGTGATGTGCCCGATATGCGGCTATGCGGCGCTGATGCGGTATTTTACGGGCATTACATCCAGTCAGGCGAAGCTCATCAGGGAGAAGATCAGCCAGACCGTGCGCATCACGCCTCACCAGGGCGATATTTATACCTACAAGGAGGCGCTGGAGCGGTATAAGCTGGCGCTGGTGGGAGCAGTGGTAAAACATGCAAAGAACAGCGAAAGGGCGTATATCTGTCTGAAGTATGCCTGGCTGGCCAGAGGATACGCCGAAAGCCTGAAAGAAAAGGAGCAGCCGGATCAGACGCTGATTACGGAACTGGCAGGGCAGGAAAATGAACTTCTGCAGCATACCTACAAGGGCTTCACGGAGGCCAGGCAGACGGAGATGTTTCCCATGTGCGGCATGAATGAGGTCACTGTGGATTATCTGCTTGCGGCGCTGGGGATGCGGTTTCAGGATTTTGAGGTATCCATGCGTCTCCTCAGCAGCATCATCACGTCCAGGACAGCCAATTCCCGTATCAAGGACAGGGCGAGGGATATGAAAGAACAGGTGATGCTGGAGATGAAAAAGAAACAGCAGGGATGAACGGGGGAATGCTTTGAATGAGATGACGTTTCAGATACGGACAGAGGGGGACAGCTGTCTGTATGAGCAGATATATCAGCATATCAAAGGGGAAATCAAAGGAGGGAAGCTTCTTTCGGGGGAGAAGCTTCCTTCTACGCGTTCTCTGGCAGAATATCTCCAGGTGGCCAGGAGCACGGTGGACTATGCCTATGGGCAGCTGCTCAGCGAGGGCTATATCGAGTCCAGGCCCTATAGGGGATATTTTGTCTGTCCCATGGAAGATCTGCTGCAGCTGGACGCTAGCCTGCCGGCGCTGGCCGGCAGCATATCGGCAGAAAGAGAGGCCGGAGCAGAGAATTCCATCGGTACGCAGTCCAAAGGGATCATTGATTTTTCCCCCTATGACATTGACATGACGGGATTCCCGTTCAGCGTATGGAAAAGGATTACCAAAAATATCCTTACTTATGCCAACAGTGACCTGTTCGCCAGAGGCGAGGCCCAGGGGGACTATGGACTGCGCCGGACCATCAGCCGTTACCTCCATTCATCCAGAGGGGCGGACTGCAGGCCGGAGCAGATTATCGTGGGGGCGGGAAATGACTATCTATTGCTTTTGCTGGAAAAAATCTTAGGCCGCCATGTGCGTATCGCCATGGAGAATCCCACTTACAAGAGATCTTACAGGCTGTTCTGTTCTTTTGCATATGATATCGTCACCGTGGACATGGACGAGTGCGGCATGCGGGCGGACAAGCTGGAGCAGGCGGATGTGAGGGCTGCTTATGTGATGCCGTCCCATCAGTTCCCTTTGGGGACCGTGATGCCGATCGGGCGGAGGATGGAGCTGCTGAAATGGGCTGACGGAAGTGCGGACCGCTATCTGATTGAGGATGATTACGACAGCGAATTCCGCTTCCGGGGCAAGCCGATTCCTGCCCTGCTGGCGTCGGATGGTCACGCGAAAGTCATATATGTGGGGACTTTTTCCAAAGCCATCGCTCCTGCCATCCGCGTCAGCTTCATGGTGCTGCCGGATTCGCTGCTGAAGAAATACCTGGAGGACTGTTCCTTTTATTCCTGTACGGTGTCCCGCATCGATCAGAGCATTCTGAACGAGTTCATCGGGGAGGGATATTTTGAGCGGCACCTGAACAAGATGCGCAAGATTTACCGGGCAAAGCATGAGCTGCTTCTGGACTGTCTGGGAGATATGCGGGACAGCTTTGAGGTGTCGGGAGAGAACGCGGGGCTGCATCTGGTACTGACTGCGAAGAACGGCATGGGGGAAGGGGAGCTGATCCGCAGGGCGGCAGACCGGGGCGTGCGGGTCTATGGACTGTCCGAGAGCATGGTGGAGGCGGCCCCTGACAGCCGGACGGTGCTCTTGGGCTTCGGCGGGCTCGGAGAGGCGGAAATCAGGGAGGGCATGGCTCTCTTGCATGAAGCCTGGAAGTAAGAAACGATAGAATCCGCGCACTGCCGCCTGCGGCGGGAATGTGCCTTGCACAAAAACACAGGATATCGCGGGGACGGTTCTTCCCTGCCATATCCTGTGCATCTGCCTTATTTTGGATTTTCGAAAATGTGGTTCATGCGGCTGCGATAGTGGCGGGCCTAAAGCCATGCCTGGCCGCAGGTTAGTTGTCGCTGATGGGAGGCTCTTCGTCAGAGCTGTCTTCTTCGTCAAAGAATTCTTCCACAGTCTCCTCCGCTTTCTGGGCGGTCTCCGCAACCTGCTCCGAGAGAGGGGTGAAACCGCTTTCTTCTGCAGCAGCAGCCTCTTTCCCGGGGGATTCCTCAGAAGCAGCCTCACCGGCAGGCGCTTCTTCTCCCGCTGTCTCGGGCTGTACGTCGGGAGTCAGAGGGACGTAGCTGCGGGAATCATCGGACTTGGTCTCCTCGTCCTCACTGAAATCATCGTAATCTTCTTCTGCGATGTCCGCCTCTGCATTTTTCTTGCGAGCGAAATAGCAGACGGCGCCAATCGCGGAACCGATTACTGCGCTGAACACCAAAAGCTTTCCAAATTTTTTAGCCATAAGTGACTCCTTTCAATATGGGTTCATTTTTTCTGATACTATGATATTAATACTATTTTGCAGAATTGAAAAGAGAATATGCATAATTTTACTAAAAATTTATGATTTGCTTTCCGTTAGGGTCAGGGCATGTTATAATCATTTTATTATCCCTTTCAGAGGAGCGTCTTACATATGAATAGTAAATTCTTCGACATAAAAAAAGAGAAACAGGACAGAATCATCAACGCTGCCCTGAAGGTTTTCGCCATGCAGGGCTACCGCCGCGGCAGCACCGATGACATTGTGAAAGAGGCGGCCATCAGCAAGGGGCTGCTCTTCCATTACTTTGGCAGCAAGGTGGGGCTCTACTGCTTCGTTTACGACTACAGCGTCAGGTTCATGAATCTGGAGCTGCGGTCTACGGTGGACGCCGATGAGACGGATCTGTTCGCGCTTATGAAGCAGGTGGAATGCGCCAAGATGCATGCGATGAAAGGGTATCCTTACATGCAGCAGTTCCTGAACCGCTCCCTGTCGGAGGACTCCTATGAGGCGCTGCTCTCCACAGAGGAGAAGCGGGATGCCCTGGCGGAGACCTACGCCGTCATAGACAGCCAGATTGACTATGCTACCCTGCCAGAGAGCGTGGATGGGGAAAGGCTGCGCAAGATGCTGGACTTCACCATCAAGGGCCTGCTGACAGAGCGGTTCCAGGACGCTTCTTTCCAGCCGGAGATGCTCTATGAGGAAATCTGCGGCTATCTGGACATGGTCAGGGGAATCGTCTATCGTTGACGGATTCAGGAACGCGGCCGGTTATTTGCTCATCTGATAGGGGCCGTCCGCGGGATAACCGCCTTTTAATTTCTGCATGCCGCGCTGGATGGCGTCCCTGGAGTTCTTCCAGTCAGCGTCTTTGTTGCGGTAGTCGAATTTTTCCACCATCCACGCCACGTCCTCTGACAGGCGGCTCATATTGCTTTCCATGAGGGGGAATACAGTACCGTAGAACTCTTCCTTTGTGTTGTTGGAGAGCCTGGTATCCGCCGCCTCGCACAGGTCTCCGAAATGGTGCAGGCAGAAGCCCTTGCCGTCCTTTATCTTCTGGCGGAACGCATCGTCCTGATTCCAGAGGTAGAAAAAGGTGTCCATGTATCTGGCGTAAGTGTCGGCAAAGTGGTCACAGATGTAGCAGGAGGATTCCTTTTTACGGACCCATGCGGCGATGGGGTTGGAATCCGTGGCCTTGCGGAGCTTGTCCTTGAAAGAGGTCTTGGCGGGCTTGAAATGGGCGAACTCGTTTTTCATCTCGCCGATGACTTTCTGATAATGGGTCTTCAAGATCCAGGCATTGCCCAGCGTATTGCCGTAGTCGAACATTTTCTGAAAATGCTGTCTGCAGAAACCGGCCTTGTCCGTCATCTCGCGGATGTCAGCCTCCATATAGGAGGAGCCGCTTCCCAGCACAAAATCCAGGAGATTGCGCTCCACGCTTCTCTCGATGAAGCAAAATGGGCACTCGTCATCCGCGTTCACGGCGTCATTTAAGGGGATGGTGTATAGTTGTTCTTTCATGGTCTCGTCCTTTCTGTGCTTGTTATAGATAGTTTACAATAGTTTTTACATAAATGCTACATATTTGTAACGATTTGGAAAGAGAAATTAATTATTTTTAAGTTGTAAAGTGAGCGAAAGCAAGTTAGTATTATATATAGAGACGATAAAATTAGAACCGATGAAAGATGTGATGATTCTTGATATTCAGTAGTATAGAATTCTTACTCTTCTTTCTTCCGTTATTTTTGATATTTTACAGCATGGTCCCCGCAAAGATGAAAAATGTGACACTTCTGTCAGGAAGTCTTATTTTTTATGCTTATGGGGAGTTGAGGTATCTGCCGCTTCTCATGCTGTCCATCCTGGTCAATTATTTCTTTGGCCTGCATCTGGGACGCAGGGAGCCGCACAAGGCAGATGGGGAACAGAAGAGTAAGCTTAGAGCGAATAGATTAAAACTAAATAGAAGACGCAGGGCGGTGTTCGTCATAGCCATCCTGTACAATGTGGGGATTCTGGCGGCATTTAAGTATGTTGATCATGGTATGGCAGGGGGCTGCCTGCCCTTGGGCATCAGCTTTTACACCTTTCAGATTCTCTCCTATCTGATAGATGTGTACCGGGGAAACCAGCGCAGGGAGCCTTCTTTCCTGAAGTTCGCCACCTACATCTCCATGTTTCCCCAGCTGCTCTCGGGGCCTATAGTGAACTATGGGGAAGTGCGGAAGAGCCTGACCTCCCGGGAGTTCACGGCAAAGGGGGTGCAGGAGGGATTCAAGGTATTCACCATGGGGCTGGCTGCCAAGGTGCTCCTGGCGGACCGGATAGGGCTCCTGTGGCAGGAGGTGCAGGTGACGGGATTCGCGAGCATCTCCACGCCCCTGGCCTGGCTGGCGGCCATCGCCTACTCCCTGAAGATATACTTTGACTTTTTCGGCTATTCTCTGATGGCTATGGGGCTGGGCAGGATGCTGGGATTTACGCTGCCTGAGAATTTCAACAATCCCTACATGGCCACATCGGTCCGGGACTTCTACCGCAGATGGCATATGACGCTGGGACGGTGGTTCAGGGAGTATGTGTACATTCCGCTGGGCGGGAACCGCAAGGGAGAGTACCGGACAGTCTGCCATCTGCTGGCGGTCTGGTTCCTGACCTCCGTCTGGCATGGCATCACGGGCAATTTCCTGATCTGGGGGATGCTCCTGTGGCTGGCGATTGTGATTGAGAGACAGCTGGATGCCCTGGGGGTGACGGCAGTGCTGGAAAAGGCGCCCGGAAAGCTGCTGTCCCGCCTCTATGTGTGGGCGTACATTCCGATTACATGGGTGTGCTTCGCCATTACGGACATCGGGCAGCTGCAGGTTTTCCTGGGCAGGATGTTCCATGTGATTCCGGGCATCCGGGTCAGCGCGGGGGACTGGCACAAGGCCCTGGTGAATTACGGCGTGCTGTTTGCTTTGGGGGCCATTGCCTCTACGCCGCTGCTGCAGAAGCTGTTTCGGCGGTTCAAGGACAACTGGCTCGTGATGGCGCTTTTGGCGGCGCTGTTCTGGCTGTGTGTCTGGCGGCTCCGGGTGGAGGGGCAGAACCCTTTTATGTATCTGCACTTCTGAGGGAAAAGAAAGCCGCGCGGCAGGAATCCAAAACTGCTTAGTGCGGGGAAACGGAAAGAGATAAACCGGGTGATGTAAATGAAATGGCTGAAGAAATGGTTCTACCTGATATTGCTGGTGGGAATGGGAATCATATATCTGACCTGTGTGGACAAATGGCAGGTCTATGCAGAATCCGTGCAGACGGCAAAGAACTGGTATGAAAACTTAAGGCAGGGAGACGTGCTCCTGGCGGACGGCGCGGTGGATAGTATGGCAGAGGGAATGGCAGATGCCGATTCTGACGGTGGAGATGCAGGCGGACAGCCCGGTGCCGACGGAGAGGGGAACGGCTCGCCGGACGGTTCGGGCGCGGAGGGAGAAACGGTGGAAAGCGGGACACAGCCCGGCCAGCCTGCCGGGGGAGATACGGCGGGTGTCGGTCAGATGCCTCCTTCCGGGGAAAACGGGGAGCAGGGCGGCGGTCCGGCGGGAACATCTGCTCCGAACGGTGAAAGCGGAGAGTCTTCCGGGGAGAATCCCCCCGCAGAGGGCCCGGAAAACCCGCCGGAGGGAAGCGGAGGGCAGGGCGGCGATGCCCCGTCCGAACCGGCAGAGCCGAAAGAAGTGGCCTATATGACCGTGGAGGATGATTATTTCGCGGATGCCGTATTCATCGGGGACTCCAGGACAATGGGGATGTTCGAGTATGGGGGCCTGGAGGAGACGGCAGCGTTTTACTGCTCTACCGGGCTGACGGTGTACAAAATGTTCGATTCGGAAATCGTGCCCGCGCAGAACGGGAAGATAACCGTGGAGGAGGCCCTGCAGCAGAATTCCTTTGCCAAGATTTATCTCTGCATCGGCATCAACGAGATGGGCACAGGCACGGTGGAGTCCTTTCTGGAGGCGTATCAGGAGGCGGTGGACCACCTCAGGGAGCTGCAGCCGGATGCCATCATATATCTGCAGGCGATTATCAAGGTGACCACGGAGCGCTCCGGTCAGGGAGATTATATCACCAACGAGGGCATCGCGGCCCGCAACGAGGGAATCGCCCTGATGGCGGACAATGAGCATGTCTTTTTCCTGGATGTGAATCCGCTTATCTGTGATGAGACCGGCGGGATGGTTCCGGAATATACCTTCGACGGGGTGCACCTGATGGCCCAATATATCGATATCTGGAAAGATTTCCTGAAGAGCCATGCCATTGCTTTGCCATAAAAATGAGTTAGTCCATGGATTTTATGAAATCTCTCCTTGACGGATGGATAGTGAAATATTATTATAAATGTCAGAGGTTGTAGTTGGAACGACTGCAGCCTCTTTCCATGAGGAGCGAAAGCTCTCTTGTGGCAGAAAAATATACAGTCAGGTGGGGGAGAGCTGTCTGACGGATACAGGAGGAAGAGTTCATGAGCGAAAAAAAGAAAACGGCTTCCGGAGCGAAAGGCATCGGTGAAACATGCATCTATGATGCCAGAAGCCTGGGAGCACCCAAAGTGCTGGTACTGGGCGTGCAGCACATGTTTGCCATGTTTGGCGCCACGATTCTGGTGCCCATGCTGACAGGCCTTGACGTGTCCACTACATTGTTGTTCGCGGGGCTGGGCACCCTGCTGTTCCATTTCCTGACAAAGGGTAAGGTACCCGCATTCCTGGGATCCTCTTTTGCGTTCCTGGGCGGATACGCGACCATCGCGCCACTGGCGGATGCCTCCGGGAATGCCATGGACAATTCCGGGCTTCTGCCCTACGCCTGCTTCGGCGTCGCCTGTGCCGGGCTGGTATATCTGCTGCTTTCCCTTTTGATCAGGCTGTTCGGCACGGGAAAGGTGATGCGGTTCTTCCCTCCTATCGTGACGGGGCCTATCATCATTGCCATCGGCCTGACCCTTTCCCAGTCCGCCATCGACAACTGCTCCTCGGACTGGCTGATCGCCATTGTGGCCATCGCCCTGGTGATTGTCTGTAATATCTGGGGCAAGGGCATGGTGAAGATCGTGCCCATCATCATCGGCGTCATCGGTTCTTATGTGCTGGCAGGCATCCTGGGCCGGGTAGACTTTACCGCCGTGAAGGAAGCCGGCTGGATCGGGCTCCCCGTCCACTGGAACCAGACAGCCTTTTGGGCGCTGTCGGACGGCGACGTATCTCTTCTGATTACTTCCGTGATCACTATCATGCCTATTGCTCTGGCTACGATCGTGGAGCATATCGGCGATGTTTCCGCCATATCATCTACTGTAGAGAAGAATTTCATCAAGGATCCGGGACTTCACAGGACGCTTTTGGGCGATGGGCTGGCCACAATCATGGCGGCGCTCTTCGGCGCTCCGGCCAATACCACATACGGTGAAAACACCGGCGTGCTGGCCCTGACGAAAGTGTACGATCCCCTGGTGGTGCGGATGGCGGCGCTGTTCGCAATCCTGTTCTCTTTCTCGCCGAAATTCGCGGCTGTCATCGGCTGCATGCCCACCGCCACCTGCGGCGGCGTGTCGCTGGTGCTGTATGGCATGATTTCGGCTGTTGGCGTGCGCAATATCGTAGAGACCCGGGTGGACTTCGCAAAGAGCCGCAATGTCATCATCGCCGCTTTGATTCTGGTGCTGTCCATCGGCATCAATTACAGCGCTGCGGGCTCTGTGGGATTCACGGTAGGCGATTTGTCCATCAGCTTCTCCGGAATCGCGGTTGGAGCGCTGACAGGCATCATCCTGAACGCCATCCTGCCCGGGAAAGATTATAAGTTCGATGACGACAAGCCGGACGGCACGGGCGTGGACTTTGCCGTGAGGGGAAGATAAGCCGTAAACGAAATCCATAAAGACTTACCTGTGCTGCAGCTCAGTCGATGACTGGGCTGCAACATTCATCTGTGGTAAACACAAGCTTTGCAAAGAGCGGGGGCAATCTCCCGGAGAATGGAGGTAATCATGAAAATCATCGATATGCACTGTGATACGATCGGCAGTCTTTTTGCCTTAAAGGAAAGGGGAGAGGCACAGGCCCGGAGCCTGCGGCGCAACAGCGGCCACATTGACCTGATGCGGTTGAGGGAAAGCCATTATCTGATTCAGAACTTCGCCATGTTCGTCCCCCTTAGCGGGTGCGATGACCCCTGGGAGCGGGTATGTGCCATGTATCGCTGCTATCAGGAAGAGCTGGAACGCAATCAGGACATTCTGGCCCCTGTGTTCTGCTATCGGGACATTGCGCAAAACGAGGCTGCAGGCAAGGTGTCCTCTCTGCTCACTGTGGAAGAGGGAGCCGTATGCAGGGGAGAGGCGGAGAAACTGCGGGAACTTTACCGGATGGGCGTCCGGATGATTACTCTTACATGGAATTTCGATAATGAAATCGGGCATCCCAATTTTGACAATGGGCTGCGGGAGAAGATGGAGACGGCCATGAAAGCCTGGAAAGCCCTGGAGGAGGGCACGGTGCAGCAAGAACAGCTGCACACGGTGCAGCAGGAAAAGCTGCACCGGGCGGAATGGGAGGAGGCGCGGCTGGCGGCACAGGCGGCCTATGACGTGTACATGCATACGCCGAACCTGACAGGCGGGCTGACGGAAAAGGGAATAGAGCTGGTGGCGGAGATGGAGAACCTGGGCATAATCCCGGATGTGTCCCATCTGTCGGACGCCGGGTTCTACAATGTGCTGGAGGTGACGAAGAAGCCTTTCGTGGCCAGCCATTCGGATGCCAGGGCCGTGTGCCCTAACGTGCGGAACATGACGGATGACATGATTGCGAAGCTTTCTGAACGGGGAGGCGTCATGGGGCTGAACTTCTGCGCGGATTTCCTGGAGGAGAAGCCGCTGGGGGAGGATAATCCCGGCACCATCGCGGCGGTGGTGCGCCATGCGAAGCACATCGTGAACGCAGGCGGAATCGACGTGCTGGGACTGGGCAGCGATTATGACGGAATTCCCACCCACAGAGAGCTGCCCGGCGCGCAGAGCATGGGGAGGCTGTGGGACGCGCTCCGGGATGCCGGGTTCTCGGAGGGTGAGCTGGATAAGATTTTCTATGGAAATGTGCTGCGGGTGTATAGGGATACGCTGGGGTGAGCGTCCGGGGAGGAGCTTTATCGGTATCGGCGTCTGATTCCGGTTAAGATTCCTTCGCCGGGACTGTACGTTGACGCAGTTTTTTTATTTCAATAGCGGGGCAGGAGAGCGCATCTGATCTCTCTGCCCCGCTTCTTTTGACGGCTTTGTTACACTGTGGTTCCGGCCGGCATTGCCAGCGGGGTTTGTCCTATAGTAACATATACGGTATTTCAGTGGGGGATATACGCTGAGCAGTCTGCATAAAATGAGGAAAAAGTTTCGGCAGATTAAATAAAAGTATTTTTAAAAAATTATGGAAAACAACAATTTACAAAATGGAAAACCTGATATATTATTTTACCTCGGAAAGAAAAAATCGGAGCTGTCTTCCGGAGAAAGGCGAGAAAAGGTGATATTTATGCAGCAGGTATTGGTTAAGTTCGAGGATGTAGATCAGGTAAGGGACTTTGTAAATGCAGTCAGCATGACAGAGGCTAATTTTGAATTGGGCTCCGGCAGCCGTATAGTGGATGCGAAATCCATTCTGGGCGTATTCGCCCTTGATTTGGCGCAGCCCCAGCGGCTGGTATGCGATTCTGATGATTCGGCGATTCTGGAAGAGATAGAGCCTTTTCTCGTCAGAGAAGACAGGCTGAGGGCATAACGGGATACCCGGGGGTGGGTTTAAAATCAATCAACCTATTGACGTAGTATGTAAATAGTGATACGATGTCTCTGGACAGTTTGTATCGGGGCCGAAAAATAAGCGTATCCGGCCTGTCTGTCCCGGACAACAGAATGGGCTCCGCCGTCTTGGATGACGGAATGCGTTCCGTTGCAGAAGTGCGCGCCGCAACGCGCAGATGGAGATTGGTTTGAAAAGAGTATTGACCATACAGGACATCTCATGCCTGGGGAAATGTTCCCTGACGATTGCGCTGCCTGTCATATCCGCCCTTGGCTCCGAGACGGTCATCCTGCCCACAGCAGTCCTGTCCACCCACACCATGTTCCGGAACTTTACCTGCAAAGACCTCTCTGACCAGATCCGGCCCATCGCGGACCACTGGAAGAGCGAGGGCGTGGCCTTTGACGCCATCTATACCGGATATCTGGGGACAGTGGAGCAGATTGACCAGATAAAGGAGCTGTTCCGCAGTTTCCGGGGTGAAAATACGACGATCATCGTGGATCCCGTGATGGCGGACAACGGAAAGCTGTATCCCGCCTTTGACATGGACTATGTAAAGAAGAACGCCCGGCTCTGCGGGGAAGCGGACATCATCATGCCCAACATTACCGAGGCCGCTCTGATGACAGGCATGGAGTACAGGGAGGAATACGACGAAGCCTATATCAAGGAACTGCTGGCACGGCTCAATGAACTGGGCGCGGGCATCAGTGTCCTGACCGGGGTGTCCCTGGAAAAGGGGAAGACCGGCGTGATGGGATATGAGCGCGGGACAGGGGAGTATTATGTCTATCAGAACCGGAGGATTGACGCGGCCTATCACGGCACGGGTGATTTGTTCTCCAGCACCTGCGTAGGGGAAATCATGAGAGGGAAGGACTGGCGCGACGCCATGCGCATCGCCGCCGATTATACGGCCCATACCATAGAGGTGACCCTGGGCAATCCTGACAAGCCCTGGTACGGCGTGGATTTCGAGGCCACCATTCCGGAGCTGATCGGGATGGAATGAGGAAGCCGGCGCTGCCTGTAGCGTGCCATCAGGGGAATTCTCTGTATAATGGAATGCAATAGGATTCTCAAGGTGTTTGGATAGGAACCGCCTGTCTCGGGAAAGCTTACCGCGTATAATCCCGGCAGGCCTGGATGTAAGCCCGGATGTTCTCCCAGGGCACTTCCGGCTCCGGAAGATGGGTGGGCGAGACCAGGAGCCCTCCCTTCTTGCCGGTGATGTCCAGGTTCCTGAACACCTCCGCGCGTACCTGTTCCGGCGTCCCGAAGGGCATGGTGGTCTGGGTTCCAATCGTCCCGTGGAAGGAGAGCCTGTCCCCGTATTTCCCATGAATCTCCCCGAAGTCCATGCACTCCGGCTGCTCACCTTGTTCAGCAGGAACTCCGCCATTTCGTCCTCGGACATCATGTCTCTGCCACATTGTCAAGTGAAGAATTCATTCTTGTATTGCTGGCCCGTTTATCCCCGGATGGCATTGGAGGCAGATATGGCTTGGTGTACTGATGGCAACATCAATACATTTCTTCTTATGGTTTTTTGTACATGGTTGGAGTATGGTAGTATTGGGGATTGTATGTATGGTTATCGTAACAATGGGCTATATTTTTACGGGCATACCAGTTTCAGTTATTTGCATTGCAGATGCGATGGTTAAACTGATATGCGGAATATATTTGTTATTTATTGCAAAACCATCAAAATACATTCCTAATGTGATAAAGTAGCGAATGTGCAAAGAAACAACTTTATATTTGTCGAGCAGAACAACACATCATCACAGAGCCAGACGCATAAGACGCAGAGACGAAAGACTTGTGAAAAATCACAGTTATCGGGAGGTTATGGCGAGCGACAAATGGGAAGTTGTACTGGGAAAAATAAAATTATTTAGCCAATAGATAATAATGGGAAGTTATTTTTGCATAAATCCAATGCAGCGTTTCACATTTCAACGGAGCGTTTCTTGAATATGGTGTTTCTTGTGATATTATGAAATCGGAAAGAAGGTGAAAATATTGAACGCTCAAAAAACAGGCAGTCTGATTGCCGCTATCAGGAAAGAACAAAATCGCACGCAGCAGGATTTAGCGAATGAATTGGGAGTATCGAGTGCAGCTGTTTCAAAATGGGAACGAGGTATCGGATTTCCGGATGTATCTCTTATTGAACCATTAGCTGCATCCCTGGGGATTTCCATAGCAGAATTATTCAAGGGCGAAAGAACAGGAAACAGCGTTGATATCGAATACGAAAGTCTGTTGTCAGATGTTGTAAAAGTATCAGCCAATGAAATAACCAGGAAGAAAAAAATAACGAATTGGATGATTGCTATTACTGTTGCTGTTCTTTATTTGATGATTTCTGTAATATCACACAAGTGGGAAATAACCTGGGTAGTCTGGATTGTATATTGTTTTTATCGGATTTTTACTGAATATATCTATAAAAAATATTAGCAATTTATATATTCGGTGATTAAATTCTGCCAATAAACCCGATAAACGGCGATTGAAACATATAGAATGAAATGGTAAAGATTAATCGCCGTTTATATACAGAAACGTAAGAAACGGAGAAAAATGGTCGATTATTCACAATTTGAGGCAAGTGTAAAATCCGGCATCCACGCAGATGTGAGCCGGATACGGCAGAAGGATGAAATAATAAAAGCCGTCGTCAAAAAGCGGAGAAGCTCCGCGATAATCTGTGTGTGCTTCCTGTGTATGGCAGGAATTTCTTTATTTAAAAGCTGGATTCCCGCCGTTATTTGCCTCCTTCTTGCATTGTTTTTCCTATGGCGGGCTGTCGGAAAATTTTCTGACGAATATTTACGTGAAATGTACGAGGAGGGGCTTTTGGTTCCCGGCATGATCGTGAAAACGGAACCCCTTACTATCATGGCAATCGCAAACATGACCGCGCGGGATGGCGCGGCAGCTGTAAATGGGTGCTACTGTCTGGAGGTAAAGGAGCTTGACGGGGCGCAAAAAATTCTATTTGAAAAAATCCCCTGCTCCTGTTTTTTCTGCTATGAGGGCGGCGATTACCATTCTTCCTTCCAGCCCCATCCTCTCTATTGGGGAACGGCAGATCAGCAGTCTATTCAAGAAGCGCTAAGACAGGTGGAGGAAGACAACAAAGAAAATACAAAAGATGAATGGGAAGTGCTCAAGGAGGTTGCGCGGCAGTTCCCTGATTTGGGAAACGGAAATTTGATTCTATTGGATGAAAATTACGTTCCCTTTGGGAAAAAGAACTACATGGACAGCAACTATAAGCCCCTCAATGAGGAAGCTGACACCAAGTAATACCGGGCTTATGATGGCTTCATGGCAGCCCTCAAGGACTTCCCATTCCTCATGGGGAATGATGTCATAGGTATTGGAGCGGATTCCTTTCTGGTGCGTCCGGCAGACAAAATGTGTGCCCTTGTAAAACGGGTTCCGCAGGATATGGCTGATTCCTGCGCTCCCCCACGAATAATAATTCACGTCACACTCAAAGCCTGTACATTTTTTCTGGTTGACTTTGCCGTCCAGGTATGGTAAGCTGTGGAAGTAGGGAGCAGTGCCTGTGCGGCGCGGCACTCCTGATTATTAGGAAAGCGGAGGTTGTTTATGTTAAGCATTGTGAGAGATGAGGGCATGGCGAATTGAATATTTGCCGGGCAGGATGTATTCCCTCTGGGAGTCTGCCCGCATGCCGGTGGGGAAACACCGGTGTATCTGCCTTACCGGGTGCTTGACATATTTCAATCGTTTCGAGAGTTTAGTGGCAGCAGAGGGCGCATAGAGTGCGTTTTCTTTTTCTGCGACAGGATGGATTGGACGAGGAGCATGGCTGTATGGCCATGTTTTTTTGTGTCTTTTTCTGGATTCTGTGCGTGCAGTGTCCGCAGACCATGGATCAGGTCTGGATTGCGGCGCTGCGTGCTGACGCTGAGGATGACGGCTATGGCGAGGTATGTCCGAATGGACAGATGCCATGGCCTTTTTTGTGCATTTGGGTGGGGACGGGATGCTGCGGGAGGGACGACAGGAGCGGGGGCAGGGGGTTGCGGGAGGAGCGATGGAGAGGGAATGGCAGAGAATGGGCAGCAGAGGGGAGACGGAAAGGGAATGGCAGGGAATGGACAGCCAGAGGATGGACGAAAGTGAGGGAATGGCAGAGAATGGGTAGCAGTAGAGGGAATGGCAGAATAGGGGCAGCAGAGGATGGACGAAAGTGACGAAAGTGAGGGAATGGCAGAGAATGGATAACAGAAAGCGGGGAAAGGATATGAATATCATAGAGACGAGACAGCTATCGAAGACATACCGCAGAGTAGTGAAGCGGGAGGGGCTTGGGGGAAGCGTCAGGAGCCTGTTCAGGAGGGAATACGAGGAAAAGCAGGCGGTACGGGACATGGATTTCTCGGTTCGCGAGGGGGAATTCGTAGGCCTGATTGGGCCCAACGGAGCGGGCAAGACCACCCTGATCAAAATGCTGACGGGAATCATCGCGCCCACCTCCGGGGAGATTCAGGTCATGGGATTCTGTCCGAACGATTTAAAGAATGATTTCAAACGGCAGTACGCTATTGTCATGGGACAGAAGAGCCAGCTTTTCTTTGAGCTGACCACCAACGACACGCTGCGGATGTTCCAGGAGATCTACGGCCTGAAAGAGCGGGAGTTTCAGGAGACGAAAGCTTATTTCACGGAGCTGTTCGGGGCGGAGAAGCTGCTGGACGTGCAGGTGCGCACCCTGTCGCTGGGGGAGCGGATGAAGATGGAGCTCATGGCGGCGCTGCTGCACAACCCCAGGATTCTGTTCCTGGATGAGCCCACCATCGGGCTGGACGCGGTGGCATCCAGGCAGATTCGGGGGTTCTTAAGGGAAATCAATCAGGAGAGGGGAACGACGATTCTTCTCACGTCCCATTACATGGAGGACATCCGGTCATTGTGCGACAGGAGTGTCGTCATCAACCATGGGCAGAAGATTTATGACGGTGAGACATGGGAGCTTTTTGAAAAGTATCAGAGGGACAGACAGGTGACAGTGAGCTTTGACCAGGCAGTGGAGAGGACGGAGCTGCCGGATGGGGCGGTGCTGGTGGAGGAGACGCCTTATAAGAAAGTGATCCGTGTGCCCAGGGAAGAGTCGGGTGCGCTTCTGCAGAGGTTGATGGGGTATGGGCCCAAAGACATCATTGTGGAAGAGGATGAAATCGGCAGGGTGGTGGAGCGGATTTACGGGGAAGGGGAAAACAGGGAGGAGCGATGAGAGAGATGAGGAAATACAGGGAAATCATGCATGTCTACATCAAGTCCCAGCTGGCGTGGCGGGCGGATGTGGTGTTCAATATGCTGTTCACGGTGGCGAAGATTCTGTTCGCCTGGCTGCTGTGGGGAATGGTTTTCAGGGAACGGAATACCGTAGCAGATTTTACGTTCCATGGGATGCTGTCGTATTATATCGTCAGTTCCTTTTTGTCCCAGCTGGAGATGTCCGGGGGAATCAGCGGGGAGATCAGCGCCAGGATCCGGAACGGGACTTTTTCCAATTATATGGTGATGCCTGTGAGCATAGAGGGGTATTTCGCCGCCATGGAGGTGGGGGTAGTGCTGTTCTATCTGTGCTTTGACCTGCTGGCGGCGATGGTCTGGATTTTTGTCTTCCGGATTCAGTTCCTGTTCGCAAGGAGCGCTGTGGTTTTGGGGTGTGCGCTGCTGATGACGGTGCTGGGGCTGTTCTTCATGGTGCAGCTGAATTATTTCCTGGGGATTCTGACTTTGAAATATGAGGAGATCAGCACTTTCCTGATGATCAAGGACAACCTGGTCTCGCTGGTGACGGGGACGATTGTGCCGCTGGCGCTGTTCCCGGAGGGCGTGGTGGGCGTCATGAGGCTGCTGCCTTTCTATTACGTGACGTATCTGCCATCCATGCTGTTCACGGGGCGGTGCGCGGAGGAAGCGGTGAGAGGGCTTGTGGTTCTGGGACTCTGGTGCGTCCTGATGCAGTGGGCGATTGTGGTTACCTGGAGGAAATATCGTGTAAAATATGACGGCGTGGGAGTGTGAGAAGTACATTCACACGGAAGCGGTTGGTTTGAAGTGCTATTGTAGGATTGTGGAGTGATAAACGGAGGTTTTTATGAAATATTACAGAGTGTGGAAAGCGTTGCTGAAAATCCGGTTCCAGAACCTGATGATGTTCCGTCTGGGCTTCTGGGGGCCGTTCTTTGTGGACGGGAGCCTGTTTCTGGTGCAGCTGGCGGTATTTGACGCCATCTATGCCAATGTGGATCGGATCGGCAGCTGGGGGCGGGGGGAGATGATTCTGTATATCGGTACCTTTTCCCTGATCAACGCCGTGAATATGGTGGTGTATTTCTTCGGGGTAAACGGGATTACGTCTAAAATCAAGAGCGGGGAGATGGATCTGTACCTGACGAAGCCGGTGAGCCCGCTGTTTCGGCTGACTTTTGAGCGGATGAATCCGGGCTCGCTGCCGCTGCTATTTTTCAGTATCTGCATCATAGGGTACGGTGTCCGTGCGGCGGGGATTTCGGTCAGCGCCGGGAGGGTGCTGGGATACCTGTTTTTTCTGGGGATCATGATTCTGCTCTATTATGAGATGGAGGTGCTGATCCGCTCCGTGGCGTTCTATCTGGTGTCCAACGCCAGGATGGAGCAGCTGGAGGAAGCGGGGCTGGAGCTGTGCATGAACCTGCCGGGGATTGCGTTTTACGGGATTTACAAGTTCGTGTTCTACTGCATCCTGCCCTATGGCATCATGGCGACGCTGCCTGTCCAGAGCCTGATCGGGGAGATGAGCTGGGGGACGGCGGCTTTCGGAATCGCGGTGGTGTGCGCTTTCAGCGGGCTGACGGCCCTGGTTTGGAGAAATGGGATGAGGCATTACAACAGCGCCAGTTCGTGAGAAAGGTATGGAAATGACTGTTGCAGGACGCTGGCGCAGAGAGGCGCGGAACCAGAAACAGTATGCGGGCATCCTCTGCTGGAACTGGCGCGGGATGTGAGCATACGGAACAAAACTAGGAGAAAAGAAAATGGATAAAACGGAAATAAGTTTAGAATTTGACAAAATAAAGGCACAATGGACAGACTGTGCCCTGACGGAGGCTGCCAGGAGTAAGATACAGGACACCCACATGATCCTGTCGGAGACAGAGCTGGCCGCCAGGCTGCGGGAGACCACGGAGAGCCGCCAGATGCTGGAGAAATGCGGCACCCCGCCCCTGGTATCCCTGGACGGCATAGAGGAGCTGCTGGCCGCCGGAGAAAAGGGGCAGTGCCTGATGCCGCCGGATCTGGAAAAGATAGCCACGGCGCTGGTGGCGGTGAACCGGCTGAAAGATTACCTGGCGAGAGGGAAATCCCATGAAATCCCCCTGGCCTATTACGAGGAGAACCTGGATCCCCTGGAGGAACTGCGGGAACAGCTGCGGTACCAAATCTGGAACGAACAGGTCTCCGACAATGCTTCCAAGCTGCTGAAAAATCTGCGGGGAGACATCCTCCGGGCGCAGGACAAAATGCGGGAGAAAGCGGAAGCCGTCATGCGGGCCAACAAGGAATGCATGTCCGACCATTTCAGCACCATGCGGAACGGCCATGTGTGCATCCCGGTGAAGAAAGAGTACAAATTCAAGATCAACGGCATCCTGATCGACAAGTCCTCCACAGGCAGCACCCTGTTCATAGAGCCCGCGGCTGCGGGGAAATATTATGAGGAGCTGCAGGAACTGCGCATAGACGAGGAGAACGAGGTGCGCCGGATCCTGTATGAACTCACCGCTCTGGTTGCGGAGAACAGGGCTGCCATGGAGACGAACATACGGATGATGGAGAAGCTGGACTTTATTTTCTCCAAGGGAAAGCTCTCGGAGCAATATGACGGCAGAGAACCGAAGATTGTCGCTGAAAGGCGCATTTATCTACGGAATGCCAGACATCCGCTGATGGACAAAAAAGTCTGCGTGCCTTTGCAGTTTTCCATAGGGGAGGGCGTGAACGGCGTGGTGATAACCGGGCCCAACACCGGCGGCAAGACCGTGGCCATCAAGACCGTGGCCCTGAGCTGCCTGATGGCCCAGTGCGGGCTCCATGTGGCCTGCGAGGAAGCGCAGGTTTGCATGAACCGGAACATCCTCTGCGACATCGGGGACGGGCAGAATCTTTCGGAGAACCTGTCCACCTTTTCGGCCCATATCGTCAATGTGCTGGACATTCTGAAGCGGGTGACCGCCGAGAGCCTGGTGGTGATGGATGAACTGGGCTCCGGCACGGATCCGGCCGAGGGCATGGGGATTGCCGTGGCCATTTTGGAGGAGCTGAAGAAAAGCGGGGCGCTGTTCCTGGTCACCACCCATTACCCGGAGGTGAAACTTTACGCGGAGCGGGAAGCCGGAATCGTCAACGCCCGGATGACCTTTGACCGGGAGAACCTGAAGCCCCTGTACCAGATGGTGATTGGGGAGGCCGGGGAGAGCTGTGCGTTCTATATTGCCAGCCGCCTGGGGATGCCCGGGTATATGCTGCGGAGGGCGGCCAGGGAGGCCTATGGGGAGGGCAGCGGGCAGGAGCTGGCATTTTCCGGCATTTACCGCAGTGGCCAGTGTGGCGACAGTGAGCCGGCGGAGCGCAGAAACCAGGCGGACAGCGGACGTGACAGAAGCCTGACTGAAGATGGGGGTTCGACAAAGCATAGAAGCCAGGCAGACAATGGACGGAAAGGAAGCCTCTCTGAAAACGAAGGCCTGGAGCCCTCCTGGAAATCGGCAATCGGTACAGGCGCAGAACGGCTGGAGAAAGTGCCGGTGCCCCAAATCGAAAGAGCCGGCGCCAAAGCCGGGAAAAAGCACGGAACCACCTTCAACCGGGGAGACAGCGTCATGATCTATCCCGACCGGAAAATCGGCATCGTGTGCGAGCCCGCCAATGACAAGGGCGTCCTGCGCCTGCAGCTGCCGGGCAAGAAAATCTGGATCAACCACAAGCGTGTGAAGCTGCATGTGGCGGCTCAGGAGCTGTATCCGGAGGATTACGATTTCTCCATTATCTTCGACACTGTGGAGAACCGCAAGCTCAGACACCAGATGGGGCGCGAGTATGTGGAGGGAGCGGAGATTGTCGTGGAGGGGGAATGATAGGGCTCATAAATTTTACGGCTCTGACTTAAGCCAGGTGGTGTACTGGCTGCCAGTGTACCCCAGGTGGTAGAAGTCGCCCAAAGTAATGCCGCAGGGAAGAGGAATATGGATTTTGCCTTCCAGGGAGACGGAAGAGGTTTCTTCCAGCTCTGTGCGGTTTATAGAGGGCAGGGCCAGGAGGTTGTGGCCTCCTGCCAGGCTGATATCGGTGCCGAACAGGATAGGGCCTCTGTAAATGCTGACCAGTCCCTGGAATTCTTCCTGACCGTCCAGGTAGCGGGTGGAGAGATCCAGGCTCAGTTCCAGGAACAGCCTGCCCGGACACTGCAGGCGGAAGTAGGTTCCGGCTTTTGGATGACTGGTGGTGCCGTCTGCCGTAACGATAGTGCAGGCGGACCATTTGGGGATTCGCAGAGCCAGATTTCCGGTGTAGTGCTCTACGGTAATCTGTATTTTGCCCTGGGCAGGGTAATTTCCGGTTATTTGAATGAGGGCTCCTTCCTCGGTCATGAAATCTGCGTCTTCATAGTAATTGATGCAGAGGGTGGAGGAAGTGCTGGTCACGGCCCATTCGCTGAGCATCCCTATCCCGCGGGGAGCGTTGGTGGAGCAGCAGTTCAGCTCCGGCGACCCGGCCCGGCAGTGGAAAGTGATGTCGTGGACGCTGGAATGCTTTTCTCCCACCATGGGTGTGTGGTAAGCAGACCAGCGCCCGGTGGGAGACCAGGAGCCCATGCAGGCATTGTAATGAGCCAGCTCCAGGAAATCTGCGATTTCAGGATTGCCTGTCAGCTTGAGGACCTCTACTGCCAGCGCGTCATAGGCTATTGTACAGCAGGTTTCCATATGGCCGTTGCAGAAAGGGGTGCCCACAGCCTGCTCTTCGGTGGAAAAAGAGCCAGTGTTATGGATATCTGTTTTCTGGATAGAGTAATAAATCTGCTCCACGGTGCGCAGATAGTAATCTTTTCCTGTAGCCCGGTATAATTCCGCAATCCCCAGGATGATGTGCAGGCTTTCCCAGCGGGGCTGCGGGCACTGATAGAACTCCACCTTGTCCATGGCGCAGCTGATATAATCTCCGGCGCCCTCACCGGAGAGATCTTTTTCAACCTCCAGGGCGAACGCCAGGTAGCGGGGGGCGTCAGTCAGGCGGTAGAGAATGGCGAAAGCATGGATGGGAGACAGGTTCGCCTCAGGGGATTTTAAGGACAGCAGGCTTTTCATTCCTGTTTCGGGGTTGTAGAATTTGTGCAGGAACAGTCCGGCGATTTTTTCTACACATTGGAGATATTGTTTTTTCTGAGTCTCCTCGTACCACAGCAGCAGGCCGTACATAATGTGATAGTGGCCCCAGGCATCCCAGGTGCCCTCCACTTCGTCGGGCTTCTGGGAGAAAGAGCCTGTGAGGCGGCATTCTTTGCTGAAAGGCCCCAGATAACCGTCCTCTGCCTGACAGGTCAGAAGCTCTTCCAGAAAGCCCTGGAGGTAGGTATAAAGCTCCTGGTCCAGCGTCAGGCGGTAAATGTAATAGGCTCCGGTAATATATTTTCCGGCAAACTCCCCCAGCCAGGCCAGCATCAGCCTGTAGGGCAGCAGATCCCTTTCCTTGAACATGTCCAGGATGCCGGGGTTGCTCTCCCGCAGTCCGATCAGCCAGTTTCTGGTTATGTTGCCCGCCAATTTGCCGGTGATGCCCGGAAGATGGCTCTTTTGCATCCGCACTGTGCGCATCATATCTTTTTCGCTTGATTTTTGCATAAAACCTCCTTATTAAGTTTGGAATCTGCCCCGCCAGTACCCGGACATGGGCAGATGCATGAACATGCGATTTCAGCCCTTTACGCTGCCCAAAGTCAGGCCGGAAGTAAAATATTTCTGAAGAAAGGGATAAACCACCATCACGGGCAGGGCACCCAGGAACAGCTGCGCTGCGCGTCCGGTTCGTACATTGATCTGGGAAGCCAGCTGCCTGTAGTCGGCACCTGCCTGCCGCATCAGGGATTCAAAGCTGCGGAGGAGACTTTGCATGTATGTGGCAAGGGGGTACATGGCACGGTCATTTAAGTAGATGATTCCGCTGAACCAGTCATTCCAGTGGCCTACGATGCAGAATAGACCTACGGTGGCCAGGGAGGGCTTCAGCAGAGGAAGCACCACCTTGTACAGCAGCTGGAATTCCGAGGCGCCGTCAATTCTGGCGGCTTCCTGCAGCTCTTCCGGCAGGCCCCGGATGAAATTCATCAAAATTATCATATTATAGACCGGCAATGCTCCCGGCAGGATCATAGACCATATGGTATCCTTAAGCCCGGCTTTGGAAACGACCAGATAGGTAGGAATCATGCCTCCGCTGAACAGCATGGTGAATACGAAAAAGGCCATGTAGATATTTCGCCCCATCAGCCGGCTTTTGTCCTTGGAGAGAGGATAGGCGGTGAGTACCATCAGAATCAGGTTGATCATAGTTCCCAGGAAAGTCCGCACCAGGGAGTTTCCCAGAGCGCGCATGAAATCCCCCTTTTTGAACGCATATTCATAGGAGGAAAGGGTGAACTCTACAGGCCAGAAGGTCACCTTTCCGGCCGCCACGGCAGGCCGTCCGCTGAGAGATATGGCGAACAAATGTACGAAAGGCAGAACGCAGCTTAAGCAGACCAGGACCAGAAGCGTGTAGTTGCATGCCAGAAAAATTTTTCTTGAAACACTTGTTTTTTGCTTTTTCATATACGCTTCGCCTTTCTAAAAAATTCGATAATTTGCCAGCTTGTCAGCCAGTTTGTAAGAAGAGACCACCAGCACAAGGGATATGGCCGATTTGAACAGTCCCACTGCAGTGCCCACGGAATATTGTGCCTGCGTGATTCCCAGACGGTAGACATAGGTGTCGATGATGTCGCCGGTTTTGTACACCACCGGGGCATAAAGGTTGTAGATCTGGTCAAAGCCCGCATTCATGACTCCGCCCAGAGCCAGGACCAGCATCAGGACAATGGTGGGAGCCAGCATGGGCAGTGTGACATAGCGCGTCTGGCTCAGCCTTCCTGCGCCATCGATTCTGGCCGCCTCATAGAGTTCCGGATCAATGGCGGTCAGGGCCGCCAGATATACTACCGTGCCGAAGCCGAAGCCTTTCCAGATATCAGACAGAATCATGGTCCAGGGAAAAATGGAAGGGCTTCCTAAAAAGTTCACCGGGTTCATGCCGAATGCCTGCAGCGCCTGGTTGACGAGCCCGTCGACAGCCAGAAGGTCTGTCAGGATGCCTGCCAGAATGACCCAGGAGAGAAAGTTTGGTATATAGATTAATGTCTGGAAAATCCGCTTCAGGATTTTGTTGCCGAGCTCATTCAACAGCAGTGCGAACACCACAGAGGTCAATATGCCTCCCAGCATCTTGAAGACTGCGATATAAAGACTGTTCCAGATGGTCCGGACGAAGTTGGGCTGGGAAAAAAGAAATTGAAAATGCTTAATGCCCACCCAGGGAGAGGAAAAACCTCTCCCTGGATTATAATCTTCAAATGCGATCACCAGCCCATATAAAGGTATATAGGAGAAAATGAGTATCAGGAGGATTCCTGGCAGGAGCATCAAGTGCATCTGCCATTCTCTCCGGATGCGTTTCTTTATATGTTTCATAGGCCGCTCCTTGTATTGTTTTCCAGGAAACTATGTCTTTAGCTGCCGTACATCTCGTTGACTTCCTTTGTGGCAGTGTCGCCGCCTGCGGTTCTCCACTCCTCAACCAGAGTGTCGAAATAGTCCACGGGCACCTCGCCTGTGATAATCTTGGTAAAGCCTTCTGTCAGGATGTCGTCCAGGGTGGTTCCCATCTGGGCAACAGCTTCAGGAGTGATAGCCCATACCTTGTTCTTGATTACATCTCCGGAGGCGATGATGGGTTCAGCCACGCTGTATGCGCTCTTGTAAGGAGCCCAGAGCATGTAGCCGCCTACTGCTGCGGAATCGCCGCAGTCCAGGAAGTTTTTGATGTCGGCATAAGCCTGTGTCTGCTTTGTGCTGCTCAGCGCGCTGTCATCGCCGGCAGCAGCTGCCTGTGAGGCCACAAGGAAAGTGTCGCGATCCAGGTTGGGATCCTGTACGCGCAGAACCTGCGCCGCATGGTCGATGTTGAAGTAGGAAAGGATTTCTTCCTGGCTCATGCCGTCTGCAATGCCCTCTTTCTCCAGGTGAGCGTAGAAATTGATGCACTTCATGGCCGCTTCCGGATTTTCGCAGTTCTTGCTGACTACAATATAAGAGAAATTGTCGCAGTTCAAAGGATAGAGAACTTTTCCGCCATTTGCGCTGGGGACGGGATAGGCTTCCATGTAAGCCTCTCTGCCCAGATTGGAGATCATGTCGGTTCCGGCTGACCATCCCACCCAGTTTTTGAAAGGATAAATGCCGACTTTGTTGTTGACAGCATCCTCATTCAGTTTGTCGCCGTTGGTCAGAGAGAAATTGGAATTGATGATGCCTTCCTTGTACCACTCCGCCCATGCTGCAAGAGCCTCTTTCATTTCAGGCTGTATGGAGCCATAGCCAATCTGGCCGTCGGGCTGATCAATCCAGATGTCAGGATAAGCGCCCCATGCGGGAGCCAGAATCTTCAGGGTGGTCAGGCTCTGGTCTACAGCGATTCCGGTGCTGCCGTATTCTTCCTGGAAAGCTTTCTCCATGGCGACCAGGTCGTCTATGGTCTTGGGGTCATCCAGATTCAGGCCGTTCTTCCAATCCTGGCGGATCCATACCGGATTGATCTGGGCGATGGGGCCTACGCCCAGCTGGGCGATGCCGTACAGCTTGCCGTCGGATTTTCCGGAGTCAAAGCTTTCGGGCTCTATAGCCATGTAGCCTTTGACGATGTCACTGGCATATTGCTCATATATCTCTGTCATGTCATACAGCAGATCTGCCTCAATCATCTGCTGCAGCTGATAAGTCTGCACCATACATACATCCGGCAGATTTTTGTCGGCGATGGCCAGGTTGATCTTCGTGAAATAATCGTCCCATTCCGCGGTGTATGCAGGGACTACTTCAATGTTCAGCTTGTCCTTGTAGCCTCTGGTCCAGGGATTGTTGGTGATGTCGTCTCCGGACTCATAGTTCAGGCCGGAATTGATCATCAGGGCTACTTCCAACGTGACGGTCTCGTCATAGGGAGTCAGCGGGCCGTCTGCCTCCGGGGTGCCCGCCTGGCTTTCGGAACCGTCCTGGGCGCTCTGCACGGTATTGCCGCCGTCAGACTCTTTGCCTCCATCGGACTCTTGGCTTCCGTCAGGCTCTTTGCCGCCGCAGGCTGCCAGAGACATTGCCATTGCAGCTGCCAGTAACAAGGATACGAATCTTTTCTTCATAAGTTAATTTCTCCCTTCTTTTAAGCGGATACGGTATCTATTGCACGGTCTTATTATAATGGACAGCCATTCCGGGTTCTATGGGTTTTCTTGCGTTTTGTATAATATTTTGACTATTATTTCCGCATAGGGCAAAATATCTTTATGGGCGCAAAATTTTGTACTATAATAATATTCGGTGAACCGGCTTTTCAGGGGGCTGCAGCTGTATAAGCAGGGGAGGAAGGATAATGAAACAGAAGAAAAATATTACCTTTAAAAAACTGATTATGTTGTTTGCGACAGTCATTCTTCCCTTTCTGTTGCTTGGAATGTTTATGATTTATCAGAACAGTACATCGGAAAGGAGCCGAACCTTTTCCGTGATTCAGGATGAAACGGACAGGACGGCGGCGGAGCTGACAGATACCATAGAACAGCTGCAGCATACAGCGGCGGAGATGGCGGAGCAGGCAAATCTGAAAGAACTGGCCAGGCTGGCTTTTCTCATGACTCCCTATGAAGCCGCCAGGAATATTCTGCAGCTTCAGGAGCAGCAGACCAGCATCCGGAACGCCAACCCATATATTGAGAATTTCGTCATCTATTATCCTGACAGACTACAGGCTTTTAATGTGAAAGAGGGCGGGGTTCCCAGCTTTTTCGAGTTCACCGAGGAGGAATATGCCGAGCTTGCCGGCGAGCGCAATCGTTTTGACTTTCTCACAGTGTACAATCAGAAGCTGACAGAAGTCATACTTCCCACCTCAGGCGCGGAGTTTTTGATCCGGGTGGATCTGGCTTCGCCTGTTATTGCGGCGCTGCTGGAAAACGCTTTTTCAGAGTATGACTACTACTATCTGCTGGATGTCTTCGATCATGCCTATGAGCTGACAAATCTTTCGGAGGAACAGCTGGATCAGTTTTCAGGGCAGACAGGCAGGGTGTCCATTGACGGAACGCGGTATTATGTTTTTGCGGCAACGCTTCCTTATGGAGACGGGAAGCTGGAATTCTTTTTTCCAGAGGATCAATTGTTCCGGGATTCCAGGGCATATCAGATTTTATATCTGTATTTTGGGATGATTGTGCTTGCCGCCTGCTGTTTGTTCCTGTTGGGGAGCTATTCCCTGATCAACAAACCCATACAGATGCTGGTGGGCGGATTTCAGCATATTAACAGGCAGGACTACAGCATTCGGATTCCCAGCAGGCGGGGATCGGATTTTGATTATCTGTATCAGGAATTTAACCAGATGGTAGGGGAGCTGGAAATTCTGATTGAGAAAAATTACCAGCAGCAGCTTCTTCTGAGCAAAGCGGAGCTGAGACAGCTGCAGGCTCAGATCAACCCTCATTTTCTCTACAATTCTTTCTTCCTGCTGCGCCGTATGATACATGACGAGCTGTACGAGGAAGCGGGAGAGATGGCGGACACGCTGGGGCTTTACTATCAGTATATCACCCGCAACAGTCAGGACTATATGCCGTTAGGAAAGGAATACCACCATGCCATGCTGTACTGTGAAATCCAGAGGCTGCGTTTCGGGGATCGGATTCTTATTGAGACAGACCCTCTTCCTGAGAAATACCACCGGATTCTTGTACCGAAGCTGATTATTCAGCCGATTTTAGAGAATGCTTTTAACTATGGGCTGCGCGACAAGGTGGAGGGAGGATTGCTGCGGGTGAAAGTGGAGGATGGCGCCTCGGGCCTTACGATTTCCATAGAAGAAAACGGGGAGGATCTTTCGGAGGATCAACTGTCCCGGATACAGAATAAGCTGAAAGAAACCGCCAGGGGAAATGTGCTGCAGGAGATGACAGGTATGCTGAACATCCAGCGCAGATTGTGTATTTATTTCAGGGAACAGGAAAAAGAAAATCCGGCAGCAGTCCGGGAGAAAGTGGCAGGAGAGGAGTATCTGAGGGCCGAACGCAGCGAGCTGGGAGGGCTCTGCATACGGCTGTGCCTGCCGGGAGGACTTTTATGATCAAAGTATTGTTAGTGGATGATGAATTTCATGTAATCAGCCATCTGACCAATCTGCTGCAGCAGATGGAACAGTATGAGCTGAACATCGTGAGCACCTGCTCCGGGCCGGAGGCGCTGTCTCTGATAGCGTCGTCTCATATTGATATCGCTTTTCTGGACATCAATATGCCGAAAGTGGGAGGTCTTATGATTGCGGATAAGCTGCACCGTCAGTGGCCGGACTGCCAGATTGTTTTTCTGACGGCCTATGAGGTGTTCGATTATATCTATGAGGCGAACCAATATCCGGGAGCTGTCTATCTGCTGAAGGCGGAGCCTGACAAGAAGCTTCGAAGCGTGGCGGAAGCAAGTTGTGAAACCATTCTGCGCAAAAGAGAGGAAAAAGAATATCTGACTGATATCCAGCAGAAGCAAAAACAACTGCTGCTGTTGCAGGAACAGCTTTTGCTGCGGGAAGTGCTGCATGGGAATCTGTCAGGCAATCTGATTGATTTTGCCCAAAGCGCGGCTTTGGAGATTCATTTTTCGCTTCAGGACAAAGTATACCTGATGTTGATGGATATCAAAAAGGCTCCCTCCGCCTGTCTGGAATCCGTGTTCTATCTGGACAGGATGGAGCGGCTGCTGGGGAATCTGTTCTGCTTCTCTTTTGTGGAGACACAGAAAGGGATGCTGCTGTGGATTTTTCAGGAAAAGGCCGGCCTGGAGCAGGAACTTTCCTGTTTTGACTGCCTGAAAGACACTATGGATGCTTTTCTGGATATCTGCACAGATATCAGGCATCAGACGGTTTCGCTGTGCCTGTACCGGGAAAAAGTGGATTGGGAGCAGCTGCAGGGCGCTTACCAGCTTTTATATGACGCTTATTACCGGGAAAGCGCGCTGTTGTCCATGAATGCCTCTGCCGCAAGAGTGATAGAGGCCCTGGCTCCGGCGCTGGAGCCGGAGCCCTCCGCACTGTCTGCGTCAGCTGTCCTGCCCAAGAAGCTGGTTTCCATGAAACAGGCGCTGTACCAGGGAAATAGAGACTTGTTTCTCACGGAGCTTTTATATTGTCGCCAGTACTGTGTTTCTGTCCGGAGCAGACATCATACAGGGGCTGTGAAGCTGTATTTTTCTTTGGCAGTGATCTATCTGGACTATATTGAACACTATGGGCTGGAACAGAGGCTTTCCATGGAAATCGCGCTGTATCCTCTCTATTGCATCAATGATTTTGCGGACTGGAACCAGGCGTTTGTCTATCTGAAGCGTCTGGCGGAAGCGCTGTTTTGTATTGCCGGGGAGTTCAGCAATGACAAAACGACGCAGCTGATTTCTTCCATACAGAATTATGTGCAGGGCCATCTGTCGGAGGATTTGAGCCTTACGGTGATAGCGAATTATGTGAACTATAATGAATCCCATGTTTCCCGGCTGTATAAACGCGTCACAGGGGACAAGCTTACAGATTATATTACAGCCTGCCGGATCACATATGCCAGGCAGCTGCTGGCGCAGACAGAGGACACGGTGCAGGTCATCTCCCAGAAAGCGGGATTTCATACTTCCCAGTATTTTTCCTCTTCTTTTCGAAAAAGCACAGGGATGTCCCCCAATGAATATCGCCAGCAGAGCCGCGGCGGAGCTTGTACTGTTTAACAGGGTGTGAAGACTGGGCATGAAAGAGGATGCGTTTCAAAGGCCTTTTCCCATGAAACGTTTCGACTGCCCCGGGCTGGGTGTCCCGGTACAGGGCTATGTATTCGGTTTCGTCCGCTTTGCGGAGGAGGCACTGCCGTTCCATGCTTGTATCCCTTATTTGGCAAATGTTTCCTGGCTTCCTTCCCCGTCCCTGCGCCAGATTCTGCACTGCTCGATTCGTGCCCCATGGGGCGTATCGCCGTGCTCCGGGTCGCAGGAATAGCTGGTCAGCATGTCGCAGGGGATGTCCGGGCATTGGCCGCAGTGCAGGAAGCCTTTCTCCTGGCAGCAGGCTGCTACGGGGCATTCCCCGTGGAAAGGGCGTCCCTCTGTCTCGATACAGCCGCCGCAGCCGCAGGCCTCCTTGTATCCGCATCCGGTGCAGTGCAGTCCGCATCTTGAATCAATCATGTCAGTTACCTCCTTTTTTCCTCCACTATACCATTTTGAACATGACAACTGTATGTCATGTTGAGATGTATATTGCATAACGCCAGAATTGTCCTTGGTGCTTTGCTGGCTTATCACTGCTTGCAAAGCAGGTAAAGGCCCTGCGGTGGGAATTGAACGCTGGCTGGACTACATTTCCTTCGGCGAGACAGGTACCGGAGGATGCTCCAACGGCGACAGTCTGATTCACTGCGTCAGAGCCGCCTGGAATCTGGATTCAGAAGATTTCCGGGTGTCCCTCCTGAAGCACGAAGCCCAGCACGCCATGGACCAGGTCCGCTATAAGGACATCACAAACAAGGAGTTGGAATACCGGGCCAAGCTGGTGGAACTGATTTACTGCAAAGAGCGGAGGATGTTGGAGCGTTTCGTGAGTCAGGCCGACGCAACAAGGGCAGACAATGGGCACGGATTATCCGCTGAGCACATTGTAAGAGGATTCGAGATATGCCTGAAAAAAGACCGCGGCAGGCTGGCCGGGCTCCCTATTGAGACAGTGCAGACAGTCGCCCGGTCGCTTTTTGCAGAGAGCTGTAAAGAAATGGCGGCATAATACCGCTGATCAGAGATCGTTCTCAGTATAAATCCCGGGCGGCGTCCAGTTCGGCTTTCATCCGCTCCACCATCTCCGGCGGCCCCAGGACTTTCACCTTTCTGCCGAAGCGCAGGAACCATTCCACGGCCTGTTCCCGGGTGGTGAAGCCCCATTCCGCATAGA
The DNA here is from genome assembly GCF_943193215.1 of Acetatifactor aquisgranensis. Taxonomy (NCBI): domain Bacteria; kingdom Bacillati; phylum Bacillota; class Clostridia; order Lachnospirales; family Lachnospiraceae; genus Acetatifactor; species Acetatifactor aquisgranensis. Next base: position 65,585 of record NZ_CALPDH010000007.1, on the reverse strand, counting down.
GCCTGCCGTCTTCCCGCGGGGTGAAGCAGACGGGGCCGTATTCCTCCACCAGGCGGTATTTCAGGGAGGGGTCGTAGAGGGCGGCGACCATGTAGTCGTCCGTCATGTGGGAGCCGAAGAGCTTTTTCTCCTCCGGGATTTCCCTGCGGGAGAAGGGCTCCTGTGTCACTGTCAGGTTCCACAGGCGGCGCAGCTTGTACAGGCGGAAGTCCTGCCGCTGCCTGCAGAAGCCGAAGACGTACCAGTCAGACCATTTGAAGACCAGCAGGCAAGGCTCTATCAGCTTGTCCGCCTCGCCCTTTTCGTAGTAATAGCGGAAGGAGATGCACCGGGACGCCTGGATGGCGGCTTTCATCTGTTCCAGCTTGGACGCCAGATCGTCCTTGTAGTGGGAGGCCAGGTCGATGGCCATATGGTCGGCCAGGCTGACGGCCTGGCTGCCGCCGATCTTCCGGGCCAGGGTTTCACCGGAGGCGGAGCGGGAGACGCTGTCCAGGGACTTCAGCCCCGTGAAGATGGCCGCCAGCTCCTGTTTGGTAAAGACGGTGGTGTCCAGGGAGAAGCCCTCCATGATGGAGATGCCGCCGCCCGCCCCCTGGGTGGTGACCAGGGGGATGCCGGCTTTGCAGATGTCCTCGATGTCCCGGTTGATGGTGCGGCGGGACACCTCGAACTTCTCGGCCAGGTAGGGGGCGGTGACGGTCTTTTGCTGCTGCAGGGTGGTGATGATGCCGATCAGGCGGTATATTTTCATGCGGGATGTTCTCCTTTTGTAAACGTTAAAAAATTATAGAAATGAATCGGTACATGAAAAAGATTTTCTTTTGGAAAAAACCGCTGCAATATAATCACGTATCGCACAGACCAATGAGATTCTTGACAAGGGGTTCCCGATACGGGCACATATGGGGAGATATCCTTCATTCTGCCAAGATTTGCGGAATTCGTCATGATAAAGACGCTTTAACAGAGGCCTGATCGACAGGGGATATCCGAAAACAGAATGGCGTGAAAGCATAGGGACACATACCAGCCGGATAGCCGTCGGATTCGGCCGCACCGATAGCCATGGCTCCGCGGCATGCTCCTGTAGGGCTGCGCATCGCGGAATTCATATAATATAGTCATAACTTTCATTATTCTGCTGTACCAGGTCGGCCACTGTGACATTGTCCAGATAATCATTGATGACTTTGTCCAGCCCTTTCCACAGGGGCAGGGTCCGGCAGACTGCCATCCTGGGACAGGAAGGGGCGCTCTCCTCCAGACAGGACACGGGCGCGAGGGATTCCTCCGTGAGGCGCAGGATGCTGCCCACGGTGTACTGGTCAGGGGATCTGGTCAGCTTATAGCCGCCGCCTTTCCCGCGCAGCCCGGTCAGGAACCTGCCCTTGACCAGAAGCTTGATGATGCTCTCCAGATACTTCTCGGAAATTTCCTGCCTTGCGGCAATTTCTTTCAGCGGAATGTAGTCATCCGACTGGTGCTCGGCCAAATCGATCATTACCCGGAGTGAATAGCGGCCCCTTGTAGAAATCAACATAGTAATCCCCATACCTTTCCATAGCCTGCAGGCTTTTCGATAAACCTATTATAAAACATGGTTAATAGGAAAATCAATATAAATATGAAATATATTTCTATTGACAAAATATGTATTTCATCATATAATCACATTAACCTACTTGAAATATAGGAATAAAAAGAACGGAAGCATGTTTGTGCATAACTGGAATAGGAGAGAAAATATGAGCAGAATTTACACATCCGCCGATCAGCTGATTGGCAGGACCCCATTACTGGAACTGGTCCGCATCGAGAAAGAAGAGAATCTGGAGGCCAGGATTCTGGCAAAGCTGGAATACTTCAACCCCGCAGGCTCCGTAAAAGACCGTATCGCAAAGGCCATGATTGACGATGCGGAGGCGAAAGGCCTGCTGAAGAAGGGCTCTGTGATCATCGAGCCCACCTCAGGCAATACCGGCATCGGCCTGGCATCCGTGGCTGCGGCCCGCGGCTACCGCATCATCATCGTCATGCCCGAGACCATGAGCGTGGAGCGCCGCCAGCTGATGAAAGCCTACGGCGCGGAGCTGGTGCTCACGGAGGGGACGAAAGGCATGGCAGGAGCCATAGCCAAAGCCGATGAACTGGCAAAGGAGATTCCGGACAGCTTCATCCCCGGCCAGTTCGTGAATCCCGCCAACCCTGCCGCCCATAAAGCCACCACAGGCCCCGAAATCTGGGAGGACACCGACGGCAAGGTGGATATCTTCGTGGCAGGCGTGGGCACCGGCGGCACGATCACAGGTATCGGTGAGTACTTAAGGAGCCGGAAGCCGGAAGTGAAAATCGTGGCCGTAGAGCCTGCGGCGTCCCCCGTGCTCAGCAAGGGAACCGCCGGTGCGCACAAGATTCAGGGTATCGGCGCGGGATTTGTCCCAAAGGTGCTGGACACGGAAGTCTACGATGAAATCATCCCGGTAGAAAATGAGGATGCTTTTGCCGCAGGCAGGCGCGTCGGCAGGAGCGAGGGCGTGCTGGTGGGGATATCCTCCGGCGCTGCCGTCTGGGCTGCCATCCAGCTGGGCAAGCGTGCGGAGAACAGAGGAAAGACCATCGTGGCGCTGCTGCCGGATACGGGAGACCGCTATCTTTCCACGCCGCTGTTTGCGGAATGATATGCGGCCTGCTCTGTTTCGGCGCATGGATATCGCCGCCAGGCGTAATGCCAGAAAGGGACTGCCAAGGCAGTCCCTTTCCTATAGACCTTATTTTTCTTTATTGTGCTTCTGCAGGAAGTTCTACGCCAAGCTTCTCAGCCTGTGCAGTCAGAATATCGCGTCCGCCGCGGTCAAGCCACTCCTGTACATAATCATCCCATTCATCCATGCTGCGCTCGCCGATTACGAACTTGCAGAGCTGCTGAATCTCATACTCGCCCAGGTTCGGTGCGATGGTACTGGTGGAAACGGAACTGAGAAGTCCGTCATTGGGCCATCTGTCATAGCCTGCCATTGCCTTTACGCCCTCATTGATTTTCTCTTTCTCTGCTTTCTCGCCTTCGTCCATGTCGTCGGCTTCTTTCCACACCTGGGAACCTACGAGCAGAGGCACAAAAGCTTTGCTGGAGGTCATGAAGGGATAGGTATTGCCGCCCAGTTTACCGATTAGCGCATTTACGAAACCGCTTTCACTAAAGAAAGCAAATACGATTCCGTAGATGATGACCCAGGAAAAGAAGTGAGGTATGTATACAAATGTCTGACTGATTTTCTTGAACACTGTGCTTCTCAGGTCGAATATGACGATGGTCAGCAGAATCGGTGGGAAGAATGTGACTACCAGTCTGGCGATGCTGATGGTCAGGGTATTGCGCAGAAGCTTGAACATTTCCGGATCGCTCAGCACCAATGGCAGCAGCAGCCGGTATTTTTTCAGGCGATAGCCCAAAGGACGCCGTCTGTAGGTCATGTACGCCGTATCTGTTTTTCCCATACTTGATTTTGCCTCCTTCTCCGTAGCGGAATCGTGAATTTTTCATTCGGTAGCGAGGGAGGTGAAGCTGGAAATCACCAAAAGTACAACTTTTTGGAGACGAAAAAGCAACGGAAAATTAAAGATAAATAGTAAGATGTGTTTCCTAAAAAAATCTCCTTCTGGCAGGGAACCATGGAGAGCGGTTCATGCCAAAAAGAGATTCAGGTAGATTGTTTTCAGAACGTTTTTCTTTTTTGTCGCTGTCTTTAATCCAAAGGATAAGGCAGCACGAACTTATGGTCACCATCTTTAGTGACAAAATGAAGCCCGATACCCAGTTCTTCCATCCAGCCCCGCACTTCGAGAGTCCTCCAGGGGCCGGAGCCCTGTCCCTCTCCTTTGTCATTGTCCCAGAGCCATCCGGGAGTAGTCCACAGGCAAGCCCTGGGCCCGACAGCCTCATAAAAACTCTTTTTGACGCCGTTCTCACCATGGTGGGCCATCTGTATGAAATCGGCCCGCAGCTCTTCCCTGGGAACTGTGGCGAGCACTCTGTCGCCGCCCTCCTCGCCTAAATCCCCTACGAACAGGATGCGCTGTCCCTCGGTATCCAGCCGGAATACCACAGAAGAATTGTTTATGGCATTATTAGTCAGCGACTCGTCCTCCGGCACGCGCAGCACATTGATCACCGCGGAATCCACCGCAAAACGCTGGCCTTTCTCAAAAGTATGGCAGATGTCAGGATGCTCCGCTGCGAATTCATTGAATTCCCGGGTGGTCTTGGCATCCGTACAGCCCTCGAAGTCATTGGCCTTATAGAATTCATAGGACAGGAAACGGCTGTAGATGGCTTTTACCCGCGGAGGATTGGGCCTGGTAAAAATCTCCGGCAGCGCGTCCGCGTGATCCAGGTGCGGATGGGTCAGCAGCCAAAGTTCTATTTCCGGATTGGGCCCGCCCAATTGCGTAAGAGTATCCAGAAGATATTGCGCGTCCTCCCGGAAACCGCCATCGATGACAATGATCTTCCCGTTCTTGGTCTGCAGGATGAAAGACATCATCGGGGAGCGGCGCTGCTCCTGAAGCATATATAATGTAGTCTGCATATTTACCTCTTTATAATACAATGCCCGTTTTCACCGGGGAGCTGCAGCATCAGTCCAGCCTGCAGGGCAGCTCCAGAACCTGGTCACCGTCTTTGGAAACAAAATGATGCCGTACTCCCAGCTCCTCCATCCATCCCCGCACTTCCACTGTCCTCCAGGGGCCTGTATCATGTCCACCGCCGGCATCATTATCCCAGAGCCAGTCAGGCGTGTTCCAAAGGCAGGCTTTGGGGGCGACTGCTTCATAGAAGCTTTTTTTCACGCCATTTTGCCCATGATGGGCCATCTGTACGAAATCCGCATGCAGCGCCTCAGCCGGAACCGTCTCTAGCACTCTGTCGCCTGCTTCTTCCCCCAGGTCACCGACAAACAAAATGCGCTGCCCCTCCGCATCGACTCGGAATACCACGGAAGAATTATTAATGACATTCATAGGAAGAGTCTCCCCTTCCGGCACATGCAGCACATTGATTTCCACCGAATCTATCGTGAACCGCTGGCCTTTTTCAAATGTGTGGCAAATATCAGGATGTTCTGCCGCAAATGCGTTGAATTCCCGGGTAGTCCTGGCGTCCGTACAGCCCTCGAAATCATTCGCCTTGTAGAACTCGTACGACAGGAAACAGCTGTAAACCTTTTTGACTTTCAGGGGATGCGGCCTGGAAAAAATCTCCAGCAGCGCATCCACATGGTCGAGATGGGGGTGGGTCAGCAGCCATAAATCCACTACCGGCTCAGGCCCTCCCAGCCGGATCAGCGTGTCCTGCAGATGCCCGGCGTCCTGCTTGTTGCCTCCGTCAATGACAATCAGCTTTCCCCCGCTGGTCTGCAGGACATAGGACATCATCTGGGTAGGACTTTGTTCGTGCAGCATGTACAGTGTAGTCCGCATGTGTGTCTTCTCCTTCCGAATTGACTTTTGTAGCCGCCTCGGGCCATATACGGCGGCCCGATGTGTCAGCTTTATTCTACATTCATATCAGAAATTCCGCAAGAAGTGTTTTACCAAATCCCGCCATAAGAAAAATATGATATTTCGTTATATGTTAAGTAATATTTAATTACAATTAGTATATCTTGCCCTTAAATACTGGCTTTTTTCATGTAAAAAAACAATCTCCAAAAAGCACACTTTAGGGAACGCTCATAGTTTTTTGTCAAAATTACCAAAATTATTTCAAAAACGCCTTGATTTTTTCAACTTTATGTAGTATAATCAAGCAATCGTTCCAGAGGTGATTTGGGTCTCCAAAAAGTGTACTTTTTGGGGCGATATTGCATTCTTGATTGCGCTATTAAAAACGGTCAGGGAGGAGGGAGGCGGCTGGAAAGCAGAAAGGCTAAGGACGACCAGGCGACAGATTTTGGGATGCGGAATATTTCATGTGCCGGATGCTGTACAGGAAATTCGGGTCAGCGCGGCAGATACAAACTATGGAGGATTAGATATGAAAAAAAGAACGATTGCATTACTGTTGACTGCAATGATGACAGTCGGTAGTCTGGCAGGCTGTGGAGATACTCCTTCCAATGCCGATGCGTCAAGTCAGGGGGAGTCATCCTCTGAGGACGAGTCAACAGAGGACGAGTCAACAGAGGAAGAGTCATCCGAACCGGAAGAGTCTTCCGAGGAAGCTGCCGGTACAGAGGGCGGCGATATGACCATTACGATCAGCACACAGAACACGGAAGGCGAGGAAGCCGGCTGGACGGCAGTGGCTGCGGCTTACATGGAGAAACATCCGGAAGTGAACGTAGTCGTGGATTTGAAGCCGTCAGAGGGTTATGACCAGTGGGCGACTAATGTCTTCAATAACAATGAAACTACATCAGTGGATATAGTAAATATTAATCTGGCTGCGGAAGCCGCTTCAGGCAAGGCTATCAACTATGCGGACTATATGGAGAACGACAGCCCGTATTCAGGCGGCCCCTGGAGAGAGCAGTTCGAGTACGACATGCAGACCGTGGATGCCGGTACAGGCAACTTCAGCGCGTTGAGCCTTCAGTCCGTCAAGGTTCTCTGGCTGTACAATCAGGATATTTTTGATGAAGTAGGCGTCAGCATTCCGACCACATGGTCAGAGCTGATTGACGTATGCGAGAAGATTCAGGCTGCCGGTTATCAGCCTATTGCAATGCCCGGCGACTATGACAGCTTCTACTCCGGAACCATGGGATGGCTTGCGCAGTGCTACGCAGACCAGACCACACGTTCCAGCGTCGAAATCTGGAGGTCCCAGCCCGGCGACTATACCTACGATCCTACAATAGATGATTACTATACCTATGATCCTACAGATCCTTTCAATGATGATACGACTAAGGTTACACGTAACCCTGTCCGTTTTTACGCTGCAGTGAAAGATCACACCTACAGTGCCGTTACGCCCGGTATGAAGACTGTGTGGAGCGGTTTCGCGGATGTGTTCCCTAAATATGCAGGCAATGAAGTGATGTTCGGAACCAACAAAGACGGCGCAAAGACACTGTTCTATCAGGGCAAGGCTGCTATGTACGTAGACGGCGGCTGGGCTATCGTACAGTTCGCTCAGGATATGGAGAAGCTGGCCAGCGGTCAGGAAATTTCTTTCAATGACAATGCTGTAGAAGATGTGGTGGGCTTTACGCTCGGCACTTTCGATATGCCTTCCATGGAGGGTGACGGAATCGAAGGAAAGGCAAGGACAATCGAGGTTTCCAACGGATTCCTTGGCGCCGTTTCCAAGTCTCAGGATCATGATGATCTGGTTATGGACTTCATGATGTACTATTCTTCTTCAGAGGGAATGTCCGTATTTATGGATGCTGCTCTGGAAGACGGCTTTGTTCCCAGCGGCCCCAGCCTTGTATATGGCGTGACATATCCGGATGAGGTTCAGAACGCATTTGAGAACCTGACGATGATCGGCAACTGCCAGAAGAGCTATGGCAACTCCCTGGCGAGAGGCTTCAACGAGATTCCCGAGTCCTATCGCGCGTTCTATGACTATTGTCTGGAACTGCTGCAGGGCAAGATTGATGTAGATACTTTCCTCGAGAAGCATCAGGCAAACATCGACGAGAACTTTGAGACAGGTATGACGAACTCCAAAATCACCCTGGAAGACCTTGAAAATCCTGCAAATGAGCCTACCGGTGAATAATCACAGAATGCAATTGAAGAAAGAAATGTGAGTTTATGAATTGGAATTGGCTGCCTGAAAGGGTAGCCAATTTCAGTCAGACAGTTGATTTTCTCGCACTTGGAGCAGGGGTAGACGGAGCGGAGGTTAGGATGAAGAAAAAAAGCGTATGGATAGTATCGGCAATTATCTGTCTGGTTCTGGGCCTTGCAGTAATCTGGGGACTATCTTATTGCAGGGAAAGGACAGAGGGGCTGGAGGATTTGGATATTTCCACAGGGACCAAGAACCACAGCCTGGCATATGACAAGGAAAAAGACATTCTGTATGTAGGAACCCACGATAAGGTGCTTGCTGCTTTTGAGCAGGGAGAAGAAATCTGGCGGACGCAGGCAAACGGTTCTTTTGACGAACTGGTTCTTGATGCAAAGAACGACAAGCTTTATGCGGCAAATGAGGACGGGCATGTATATGTATATCAGGCGTCCAGCGGAAATGTGCTGCTGGACATTGATACCAGAAGAAAAGCAGTGGCGGTGGATGTGCTGGAGGATGAATCGAAGATAGCGGTGATTACCAATACCGGCAGCAACAAGTCCAGTGTGCTGGTCTATTCGTCAGAGGGAGAAGAGCTTGGCGGAATTGACTACAAGATTTTGGTCAGCGGAGTCCAGTTTTGCCAGGACGGCGAGACGCTTCTGATATCCAACAAGCGCGGCGAGGTTTTGCATATCACCAAGGACGGAGAAGTTCTTGATACCCTGAAGACCGGGTATGAGATTATACAGATGATTCAAAATGGAGATACCTACTGGACAATCAACAGGAATGGCATCTATCATCAGTTTGACGAAGCGCTGAATGTCATAAGGACAGGAAAAATCGATAATACGGTAAATGCCTTTATGGCGAGTATCGGCGTGGATGAGGACGGAGAATATGTACTGATCGGAACCAAGGAGGGCTACTTGTTCGTCATGGACGGTCAGGATAAGCAGATATATACGACGGACGTGGGCGTAAGGATCACGGATTTCGAGACGGCCAACGGAAGCATCTATTTTACGGGATATGAGGATTTTGTCAAAAATATCTATGTGGATAATCTGGCCACCATGGATTATTACAAGTCGATGGAAGAGGTTCTGGGATATGCGGTCTTTGTCCCTTTCTTCCTGCTTCTGGTGTGCCTGATACAAATGTTCCCCAAAGTGAAGAGAGCGGCAGGAAAGCTGTTGAAGAAAATGTGGCGCCAGAGGATGGCCTATATCATGCTTCTGCCCACTTTCGTGCTGATTTTCCTGTTCAATTACAGGGGCATTTTCATCGCTTTTTACAGGGCGTTCACGGACTGGTCCAGGACTAACAACACTCTGGCCAAGATGAACTTCATCGGTCTGGAGAACTTCCGCCAGATGCTTCAGGAGGGATATTTCCTGATCGGCATGAAGAACTTGAGCCTGCTGCTGGTGACCGGCATCCTGAAGACCATGACGGTGCCGCTGGCGGTTGCCTGGCTGGTGCATTCCATCCGGGGCGACAAGCGCAAGTACATACACAGGTTCCTGTTCGTGCTGCCCATAGTGGTTCCGGGCGTTGTAGGGACTCTGACCTGGCAGAAGATTTACGATCCCACCATCGGCCTGCTGAACGAAGTGCTGGGGGCGCTGCATCTGGAGAATCTTCAGCGGGTGTGGCTGGGGGATGAGAGGACGGCGATATGGGCCATCATTTTCATGGGATTCCCCTTTGTGGGCGCGATGGCATTTCTGGTGTACTACGGCGGCCTCTTAAATATCGGGACGGATGTGGTGGAGTCGGCAATGATCGACAGCGCCACCAGATGGGATATTTTCTGGAAAGTGCAGCTGCCTCTGATCAAACCCCAGATCAGCATCATGGTAACACTGACGATTCTGGGCACCATGCAGGATTTCAACAGCATCTTTATCATGACGGGAGGCGGTCCCGGTACGGCGACTTATGTCCCCGCGCTGGAACTATACCTGAACGCCAGCCAGTTTGGCCGCTATGGCTATGCGTCTGCGCTGGGCATCGTATTGATGGTATTTACATTGACCGTGACAGTGATAAAGAATGCGCTGACCAGGGAGAAGGAGTGATGGCATGAAGAAAATCAGCAAGAGAAGGGCAAGGGAAATCCGTTTTCAGACAATCATAGAGATTATCATGGTACTCATTATGTTTTTTGCTTTTGTTCCCATATTCGTAATGGTCATCATGTCCTTTAAGAGCAACTGGGAGATTTACAATAACTTTTTCGCCCTGCCCAGGCATATTGAATGGGACAACTATAGAAATGCCTTTTCAAAACTATATGGGAGCATGGTGAACACTCTGGCGGTGAATGCCTTTGCAGTGGTGCTGACCCTGATTTTGTCCGCGATGGGCGGCTTTGTGTTTGCAACTATGGATTTCCCGGGAAAGGGGTTCCTGTATTATGTGCTGCTGGTGCTGATGATGATTCCGGGCGTCCTGTCCCTGGCGGCAAATTACAATCTGATCATCAGCTATGGGCTGTTCAATACCCGCTGGGCATTGATTTTCCCCTGGATATCGGGAGGACAGATTCTGGGCATCATTCTGTGCCGGAATTCCATAGAGGCTTTGCCCAAAGACTTGTTCGAGGCGGCAAAGATAGAGGGCTGCGGGCAGATGGATCTGCTTGCCCGAATCGCGGTTCCTCTGGCGAAGCCTATCCTCTCAACGATAGCCGTCATGAAGATGGTCGACTACTATAATGACTTCATATGGCCCATGCTGGTCATTGAATCCAACAGCAAACAGGTCATCACAGTGGCGGTGCGCGTATTTACCTCCGCCGCAGGGACGACGAATATAGGAGCCATGTTTGCGGGATATATCATTGCAACCATTCCCCTTTTGGTTCTGTTCCTGTTCACCTCCAGATTGTATATGGAAGGTATGACGGCAGGAGCGGTGAAAGGGTGAGGCCGGAGGCGGCTGTTATGTAGTCGGGTTACCCGGAAATTTAGACTGTTAAGCAGTATAAAATAAGGAGAAACGAATGGAACGGTATACGCATGAAAAAGAGGTCTTCCGAAATAAGAAAGCCTTAAGCTGCGGGAACGAGGATTTGGGAATTCTGGGGATAGAGCACACTTTGCTGAATATCAACCTCCCGGCGCTGCTGCGGGCGGAAGAAAGAGAGGACGCTCTGCCGTTTGCCTGTCTGGGAAAGGAATACTGGTTCGACAAAACACAGGTGGAGGAAATCGACAAAACGCTCCAGTATGCATGGGGATACGGCATCGCCGCCACGGCAATCCTGTTGAATTCTCCCCAGCGCTTCGGCAGCCATGAGGAGGAGGCGCTGCTGGAAAAAGTGATCCATCCGGACTTTGACAGAGAGGATCCCAACGCGTTCATCAGCGCGTTTCCCATGGAGACGGAGGACGGAAGGGACTATTACCGTGCCTTTGTGGAATTCCTGTCCTGCCGTTATATGCGGGACGATGCGAAATACGGAAGAATCACAGGATTTATCGTTTCCAACGAGGTAAATACCCAGTGCATCTGGGGAAATGCAGGAGAGAAGACAGCGGAGGAGTATGCGAGAGAATACACGAAGGCTCTGCGTCTGACATGGGAGGCCTCCCATAAGTACTGGGAGGAGGCGCAGGTCTTCCTGTCCCTGGACCATTGCTGGGGAGAGAGTTTCTATCCCTCGCGCCCGCTTGGTTCTTACCGGGGAAAGGATATTGTGGATCTGGTCCTTAAGTATGGGAGGGAAATGGGAGATTTCGGATGGGGGATTGCCTATCATCCCTACCCGGAGGATCTGAACTATCCCGATTTCTATAATGACAGGATTCCGAAGTTTTACTTTGATACAAAGCTGATTACTTTCAAAAATATGGAAGTGCTGCATGCTTACCTGGCACAGGAAGATTTCCTGTATGAGGGGCAGATGCGCCCGATTATCCTGTCGGAGCAGGGATTCAATTCCAGACAGGATGAGTTTTCGGAGCTTCAGGGGGCAGCGGGATATATATTGGCGTATCAGAAGATGAAGCGGCTGCCGGGTATTCTGTGGATGACCCATCATGCCTATATGGATAATCCGAAGGAATTCGGCCTGCATCTGGGAATCAGGGAAAGAGAGGAGGACGGTGCTCCGGGGCGGAAACGGCCCATTTATGATGCCATGAGGGATATGGGCACAGAGAGGGAAGCGGAAAGGGTTGCCTGGGCCAGGGATTTTATCGGGGAGCCGTTGTACCGGCAGCTGGAATGCCCGGTGGTGCACGAGTGCGATGAAGACAGGTCAAAGGAAATGGATTTCTGAAGACTGCAAAGGCGCACCCGGATTGCCGCCGCGATAAGTAGTTATCTAAACCGCAATAAAAAGATTGGGAAACCATAAAATACGTTTTTTGAAATAAAATCAGTTGCCATTTTAAACCGGAAGTGGTATCCTATACCTTATAAAGATACTTGTACGAAAGGCAAAGATTTTATGAATGAAGCATATCACATCATCAGCGATGGTTCCTGCGATCTGCCGAAAGAACTGGCGGCTGAGAAGAATATTACGGTGGTTCCTTTTTATGTGTCCTTTGACGATACCCGTTATCTGAAAGAAAACGTGGAAATTGACATCAGGGACTTTTATCAGCAGATGGTGGACAGGAAAGGCGTGTACCCGAAGTCTTCCATGCCCTCCACTCAGGATTACGTGGATGTCTTTATGCCCTATGCGGAGAAAGGCATTCCCGTCATCTGCATCTGCATCACCACAAAATTCAGCGGTTCCATGCAGTCCGCACTGAATGCCAGGGAAATCGTGCTGGAGACCCTGCCGGAGGCGGTGATTACCGTGATTGACGCCACCATAAACACAGTGCTGCAGGGGCAGTACGTGCTGGAGGCGGCCAGGCTCCGGGACAGCGGGATGCCGTATGACGCGTGCGTGGCCAGGCTGGAGGAAATCAAGAGCACGGGAAGGATTTTCTTTACCGTGGGAGACATGGAGTACTTAAAGCATGGGGGGCGCATCGGAAAAGTATCGGCGGTAGCGGGCAGCGTGCTGGGCATCCGTCCGGTCATTACGCTGAAAGAGGGGGAAATCTTCCCATCCGGCATCGGCAGAGGCAGAAAGCGTACTACGGAAAAGGCCATCGGCCTGCTGTTGGAGTATCTGGAGGAGAACGGAAGAAAGATAGAGCGCTACAGCATCGCCATCGGCTTTGGATATGACTATGAGGAGGCCGTAGCGTTCAGGGAGCATACGCTGGAGGTGCTGCGGGATAAAGGATATCGTGTCAGCAAGCAGGACATCCCTATCTATCAAATCGGGGCTACCATCAGCGTGCACACAGGACCTTTTCCGCTGGGCTTCGGCATCATTGAGAAAGGCATCATCTGAAATTGCGATTCTGAGCTTCGGTGCAGTGCATCAGAAGCTCTTTTACATTGCCGAAACAGTAGTCTGCGGGATAGGGCGTGTCAGCCATGTCCTCCGGTCTGGCCTCCCCGGTGAACACCACGCAGGTCTCCACGCCTCCGTTGATGCCGCAGGCGATGTCGGTATAGAGCCTGTCCCCCACCACCAGCGTCTCATCCCTGGAAAAGCCGGACAGGGACAGGCACAGATCCACCACGCTCTTGCTGGGCTTGCCCAGATAGACAGGTTTCCTGCCGGTAGCGTCCGTCAGCATGTTGCAGATGGCGCCGCAGTCCGGGATGAAGCCGAAATCGACAGGGCAGCACAAATCGGGATTGGTGCCGTAGAAAGGCATGTCCGCGGTGGACAGGACTTTACAGGCCTGTATCAGCTTTTCATAGGTCAGCTCGCTGTCGTAGGCGGTTACTACGCAGTCGATATCTTCTTCTGCGGTCTCTGTGATATCCAGGCCGTTTTGCCGAAGCTCTTTTATGAAAGAGGCGGTGCCCAGGACAAAGATTTTTCCATTTGGATAATGCTCCTGCAGGAAGCGCAGGGCCATATAGCCGGAAGTAATGAACTGGTCCTTTGTGGTCTCCAGATGAAAGGCCCTCCGGAATTTTTCCACATAATCCCGGCCGCTGCGGGTAGAATTGTTGGTGATATAATATGCCTTGCCGCCGGAGGCTTCAATGTAGGCCAGCAGATCGGCGCTGCCCTCATAGAGGGTGTCCCCTACGGCCAGCGTGCCGTCTATGTCGAAGAGGAACAGCTTTTTATGCTTCAGGGAATCGAAATTCTGGGCCATATCAGTTACCTGCCTTTATTGTCGTTGACATATTTCTGGTTCCGGTGTCTGGGATTTGCAGTAAAAATCTCTACCTAGTATAGCATGGAACCTACGGGGATTCAACAACCGTTTTCGGGCAAAGAAATATACGCAAAGAAATATAGGCGGAAATAGGACGATGTACTGGCGAAAACGGGGAAGCCGTGTTATGATAGTGGAAATGGAATGAAGAACATTCCGGGAAGAAGAGCATTCCGGGAAAAAAGCCCTGTGCGCGGATGAAAGGCAGGGCAGAGACGAGGTGGATTATGAAACTGATATCATGGAACGTGAACGGACTGCGGGCATGCATGCAGAAAGGATTCATGGAATATTTCAACGAAGCGGACGCGGACATTTTCTGTCTGCAGGAGACGAAGCTGCAGGCGGGGCAGATAGAGATGGACCTGCCGGGTTTCTATCAGTACTGGAATTACGCGGAAAAGAAAGGCTACTCAGGGACGGCGCTGTTCACGAAAGAAGAGCCCCTGAAAGTGACCTGCGGCATCGGCGTGGAGGAGCACGACCGCGAGGGGCGCGTGATTACGGCAGAATATAAGGATTATTTCGTCATAGCGGTCTATGTGCCCAATTCCCAGAGGGAGCTGACCAGGCTGGGATACCGCATGGAGTGGGAGGCGGCGTTCCTGAAGTATATCAAAGGGCTGGAGGAGCGCAAGCCCGTAATCTACTGCGGCGACCTGAACGTGGCCCACAAGGAGATTGATTTGAAGAATCCCAAGACCAACCGCCGCAACGCGGGATTTACCGATGAGGAGAGGGAATGCTTCGGCAGGGTGCTGGAGAACGGATTCGTGGACACATTCCGGCATTTCTACCCGGATTTGAAAGATGCTTATTCCTGGTGGTCCTATATGGGACAGGCCAGGGCGAAGAACGTCGGCTGGCGTATCGACTACTTTGTGGCCTCGGAGAGCCTGAAAGAACGGCTGGCGGACGCGAAGATTCATCCGGATGTCATGGGATCTGACCACTGCCCGGTGGAGCTGGATCTGAAAGAGTGACGGCGCCCGGGGAGACAGGCGGTACAGAGAAGAGCAGAAACAGGGCATGTAGGAAAGGCTTTCCAGGGAAGGAGCCGGATATGTTACCGAACGCGCAGACAAAAAAGGCCGCAGGAACGCCTTTCAAGGAAGTTTTTTACAAGAGGCGGGAGTCACTAAAGCTGACAATGACGTGGACATGGTGACCAGTGACACATTCTGTGTCAAGGAGGGAATCGTCGTGAAACCGGAGCAGATACATGCAGCAAAGCGAATCGGCATCGACTACGCCGAGGAGGCCGCGGACTATCTATGGCGGTTCTGCCTTTGAGCCTGCCGGAAGCTGTCAGAGATTATGTTTTGAGGCGGCATCGTGTGCCGAACTATGGAAGAGGGGCATCCCATGGAAAGCGGATGATATGTGGAAATCAAGCTTTCCATGGAAAGCGGGCGTTCCGGGAAGAAAGGACACAACATGAGCCTGCAATTCTACTTCGGCTCTTCAGGAGCCGGAAAAAGCAGATTATTATATGAAGAAATTGTCCGGCGGGCGGCCCGGAATCCGAAACAGAATTTCTTTATCATCGTGCCGGACCAGTTCACCATGCAGACACAGAAAGACCTGGTGCTCTTAAGCGATAAGGGCGGCATCCTGAACATCGACGTGCTCAGTTTCGGCCGCCTGGGCCACCGCATTTTAGAGGAGGCGGGAGGATGGGAAGTCCCTGTGCTGGACGATACGGGAAAGAGCCTGGTGCTCCAGAAAGTGGCGGCGAACTTAAAAGGCCAGCTGCCCACCCTGGGAGGATTCCTCCACAGACAGGGATACATCCACGAGGTGAAAAGCGCCATCTCCGAGTTCATGCAATATGGCATCGGCGCGGAGGATGTGGACAGACTGATCGACTTCGCGAAAAAAAGGGGAGCTCTGGTGCAGAAGCTGAAAGACCTGCAGACGCTGTACAAGGGCTTTCTGGAGTACATCCGCGGCAACTTCATCACCACTGAGGAGACTCTGGACGTACTCTGCCGGGCTCTTCCGAAATCAAAGCTTCTGCCCGGAAGCGTGGTGGTATTTGATGGGTTCACCGGCTTTACGCCTGTCCAGATTCGGGTGATTTCCGGGCTGATGGGCCTGTGCGGAGAAGTGATCGTCACGCTGGCGGTGGGCGAGGAAGAAAATCCTTATGTGCACAACGGAGAGCAGAACCTGTTCCATCTCAGCAAGAAGACTGTGGCCGATTTGGACAGGCAGGCGGAGGCGCTCTCTGTGGAGCGCAGGCGGGATGTGATGATTTTGTCTGCGCAGCCGGGCAGAACTGCCCGGGACGCGAACTGCCTCATCAGACATAACGTTTCCAATCGTTTCCAGAATGCCCCTGCGCTGCAGCATCTGGAAAAATATATATTTCGTTATGGCTTCCACCCCTATGAGCAGGAGCAGCAGGAAATCCGGCTGTTCGAGACCACTGATCCCAAGGAGGAGGTGCGCCAGACCGGACTGGAAATCTGCCGTCTGATTCGTGAGGAGGGGGTGGCTTTCCGCGACATTGCAGTGATTTCAGGGGATTTGGCGGCATACGCTCCCTATGTGGAGACAGAGTTCGTCCAGATGGACATTCCCTGCTATATAGACCGTACCAGGAAAATCACCCTGAATCCCTTGATTGAGTACATCAAAAGCGCTCTGGAGCTGTACATAAAGGATTTTTCCTATGAGTCCGTCTTCCATTACCTGCGCAGCGGCCTGGCTGACCTGACCTGGGAGGAGGTGGACCGGCTGGAGAATTACTGTCTGCAGACCGGCGTCAAGGGATACCGGGCCTACAGCCGCCTCTTCACCCGCAAGACCCGGGAGATGGAAGAAAGGCTTTCCATGGAACAGGAACTTTCCATGGAACAGGAGCCAGCCGTGGCAGAGGGGTATGCCACGGAGGGAGAGTTAGCCTTAGCGGAGATGAACGCCCTGCGGGAGCGTATGATGGAGCAGGTGGAAATGCTGCACCTGAAAGGAAAAGAGCCTGTGAAAGTCTATGTGAACGGGCTCTATGACTTCCTGGTGCAGAACCAGGTCCAGCAGAAGCTCTCCGCATACCAGAAAAGCTTTGAGGAGGCGGGGGAGCAGGTCCGCGCCAGGGAATATGCACAGATCTATCGCCTGGTGATGGAGCTTCTGGACCAGATATACGCCCTTTTGGGGGAGGAGACGATTTCCTTGAAAGAGTTCGCGGAAATCCTGGAGGCAGGCTTTGGGGAGATTCAGGTGGGCACTATCCCCCAGAATGTAGACAGGGTGCTGGTGGGAGATATGGAGCGCACCAGGCTGCAGCAGGTGAAGATGCTCTTTTTCCTGGGCGTGAACGACGGCAATATTCCCAAGGGAGCCTCCAAAGGCGGCATCATATCGGACATGGACCGGGAATTCTTGCGGGAGTCCGAGCTGGAGCTGGCTCCAAGCCCCAGGCAGCAGATGTACATCCAGAGATTTTATCTCTATCTGAATATGACCAAGCCATCCAGGCGGCTCTATCTGTCCTGGTCCAAGGTGAACAGCGCCGGGAAATCTATCCGCCCCGCCTATCTGGTGGATGTGGTGCGGAAACTTTTCCCGCAAATTATGGTGCAGTATCCCCAGCGCAGAAGCGTCCTGGAGCAGATTGTGACAGGCCAGGAGGGGGCGGCATACCTGGCAAGAGGCTTAAGGGAATATGTGGAGGGCGCCGTAAAGGGCCAGGAAGAGCAGGAATTTTTCACCATCTATCAGGCATACGGTGAGGAGGGGCTTAAGGGGAAGCGTGATTTCCTGACGGAGGCCGCTTTCAGGCGGTACCGGGATACGGGGCTGTCCGCGGCGGTGGCAAGGGCCCTCTACGGCGTGCAGCTGGAGACCAGCGTCACCCGCCTGGAGACCTATGCGGCCTGCGCTTACCGGCATTTCCTGCAGTATGGCCTGACTCTCCGGGAGCGAAAAGAATTTTCTTTTGAAAATGTGGACATGGGAAATGTGTACCATGCCATTCTGGAGCAGTTCGCGGACAAGCTGAAAGAAAAAGGATATACCTGGTTCGACTTTCCCCGGAAATTTGCCGAGACGCAGGTGCGCCACGCGCTGGAGCACTATGCGGCGGACTATGGAAGCACCGTCCTTTACAGCAGTGCCAGGAACGAGTATGCCATCACCAGGATGGGGCGCATCCTGACCCGGACGGTGCTGACCCTCCAGAAGCAGCTGCAGCGGGGGAGCTTCGTGCCGGAATCCTTTGAACTTTCTTTCCGCCATGCGGACAATCTGGAGAGCGTCAACGTGGCCCTGTCGGAGCAGGAGAAAATGCGCCTCCAGGGGCGCATCGACAGGATCGACGTGGCGGAGGATGAGGAAAAAGTATATATCAAGGTCATCGATTACAAATCCGGCCGCAGGAAGTTCGATTTGGCGGCGCTTTACTACGGGCTCCAGCTCCAGCTGGTGGTCTATATGAACGCGGCGGCGGAGGAGGAATCCAGGCGCCACCGCGGAAAAGAAATCGTGCCCGCCGCGCTGCTGTATTACCGCATTGACGACCCTTCCGTGGAGACGCCCGTGGAACTGACGGAGGAAGAAATCAACGAACAGATTGGAAAGCAGCTGCGCATGAACGGCGTGGTGAGCAGCGAGCCGGGCATCGTGGAGCTGCTGGACGGGGAGATGGGGGATAAGTCCGATGTGATTCCCGTGGAGCGGAAAAAAGACGGCAGCTTCTCCGCCCGCTCCTCTGTCTTAAGCGGAGAGGAGCTGCGAACTGTGTCCGACTATGTGAGCCGTAAAATAGCGGATATCGGCCGGGAGATTCTGGACGGTACCATTTCCCTGAACCCTTATGAGAAAGGCAGCGAGGAGGCCTGCACTTACTGTACCTATAAAAAAGTCTGCGGCTTTGAGCCTGCCATGCCGGGCTGTACCAAGCGCAGGCTGGAGGATATGGACAGCGGGGAGGCGCTGAAGCGGATGGAGGAAAGGACAGCGCCGGATTTGGGAAAGGGCTATGGAAAAGACGCCCAGCCATCTTGAATTTTTAAATCGGCTGGAGTATACTTACACTAAATATGTGGAATTCCAGCCACACAAAAACGGGCATCTATAGCCTGGATTGCAGGTGAACTATGAAAAAATGGATTCGCAGGATAATTGTGATACTGCTATTGGCAGTGTTTATCGGTTCCACCACATATGTGGTGGTCATATACCATCAGTACCAGGAAAATGACCGGCGCTACGCCGAGATGGCGGACAGCTTTACAGAGATAACAGTTGCCGGAAGCGGGCAGCCTGCGGACAATGGCGGGAGCAAAGAGGCAGGAACCGGGCCGGTGACAGCGCCGATCACGGTGGATTTCTCCGGATTGAAAGAGGTCAACGAGGACATTATCGGCTGGCTGTACTGTGAGGGGACGGCCATCAACTACCCGGTTCTGCAGGGGGAAGACAATGACCAGTATCTGCGCAGCAGCTATGACGGTTCCGCCAATCCGGCCGGTTCGATTTTTGTGGAGGCATTGAACAGCAGAGATTTCAAGGATTCCAATACAATCATCTACGGCCACCATATGAAGAACGGCTCCATGTTCGCGGTGCTGGACGAATGGGCTGACCAGACATTCTATGAGGAGCATCCGGTCATATGGCTGCTGACCCCGGAGCAGGACTTCCGGATTGACTTATTCAGCGGCTATACCACATCGGCTTATTCGGAGACTTATACAATCTTCATGGGCCCCGGGGAGGAGCTGGACGATTACCTGGCAAAATGTCTGGAGCTATCTGATTTCCAGGCGGATGTGGAGCTGGACGGCGAGGCGCGCTATGTGGTGCTGTCCACCTGCGCCTATGTGTTCGACAATGCCAGGAATGTGCTGCACGGCAAACTGGTGCCGGTGGACAGCGCAGGAGGAGTTGAAAAGCCCCGGAGCTGACGCTCTGGGGTTATTTTTGACGGCGGCTTTCATGAACGGGGGAGGCGGCCCGGCAGCATCCGGATATCATCCTGACAGAAAGCATCCAAAAAGGAAAGAAAACATATGGCAGTAACATTCACGGAAGAACAACTTATGGCCATCGAACTGCATGGCCGGAATATTCTGGTGTCGGCGGCGGCGGGCAGCGGCAAGACTGCCGTGCTGGTGGAGCGCATCGTGCGGATGGTCTGCGACGAGGAACATCCCGTGGACATCGACCGCCTGCTTGTGGTGACCTTTACCAACGCGGCGGCAGCGGAGATGCGGGAGCGCATCGCGGCGGGCATCTCGAAACGGCTCGCGCAGCGGCCGGATTCCGCGCATATCCAGAGGCAGTCCACCTTGCTGCACAATGCCCAGATTACCACTATAGACAGCTTCTGCCTGTTCCTGCTGCGGAACCACTTTAATGAAATCGGCCTGGATCCGGCTTTCCGCATTGCCGATGAGGGAGAAGTCCGGCTGATGCAGCGGGAAGTGCTGGAAGAACTGATAGAGGCGGCGTATGCCTCCGGCAGCGAGGAATTCAGGTATTGCGTGGAATATTTCTGTCCCGGAGGGCGGGAGAGCGTTTTGGAGCAGCATATCCTGAATCTGTCCCGATACGCCGCCAGCTTCCCATGGCCCGCGAGGTGGCTTGCCCGGCGGAAAGAGGATTATAATGGGAGCACAGTGGAGGAGATGTGCGGCAGCCCCTATGCAAAATGGCTGCTGGAGCACCTGCGCCGTCTCCTTGCGGGATGTGTGGAGAAGCTGGAACGTGTGCGCACGCTCTGTGAGGAGCCGGACGGCCCCTATATGTACGGGGAGCTGGTGGACCGGGAACTGGAACAGCTGGAGCAGCTGATGCATTGCGGTTCGCTGGAGGAATACGGCGTGAAAATCCCTGCCGTGAACTTTGGACGGCTGCCCTCCAAAAAAGATGACAGCGTCTCTCCTGTAAAGAGGGAGCTTGCCAAACAGATGCGGGCATCCGTAAAGGAAAGCGTTCAGAATATAGAGGAGCGCTACTTTGCCACGCCCCTGGAGCTTGCAGCCAGACAGGGAGCGGCATGCGCGGGGCCGGTGGGCACTTTAATCGATCTGGTACTGGACTTCGACAGGCGGATGCAGGAAAAGAAGCAGGAGAAGAAAGCCATAGACTTTTCCGATATAGAGCATTTCGCGCTGGGAATTCTGCTGGAAGTCGAGGGGGAGGAAGTGCGGCCAAGTGCCGTTGCGCTGGAATACAGACAATATTTCGTCGAAATATTGACGGATGAATACCAGGACAGCAATCTGGTGCAGGAATATCTGCTGAAAGCGGTATCCGGTGAGGAGGACGGACAGTTCAACCGTTTCATGGTAGGGGATGTGAAGCAGAGCATCTATAAATTCCGTCTGGCCAGACCGGAATTATTCCTGGAAAAGTACAACAGCTATGAGGGGCTGGACGCAGGCGACTGTCTGCGAATCGACCTGGCGCGGAACTTCCGCAGCCGTCTCCAGGTGGTGGAGGCCGTCAATGATGTGTTCAGCCGCCTGATGAGCGAAACGGTAGGGGGCATCCCTTATGATGAGCGGGCAGCCCTGTATCCCGGGGCGTCTTACCCGGAGAGCGGAGACTGCTGCAGTGAACTGCTGCTGGTGGAGAAGCCCGGCAAGGAAGATGACTTGGGGGCAAAGCAGGCCGAAAGCCTGGCTATAGCCCGGAAAATCAAGGAACTGCGGGAAAGCTTCCTGGTGACCGACAAGGAGACCGGCACACTGCGGCCGGTGCGGTACAGCGACATGGTAATCCTGCTGCGCACCAACAGCGGCTGGGACGAGGAATTCAAGGAGGTGCTGGAACAGGAGGGAATCCCGGTATATATCACCTCAAAGACGGGATATTTCGCGGCCGCCGAGGTGCAGGAGCTGCTGCAGCTGCTGCGGGTGCTGGACAATCCCAGCCAGGACATCCCGCTGTTCGGAGTCATGAAGTCCGTATTCGGCGGCTTCTCGGAGGAGGAGGCCGCAAGAATCCGCAGCAGGACAAAAGGCGGCAGCCTGTACGAGGCGTTGAAGCGGTTTGCGCAGGAATATGGACAATGGGAGGAGGATGGAGCAAAGGGCAGCGTTTTGGACGCGGAGGACATCCGGGAAACGAAAAGCAGCACGGCAGACGGCACGGCCTCATGTGCGGAGCCGGCCGGGACGACGGGAACAGATTCGGCAGAGAAACAGCTGGCCGAAAAAGCCGCCGCTTTCCTGCGCATGATAGCGGAATACCGCGGCTGCACGGTCTATCTCCCTATCCGCGCCCTGCTGACGAAGCTTACCAGCGATTTCGGCTACCTGGATTACGTCACTGCGCTTCCGGCAGGGAGCAGGAGGCGGGCAAATGTGGAAATGCTCCTGACCAAGGCCTCGGACTTCGAGAACACCAGCTATTTCGGCCTCTTCCATTTCATCCGTTATATGGAGCAGCTGGAGAAATATGACGTAGACTACGGCGGAGCAGAGCTTCTGGACGAGAACGCGGATGTGGTGCGCATCATGAGTATCCATAAGAGCAAGGGCCTTGAGTTCCCGGTCACTTTCGTGGCGGGATTGAGCAAGCGTTTCAATATGCAGGATGTGAACCAGTCCCTGATACTGGACATGGACCTGGGGCTCGGCACCGATTACGTGGATCCCGTGAGACGCATCCGGAACAAAACCCTGCGCCGGACGGCCCTGTCAGGCAAGCTGCGGGAGGAGAGCCTGTCCGAGGAACTGCGCCTGCTCTACGTGGCCATGACCAGGGCCAGGGAGAAGCTGATTCTGACAGGCGTGGCGGAGCATGCGGAGGAAGTCTGGGAGCAGATGAAAGAGGCCGGCCAGGAGAGGCTGACCTATCTGGATTTCATAGAAGCCGGAAGCTACATGGATTTTCTGCTGTCCGTCCTGCCGAATACTTGTGTACAGGTATCCGTGCAGGGGCAGATGCAGGAGGTGAGGCAGGAAATCAGGGAACAGATTCAGCTCTACCAGAAAAAGGCGGCTCTGGAGCAGGCAGGGCAGTTCGCGGACGCGGAAGCGGGAAAGAGGCTGGCGGACAGGCTGAATGCGGTCTATCCCTATGCCATGCTGTCTGACCTTTATACGAAGACTACCGTGTCCGAACTGAAGATTGCCGCCATGGCAGACCGTGATGAGGCGGCGTACCATACCTTTGAGGAAAAAGAGATTCAGCCCTATATCCCCCTGTTCCGCAGGGGCGAGGAAAAAATCAGCGGCGCAGTCAGGGGCAATGCCTACCACAGAGTCATGGAACTGCTGGATTTCCAGGCTGTCCTGACGGCCTCCATAGATGGGGATTCCCATACCGTTTGGCATCCGGAAGACTATGAGACATACAGACAGGGTCTGTCTTCTGAGAGGCTGGCCGCAAGCCTGCAGGCCTTTTTGAAAAAAGAGGTAGAGAGCGGCCGCCTAACCGAGGAATATTTCCAGGCAGTGCGCACACGGAGAATCGAGAAATTCCTGTCCTCGCCGCTGGGCTACCGGATGTGGCAGGCGCAGCAGCGTGGCAGCCTTTATAAGGAGCAGCCTTTTGTGCTGGGCATTGACGCACGCCGCCTGAAAGGCGATTTTCCTGACACAGAGACAGTCCTTATCCAGGGAATCATAGACGTATTCTTCGAGGAAGAGGACGGACTGGTTCTGCTTGACTACAAGACGGATTCCGTCTCCTCCATGGAGGAACTCTGGAACCGCTACGAGACCCAGCTGGACTACTATCAGGAGGCCGTCCAGAAGCTTTTTGGAAAACCGGTGAAAGAAAAGATATTGTACTCTTTCCATCTGGAGACCTGTTAGCCGGAGCGCGCGCTGACGAGGCTGCAGGAGGAACTGGCGGTATACATGAACCAGGGGAATGTAAGGATGTGCGGGGTACATTTCAAATTGGCCCTGGAGAACCAGGACTCGGTGAACCTGACCTATCCCATGGCGCCTGATGGAGCTGGACGCTGTGGCTTACGGTAAGGAAATCGAAGAGCTGCAGGAACAGAATGTGCTCAAAGGGGCAAAGTATGGGGAAGAAGACGATTTTAAGTACTGCTATAAAAAGGAGAACCGGATTGAGCCCATTCTGAACCTGACTCTGTACCGGGGGAAAGAGAAGTGGAAGGAGCCCCTGACATTAAGGGGGGTGGCGTCAGGGCCTGCCCCCGCCCTCTTCCGGGAAATAAATCCCATACCATATCAAAAAAGCATATACAGCCCAAAGCTTCCGGTTCGTATTGCCCCGGCCGAAGCCTCTTCCTGCCAGCAGCTCTTCCAGCGCATCCCGGTTGAAGAACCTCTCCGCCGCTGGTGAATCGAAAGCCCTGCGTATGGCCTCCGTGCCCATCTCGGAAGTGAGGAAATGCCCCAGCGGAACCGGGAATCCCAGCTTTTTGCGGTTGGAACTGCTCTCTGGCAGATGCTTTCCGGCTACTTTCCGGAACAGATATTTCGACACCTGTCCTTTCTGTTTATACCTGGCAGGCAGCCGCCTGGCCACCCCGAAGACCTCCCTGTCCAGATAGGGAACCCGCAGTTCCAGCGAGTGGGCCATGCTCATCCGGTCAGCCTTTTGCAGGATATCTCCGGGCAGCCAGTGGAGCAAATCTATATACTGCATCCTGCTCGCCTCGTCCAGCTTTTCCGCATCCTCGTAATCCCCGGCCAGAAAAGTCTGGGGCGAGAGCGCTTTTGTCCTGCACTTGAGCAGTTTCCTGCGCTCATCTGCGGTAAAAAGATTCGCATTTCCGATAAACCGTTCTTCCAATGACATTGCACCGCGCATAAGGAAACTTCGCCCTCTGACGTTTGGCAGCCGTCCGGCGATCCGGGCGATTCTTTTCCGCAGGGACTTAGGCAGCTTCTGATACAGATGCAGGGACTGAGGCTCACAGTAGATACAGTATCCGCCAAACAGCTCATCCGCGCCCTCGCCGGACACCACCACCCGCACATGCCGGGCGGCCTCCCTGGACAGGAAGTACAGCGCCACCGCGGAGGAATCCCCCGAGGGTTCGTCCATATGGTACATCACCTCCGGCACGGCTTCCCAGAACTCTTTCTCGGAAATCCGCTTATTGTGCTGTTCCAGCTGCAGCTTCTCCGCCAGTTCCCTGGCCAGAGGAATCTCATTGTAATAGCCGTCCTCCTTGCCATAGCCCACGGTAAAGGTCTTGTCCCCCGAAAACTTGGCGGCAATCAGACTGGAATCCACGCCGCCGGACAGGAAAGTGCCCACCTCCACATCAGCGATCATATGGGCTTTCACAGAATCCTCAATAGCCTTATCCAGTTCGTCGATCCATTCTTTCTCGGATTTCGCATTCCCTTTCTCCATATCAGCAGGCGCCGGCATCGGCGAGAAATAACGCTTTGACGATAAAGAAGAATCGCTCTGCCGCCATGTAAGGCAATGTCCGGGCAGGAGCCTGCGGATGCCCTGAAAGAAAGTATCCTCCAGCACAGAATACTGGAAAGAGAGATACTGCTCCAGCGCCTCAGGATTCATGCGCTTCTCGCAGGCAGGATGGGGCAGGATTCCCTTGATTTCCGAGGCGAAGATGAACTGTCCGTCCGCGATGGTATAATAGAGCGGCTTTATCCCGAAAGGATCCCTGGCCGCGAAGAGCGTCCGCGCCTTTTCGTCCCAGATGACAAAGGCGAACATCCCACGCAGATGTTCCGGCAGGCGTTCGCCCCATTCCTCGTATCCGTGGAGCAGCACCTCCGAATCTCCCTGGCTGGAAAAGCGGTGCCCGGCATTTAGAAGCTCCAGCCGGAGGGCCTGGTAATTGTAGATTTCTCCGTTGAATACCAGCACCTTGTCCCCGGTCTCATTCACCATAGGCTGGACGCTGCCGCCAGGATCGATGATGGCGAGCCTTCGAAACCCCAGGGCAGCATGTACCGACAGCCAGCTTTGCCCCTGGTCCGGCCCTCTGTGGATCAAGGCTGTCATCATCCTTTCCAGTATCCGCTCCCTGGGGGGGCATGTCTGCCCATTGTTTCTGTCAGCTGTATCTTTTTCTATAAACCCGCATATTCCGCACATAATCCATACTCCTTCGTCTTTCCTCAGATGTTCTTTTTTGTATGGATTAAGCATAGCGGACAGCTGTTTCCTATTTTCAGCATTTATGTATCAAAAATGTTTCAGGTTGTAAATTCTTTGACGCGGCGGTAAGGGCGTCTACAGTTCCAGCACGATGCACCGCCTGTGGCCCGTGCCCTGGTTCTCGTATGTCTCCAGCAGAATACGGCCTGTCTCATCATCGTATTCCATGCTGATGAGATTTAGCAGATTCTTGTACAGCATGTACCCCTCCCCGTCTCCCTCAGGGTAGAGATAGAGATCTGCGGACAGGATTCCCCAGTACTCCTGCAGCGCCGCGGGAATGCTGTCTTCCTGGCTGTACTGTGCGCCCGGGCTGGCATTGACATTCTGCTCAAAAGCATCCCGGGTTTCCTGTACGAGAGCTGCCAGGATACCGCCGGAGGGCAGCGGCAGGAAATCCCAGATAAAGTCCGGGAAATCTCTAACGGTTTCTGATTCGATGTCCTCTGCTATAACCAGACGGCAGAGGGTGGCCGGACCTGAAAGACAGTAGATTACGGCTCCATCGGAAGAATACTTGTAATGGGGAAGGGGAGTCCCCTGGTAGTCCGGCAGAAGCGTCTGGGCACTTGCCATGCCCTGCAGCAGCGCACCCGCTTCGTCCAGAAGAGAGGCGTCCGGCGTTATCTCCTGACCGGGTGGGAAATAGTTCTCCATGATGCAGAGAGAACTGCCGCTTTCCTGGAACAGACTGATCAGTCCGGCATTATCCCCATCGCTGTAGAGCTTCGCGTCCCACAGCTGGCTAAAGCTCTTGTCGGTGGTATGCAGCAAAGAGGGCGTATAGAGCGCCTGATCCGGCGCCAGAAGCCGGGCGGCAGTGTCCGCCGCCCACCAGAATGCGTCATCCCGGGAGGCAGTCCGGCTGCAGTCGTATACAGGGACCAGCCGGTTGAAGGAAACGGAGGCTCCGCCCGCGTCAAAGGTAACCCATCTGCCGTCCGGAGAAAAGGAACCCCGTATGGCATCGGAGGCCTCGGAAGTGCCCTCATACAAGAGCAGAGGCTCCGCTTCTCCCAGCGTGTAGAGCCGGACTATGAGCCTGTCCCAGAAAGAGGACCGGATATACACCAGCAGCTGCTTCCCGTCAGGAGAGGGCAGGATCCGCTCGATATACAAGTCTTTTGCCATCTCTTCTCCGGGGGGATCGCTTAGGTCTTCCCGGATCTCCCAGAAGTCCCCGGTCACATCGTAGAAGCCATATCTGTAGTCGACTTCCCGATACTCCAGCACTTCGCCGGACTCCTGTCCGCCCAGGGAGAGGATGTGGATTTCATTGTCGCCGCAGCCTGACAGAAAAGCGCTTTTTCCCAGCTGGGGCAGAGTATCATAAGTATAGGTATAGATTTTTTTCACTGTGAAATCGCCGGTTGCGGTCCGATTCTCCGCCTCGTCCCCGGAGGAAGCGGCCTGGGGCAGCAGCATGGTCTTTTCCTCCGGCGTACAGCCCGTGAGCAGCAATGCCGCAGGAAAGAGCAGGAGGGACATGCGTTTTTGCATGAAGCTAGATATTATGCCGCTGTATGCGCCGCAGCTGCGGATTTTTCTTCGCTTTCGGCTCTTCCGGCCCGGAAGTTTCCAAAGTATCATCATTTCCATCCCTTTCTTCTTTCAGGCGGATATAAAATGTGGTTCGGGCATTGTCCTTGTTCTTCACGCCGATGAGGCCCTGGTGCTCGTCCATGATTTTTTTGCAGATGGAAAGGCCCAGGCCGGCGCTGCCCTGCTCTCTGGACCTGGCCTTGTCCACCCGGTAGAAAGGCTCGAAAATTCGCTCCTGTTCCTTGGCCGTAAGCCCCTTTCCCTGGTTGCGGACGAACATCCACACATAGCCTTTGCGTCTGGAGCCGCTTATCAGGATAGAGGAGTGGCTGTCTCCATATTTGACGGCATTGTCCACCAGATTGACCAGCACCTGCCGGAGCCTCTCCTCCACGCCCCATGTCCAGAGAGGCTCCGGCAGATCTGTCTCAATCCGCATTTCATAGCGCTGTGCCTTGATTTCCAGGGCCTCGGCCACGCTTTTTGCGATGCGGGTCAGCTCCACGGGCCGCATCTCCATATAGATGCCCTTGTCGGACATGTCCAAAAGCTGCAGCACCATCCGGTGCATCCGGGTGCTCTCCTGCAGAATCTGGCTCAGTCCCTGGCTGGCAAGCTGCCTGTCCGCCCCCTGATCCGCCTCCATGAGCTGCGCATAGCCCTGGATGGTGGTCAGAGGGGTCTTCAGCTCATGGGTCATATTATTGTAGAATTCCTGCCTGCTCCCTAAGAGGGAGACAATCTGCTCCTTGTCCGCCTGCATCTTCTGGAACTGGGAGTCTATGGTCTCCAGCATCACGCTGAAATTCCGGGACAGTTCGCCCACCTCGTCTCTGCGGCCGGAATCCGCCAGCTGGGCCAGCATCTGCATGTCCACCTGCTCCCTGGAGAAATCCCGCACCACCTGCCTGGTGATTTCCGTCAGCTTCCCCACGGGCACCAGCAGCCTGTTGATGAAGAACGCCAGCAGCAGGAATATCAACGCGTACACTGCGGCGGTAATCTGGTATACCAGCTGCTCGTTCTGCTTCACCTGAAGATAGAGCCTGGAGGTGTCCATCTGATACCGGATAATGCCGATAGTGCGGTTTTCGATGGTCACAGGCATGGAAAGATAGACCAGCATGGTGTCCGCGTCGGGATAGGTCATGGTAAAGGCGGCGTTGCCCCCTATGGCCTCTGCCAGATCCGTGCCGGTCTGTTCCTCCTGTATCTGCCTGTTGCCGCCAAGATACTCCCCCTGGGTATCCAGCACGCTCAAAGCGTTCCCGCCCAGAGGGCGCAGCTCCCGGACAATGTCCTCCGCAATCTGCAGATATCCTTCTTCGTCATTGTTCGCCCCCTGCAGCATCAGGAGCTGCCGGATATAAATCAGCGTGTTTTCCTGGCGGCCCTGGAGCTCCCGGATAATCTGCGACTCAAGGCTCTGCCAGAGCTTGGCATGGATGCCGCTGTAGAGGACGCCTCCGCCCGCCAGGAAGAGTCCCAGGATGACGAACATCATCTGCCGCCGTATGCCGAGACGACAGCGCCCCTTACTGCGGGACATACTTGTAGCCCACTCCGAAGACAGTCACCAGCATCCCGTCCAGCTCCGCCTTTTTGCGGATGCGCTGGACATGAATGTCCACGGTCCTGGTGTCCCCTGCGAAATCATAGCCCCATATCTGGTCCAGCAGGGCGGTTCTGGTGAACACTTGACGGGGATGCTTCAGGAAACAGATCAACAGCTCATACTCCTTGGGAGTCAGGCTCAGCAGCTCATCGTGTTTGTAGACGCTGTGCTCCCGCTCTATCACAGTCAGATGCCCGCAGACAAGGGGCGCCTCCTCCGACGCTTCCCGTACCTTGTCGAACCGGCGCAGGATCGTGCGCACCCTGGCGACCACTTCCCGCAGGTCAAAAGGCTTGGTGATATAATCGTCCGCTCCGGACTCCAGGCCGTAGAGTTTGTCCTCCACGGTTCCCCTGGCGGTGAGCATGATGATGGGAATCCGGTACTGCTCCGTGAGCATCCGGCATACGTCCACCCCGTTGATGTCCGGCAGCATCCAGTCCAACAGCACCAGATTCGGCGGCTCCCTGCGGGCCATGGAGAATCCCTCGCTGCCCGTGTAGGCGCACCGCACCTGAAACCCTTCCTTTTCAAAGCCGTATTTGAGAATATCCGCGATTGGCTTCTCGTCCTCGATGACCAAAATCTTCTTGTCTTCCATCTGTATTTCCTCGTAATAATATGTGTCCGCGTCTTCCGGCGGGAAATTTTGTTAAGGAATCGTCAAAGTTATTTTTTGACAATCTCAGATTATACAGGTTAAGTATAACGCGGATATCTCCGAAATGTAAAGAGGATGTATCTAAATCTGTGTAAGATCATTTTGTGTTGCAAAACGAAAACGAGGCGAGTATACTAATTGGAGGCAGATTTATTTCGGGAGAGACCAGAAAGAGGAGCAGGACTATATTGGATAGCTGAAAGCAGCAGAGAGGGAGGGGCGGAGGAAACGGAATTCTTTCCGCGACAGCATAATATATGGAAGAAACTAAGACTATACACTTTGAACTATTGGGTTCTTTCTCGTGCAGGGAGGCGCGGGGAGGAGAACGGAAAAATACCACAGCGGGAAGAAAAGCCCTGTCTTTTCTGCAATATCTGATTGTGAACCACGCAAGGAACGTGGCTACGGAAGAACTGATCGGCCAGTTCTGGGCTGATCAGAGCAGCGATCCGGCCAACGCTCTGAAAAATATGGTCTATAAAAGCAGGAATCTGTTAAAGAACATGCTTCCGGAGGAAGAGGAACTGATAGTGACGCTGCCGGGATGTTACGTCTGGAATCCGGAGGTGCCGGTGGAGCTGGACTCGGAACTGTTCGAGCAGGCCTGCCTGGATGCCAGGAAGCATTCAGGCAGGGAATACCTGGAATACCTGATGAAAGCGCTGGCGCTGTACAAAGGGGATTTCCTCTCCGGCAACGACAGCGACTGGGCGGTCTCCCTGCGGAGATATTACCAGACCCTGTACCTGGACATCTGCAAGATGACCCTGCCGCTGCTGCATGAGCAGGAGAGATGGGCAGAGATGATAAGCATCTGCGAGCAGGCGGCTGCCGTGGATTTCGGTACGGATACCTTTATCGTATACCAGATGCAGGCGCTGATCGCCATGGGACAGCCGGAGCGGGCGTCCCGGATTTACCAGTCTTTCCGGGAGCTGCTCTGGCAGGAATTTGAGATTGAGCCCTCTGAACAGGTAGAGCAGATGCATATGCTGGCGGAAAGCATGTGCCAGAGTAATATGAGCAACCAGGACATCCTGAAGCTGGTGGCGGAGAAAGAACTGGACGGCAGAGCCTTTTTCTGCACATTCTCGGTCTTCCAGAGCATGGTGGCCCTGGAGAGGCGCCATATGGCCCGCTCCGGACTCAAGTCCACTATCGCCACTGTCAGTCTGGGCAACAAAGTGACGCCCACCACGGACGCCAGACGCCTGGAGCGGGTACTGCTGGAGGGATTAAGGACAGGAGATCCGGTGGCCAGGCTGGACGCAGGCTCCTACATCCTGATGCTCACCGGGGCGGGCGAGGAGAATGCCCTGATGGTAATGGAACGTATCGACAGGACGTTCCATAAGATATATTCCCATTCCAAAGCCTGCATTTCTTTCCGGGTGCTCCCGCTGGAGCCGGCGGCACATCCTGCGGAGGAAACAGAAAATTTACAAAAAATAAATGTCAATAATTAAAAGAAAGTGACCAGATGATGACCGGGGGCTGTTATAGTAGAACTACAAGTAAGAGGAAGAAGGTGGCTGTGAGATGATGCTCCGGGAAAAAATGTTTCCCTGCCAGAGCCGAGAGGCAGTGGTAACCATACAATTCTATCGCAACGGCATTATGGACGGCTATCTGCAGCATCCGAGACTGGCCGGAAGAGAGAAAGTACAGAGCCTCTCGCAGATGGTACTCCTCCTGAACAGTCTGATAGACATGGAAGATTGTCCCAATCCTTCCCCGTCCCTGGTCCCTGTGAATGAGGAAAAGAAAGAGAAGACCACGGTATTTAGGATTCAGATACTTTTCAGAGAGCACTACACATGGCAGGGCCGGTTAATCTGGCAGGATACGAATCAGGAAATCGTATTCCACAGCGCCATCGAACTGATACAACTGATTGACGAAATCTTAGGGGAATGAACGAGGCTTAGTATGACGGAGAAAGAGTTAAGAAAACTGCACAGACACGACCTTTTGGAACTGCTGGTAGAGCAGAGCAGAGAAGCGGCAAGGCTTGGGGCGGCGCTGAAGGAAAAGGAAGAAGAACTGACAGCATCCGGGGAGAGCAACGAACGCCTTAAGGCCAAGCTGGACGAAAAGGATGAACTGATAGAGAAGCTCAAAGGCCGTCTGAACGAAAAGGACGCGGAGATGGCAGAAAAGGCAGCAGGCATCGAGGAGGCGCTGGAGCGCCTGAAAGCCAAACTGAACGAGAAGGATGCCGGCATGGCAGAAGAGGCGGCACGCACAAAGGAGACCTTTGAACGCCTTAAGAATAAGCTGGACGAGAAAGACGCTCTGATAGAGAAATTACGGGCCCGCCTGGACAACCGGGAAGAAAAAATAGCGACGCTGGAATCGGAAGCGCTGCATCTGAAATCCGACAGATGGAAAGAACTGCAGAAAAGCGGATTGCCCACGGATATGCTATCGAAGCTGAAAGCATTGCTGTAAGAATCCGGCAGGCAACGGAACCGGCCGGAAAAGCGGGAGAACGGAATTGCGCGAGACAGAGGTTTATAGATGAGTGAGGAAAAGGAAAAGAAGCAGGCGTTGCCGGATCTCAGTCTGCTGGAGGCGGAGCTGGAGAGGGAACGGTATAAAAACAGATATGGCAGAGTGCTCAGAAGCACAGTGTTTTCCCTGATAGTGGTTGCGGCAGTGGCGGTATTGATTGCGGTGCTGCTGCTCCCGGTGCTCCAGATCAGCGGAACGTCGATGACGGATTCCCTGCAGGATAAGGACATCGTGGTGGCGCTGAACAGCAACAGATACCAGAAGGGCGATATCATTGCTTTCTATTATAACAACAACATCCTCATAAAAAGGGTAATCGCCTCGGCGGGAGAGTGGGTGGACATCGATGCAGACGGAAATGTCTATGTGAACGACGAACTGCTGGATGAACCCTACGTCACGGATAAGGCCCTGGGGGACTGCAACATCACCTTGCCCTACCAGGTGCCGGACGGAAGATGCTTCGTCATGGGAGACCACAGAGCAACGAGCATAGACAGCCGGAATACGGCGGTAGGATGTGTCAGCAATGATATGGTAATCGGAAAAATATTGGTTCGTGTCTGGCCTATGTCAGGATTCGGACTGGTGGATTGATAAATACCGGTAGAAGGAAGGAGACGCATTATGAAGGATTTTTTATCACAGGCGGGAAAGCTCTTGAAGGAACACAAACAATATAAACGTCAGCTGACAGTTTTCCTGTGCCTGGCTGTGATAGTCGCTTTCGGCACAGTCACGGCGCTGAAGCTGTATGGCCAGGCAATGACGCATAAGACGGAAGTGCTTGAATGCGGATACGAAGTGCATGAACATACAGAAGAATGCTATGAGAGGGATGAGGATGGGAATCTGGGCACGGAACCTGTCTGCGGCCTGGCCGAGTACGTGATTCATGTCCATAATGACCTGTGCTACGACGCGAAAGGCAATCTTGTCTGCACTATGGAAGAGCATGAATCCCATGAGCACGAAGAGGAATGCTATACCACAGAGAAAGTCCTGATATGCGGCATGGAAGCTGTTGAGAATACGGAAGAGTCCGGCAGCAGCACAGCAGAACCAGAAAATACGACAGAGCCGGCAGCTGCAACAGAACCGACAGCAGAGGCTCCGGCCAAGCAGGAAGACCCTGTCTGCGGCAAGGAAGTCCATGAACATGTTGAAACATGCTATGAAAATGCGGTTTCCTGCGGTTACGAAGAGCATGTTCATAATGATGGCTGCATAAGCCATGACCTAAACTGCGAAGTGGCGGAGCATGCACATGGTGACGGATGCTACGATGAAGAGGGCAATCTGGTCTGCGAAATGGAAGAGCATGCACATGTGATAGGATGCTATGATACAGAAGGAAATATCATCTGCGGACAGGAACATGAACATATCGCCGGATGCTATATAAATGCTTATACATGCGGGCAGGAAGCACATACCCATGAGGAGGGATGCTACACATCAACCCTTACCTGTACATTGGAAGAACATGAACATACAGAAAATTGTTATCAAAAGCCTGCAGCGGCGCCGGAAACCAGCGCAGCGCCTGCTGAGCCGGCAAAGACCGAACCGGGGGCAGAGAGCGGGACGCCGAAAGGGCATGTACACACAGATGCCTGCTATGAAGAAGTGACCACGCTGATTTGCGGAGAATTGGAGCTGCATACCCATGACGACAGCTGTTATGATGAGGAATGCTTCGACGAAGACGGCAATCTGATTGAGGGGAGCAGGGTATCCTGCGGGCTGCTCCAGCTGGAAGAACATGTGCATACACACACGGACGGCGAGGACAGCTGCATCAGGACAGTGGAGCTGACTCCGGAAGAAGTGGCGGCCCTGGAGAATGGAGCGAAACTCCATATTCATGAGGAAAGCTGCTACGACGAGGAGGGAAACCTGATCTGCGGACATGATGCCACACATATCCATGTGCCGGAGTGCTATGACGATGCCGGAGAGCTGATCTGCGGATATGGGACAGCAATCCATGTACATGAGAACAGCTGCTATGACGAAGAGGGCAATCTGATCTGCGGTTACGAGACAGCAACCCATGTGCACGGGGACAGCTGCTATGACGCGGACGGAAATTTGCAGTGCGGCTATGAGGCGGCATCACATGTGCACGAGGACAGCTGCTATGACGCGGACGGCAATCTGGTTTGCGGCTATCTGACGGCAAGCCATGTACACGAAGACAGCTGCTATGACGCGGACGGCAATCTGCAGTGCGGCTATGAGACGGCAAAGCATGAGCATGAAGACAGCTGTTATGACGAAGAGGGCAATCTGATCTGCGGCTATGATCAGGACGGCGTCGCTTTATCAGCGCTCTATTGCAAGGAAAGAATCCATGCCCATGATGACAGCTGCTATGATGAGGAACAGAATCTGGTCTGCGGGAAAGCAGATTTCGCAGTCCACACCCATGCAGATGACTGTTATAACGTTGAAGGCCAGCTGATTTGCCCGCTGCCAGAGATAGAGGCCCATGTCCATGGAACAGAATGCTACCCTGAGGGGGATACAGAGGGCGAAGCAGAACCTGCCTGCGGCAAGGAAGAGATACAGCTTCATACCCATACGGAAGAGTGCTATGACGAAAACGGAGCATTGATTTGCGGACAGTTAGAAATCCTGGAACATGTCCACAGCGAAGCATGCAGAGTATCCAATCAACTGATTACGAAGACTTTTGAGAGTGAGAACTTTATCGTTACCGCTGCCTATAAGTCGGATGCCGATATCCCTGACGAGGCAGAGCTGATTGCGGAGCAGATTACCGAGGAGAGCGACAGCGAGCATTACGCGAAGCGCCAGGCGGAGTATCAGGAAGCCCTGGGAGACGACATGGCCACCATGCGGGCTTTGCTGAAAATCGGCTTCTATGTAAACGGCCAGGAAGTGGAGCCGGAGAGCCCGGTCACCATCACCATACAGTTCCTCAACGAGGACGGCCTGGCAGAGGGCAAGCCCATCACGGTCATCCACTTTGCGGAGGACGGCACGGAGCTGCTGGAGGGCAGCAAGGTGGAGGGCGGCAGCACCACCTTTGAGATGGAGAGCTTCTCGGAGATTGCTGTCGGGTACGGCGTGGAGAACGTGAAGGTTCCGGTGGATGCGGAACTGAAGTATGAGACAGATGAATTCGAGGTCACATTTCGGATAGAGGGCGAAGTCAATGTTCCCGTTGGGGAGACGGAACCGGAGGAAGAGCCAGGCGCGGAGGGAGAAGCCGCCGCGCCCGACAGTTCTGCGGAAAGTGAGGCGGAAGAGAGCGGTACCGGGGACGATGCTGCGGATGAAGAAGCCGAAGAGGGAACAGATGACGCTGAGAGCGCCGAGCTTCCTGAGGGGAGCGAAAGCGGCGAAGCGGAAGACAGCGGCGATGTGGAAGCAGATGTTATGACTTCGGAGAACGGCGTCTCTGTCATTATTGAGAACAGCGATTTGGATAAGGAACTGGAGTTCCGTGTCGACCCTTTGAACGAGAATGCGGAAGAGTATGCCAAGGCTGCGGCCGCGGTGTATGCGGACGGGACAGAGGGAGCGGATGAGCTTGATGACCAACTGTTCCTGCAGGTGCTGTCTTATAAAATGATATATGACGGCAAGAAGCTGGATTTGTCGGACTGTACGGTGACAGCGGAGGTGAAGCCCAGCGAGGCGCTGGTGGAATATGCGGAAACGGCTGTGGATCCGATGACGCTGGATTTGGATGGTGAGGAGCAGATAGCGGATGGCGTGGAAGTTAAGCCGGAGGTGGTGATTACTGCTGTAGAGATGACAGAGGATGCAGCGGAAGGTGAAATTGCTGATGCTATGGTAGTAGGTTATGAGGCAATGGCGGCACCGATGCTCTTGACTCTGAGAAACGAAGACGGAACTGTAGCAATCGTGGGAACCAGCCAGGCGAATCCTGAGTTTACTGTGGAGTTTTATGCGGAAATCGATGTGCTTGCTGATGCAAAAGAGAACAATACCATTACAGTTATTGATACAGCGAAAAGAGATGCCGATGGAAATCTGACAAGCGCCGGTGAGGGTGGAAATCTGCCGATAAACGGCACTGAGCAGAATAAAACTCCGAATAAAAAACTGAATATTAAAGTGGCATCTGACGGAACAGTCGAAATGGAAAAAAAACTGACAGAGGTTTACTCGTCAGGTTCATATGATTATATTTCAGCGCCGGGTCTTGTGTATTTTAATAAAATTGCGAAAAACGATAA
This sequence comes from Acetatifactor aquisgranensis, assembly GCF_943193215.1. NCBI lineage: Bacteria > Bacillati > Bacillota > Clostridia > Lachnospirales > Lachnospiraceae > Acetatifactor > Acetatifactor aquisgranensis. The sequence continues at coordinate 28,924 of NZ_CALPDH010000007.1, read as the reverse complement.
TTATGTCCTGAAAGAAATCACGGTGCAGAGGAAAGGGAGTGGTGTATGGGAAACGTACAGCTGCGAAAATGGAAAGGAGTGGCATTTTACTAATAAGCAGCAGACAAGAGATGAGTATCCAGATGAATTTATATTGATTACATCAGATGCAACGATTCGGCTAGTGCATACGGTGAAAACAGATACTGTGAAGAACGGGGCGAATTTCTATGACTATGATGTTTCAAATGGTAATCTGTATAAAGCTGCCAATGCCATCGAGGCGAACCTGGTGAATCGTGGGGATGCAAAGACGCATGACAGCGGTGCTCTGTGGTATATGTATACGAACCGACAGGGAATTAACAGCAATTCGCCAGATCAGACATTCGGATTCGGTAATTCGGAAGGATTAATGAAGACTACCATGGGCGATATCGTGGGAAACAAGGCAAATAGTCTGAATGCTGCCTATGGCAGCCCTACTTTCGGATTGGTTACAGGTTTGAAGGATGGAAAGATTCAGTATGCTGGCAACGTGAAAGCTCCTAATCTTTTCAATGATGGGAGTGCAAAGGGAAAGTCTGAATATGTCGGCGACCTTATTTTCAGTCAGAGCGGTGATACGTATACGCTGACCGGGGTAGAGGTGAAGGAAAAAGGCAATATTGTAAGCAGCCAATATGGCGTAGATAAATTTAAAAGGCAGAGACCTAATTGGAATAACACCTATTATTTTGCCGGTAATGACTTTTACCCGTTGGATGGTGTCAGCTCTGCGGGCACTGCAGGACATGATTTAATGTTTGGTAAGCCGAATGGAAAGAATGCTAGTGGAGGCGATATAATAACTACTTTAAGTAGTTTTAGCAGTGCTTCGAATACTTTGGGAGCGCCGGTATCCGATGACGGCGAAAACCATAACCACTACTTCGGAATGCATTATACAGTTGACTTTGATTTGGTGGAGGATTACGTAGGACCCTTGGAATACCTCTTCTATGGCGATGATGACATGTGGGTGTTTCTTGACGGCCCTGGATATACAGGAAAACTGATTTGCGATATCGGCGGTGTGCACAGCTCTGTGGGCGAATATGTGAACCTGTGGGATTACATCGAGAAAGGAACAGAAGGACATTACAAACTCACATTCTTTTACACAGAGCGAGGCGCTTCCGGTTCCACCTGCTGGATGCAGTTTACGCTTCCGTCCGTATCCTTCGCTACAACAGAACAGGATACAGGGGAGCTGAGAATTCAAAAGAAAGTAAATGGGTCAACGGGTGCTGGAACCGGCGAAGAGACTAATGAAGTGTTTGGTTTTGAGATTCAGTTCAGCGATGCTTCAGGAAATAGTTTGAAGGATGATTATTCCTATACCAAGTTTGATGCTGGGAATAATGTGGTTGGCAATGATATCCTGATATGGAATAACGCTAAGTTCACATTAAAGAAGGGGGAATATATCGTTATAAAATATCTTCCCCATGGTTCGCACTACACCATCAAGGAGGTAGGTCCTGTGACAAATATCTCCGGTGAACAGGGAGAAGGGCTTCAATGGGAAGAAAGTAGCAGCAATCCTTATCTGCCGGAGACTTCAGGCGGAAATGGCAATGGCTCAGGCGTTGTTACAGGCACCATATCCAAGAACAGCCAGGTGGAAATTGAGTACAACAATGTCCTTAAATTCGCACTTCCCGAGACCGGCGGCTCCGGCACAATCCTATATACAATGGCAGGCGGCATAGCCCTTCTGTTTGGCGCAGGCTTTCTGTATAAAAAGAAATTCAGAGAAAGGAGGGGATGAGGGGGATAACCTCTTGAATCTGAAAAAAGTAACAGTTAATTTGTGGGAGCTTACCCACGCGGCTTCAGACAAGTAAAGAATATGAAAGAAAAGGAGATTAAAGTTATGAAGCGTATGAAAAAAATAGTCAGCATATTGCTGGCGATGGTCATGGTTCTTGGAATGAGCCTGACTGTATTTGCTGCAGACAATAATCAGCATACGATTACGGTTACTCAGAACTCAGCTGATAAGACGGAGCACACATATGATGCTTACCAGATTTTTGCAGGTGACCTTGCTGAGAAAGAGGGCAAGAAAGTACTTTCAAATATTATCTGGGGTTCCGGTGTAAACGGAGATGCTTTATTGAAGGCTTTGCAGGCAGATGAGACATTTAATGTTGTTGCAGGCGAGAATGAGAGTGATCCTAAGACAAATGCATTCGCTGGTTGTACAACAGCTGCACAGGTAGCACAGGTGCTGAGCGGTGATGCATTTGGAAGCAGCACTGTAAGTACCTCAACATTGACAGATGCTTTCGCAAGAGTTGTTGAAAACAATTTAACGAAAACTGTTGCAGGAACAGCAACTGGTGAAGGAACCGTTGAGATTGAGGTTACAGGTTCTGGATATTACCTGATTAAAGACCAGGATGGCACTGTAGATACTGTTGCTAATGGCGCATACAGCAGATTCATGCTGGAGGTTGTCGGTGATGCAACTGCAACTGTAAAATCCGAAGTTCCCAGCGGCGACAAGAAGGTTTATGTCAACGGTACCGAGCTTGGTGATGCCAACAATGCGTCCATTGGTTCCCATGTATCCTATCAGATTACCAGCAAGGTTCCGAACCATGTAGGTTATAACTATTATTACTTCATCATGAACGATACTTTGAGCGAAGGTCTGACATTTGATGGAGTTGGGAGCGTTGCGGTTAAGGTTGGAGATGCTACGTTAAAACAGGGAGTAATAGGTGAGGATGGTAAGATTACGGAAGAGGGCGATTACTATGTTTATACGGGTGCTACCGTAGCACCGAAGACTTTCCGCCTTGCATTCGCAAATATCATGGACTATACCGTTGGCGCTGATATTGTTGTAACCTATTCCGCAACTGTAAATGATAAGGCAGTCGTAGGCACTACTGGTAACCCCAATACCTGGAACCTGCAGTACTCCAACAATCCGGATGACACATTTGACGGGGAGCGTCCCGATGGAGAAAATACACCTGGTCTGCCTGCTGACGAAGAAAATGAAGCTTTAGGCCAGACTCCGGATGAGAAGACCCTGACCTATGTAACGGAACTGGATATCACCAAGTATGCAAACTCTGTTGCAGAAGACCATCTGCTGGCAGGCGCTGAGTTCACTTTGACAGGTATCTCCAAACAGGTTGTCCTGAATACAGTAGATTACTATGAAGCAGCTGAGAATGGAACATACTATCTGCTGCTGGATGGAACCTATACTGAAACTGCTCCTACAGGAACTGCGTATGTGGAGATTGGTGTTGGTACAAAGGATACTACAACAGGCTATATCAAAGATGAAAATGGAGGCTATGTTGTTCCGACGGATAAAACTGCGTATGAAGGTCAAACTCTCTACAAGCTTGTTAAGGGCACAGCCGATAAGTATGCTGATGTAAACACAAAATACGAGAAGAAGACAGCAACAGAGACTACCTATGTAGATGCTGTTGTTTCCATCGAACTGACAACTGGAGAAGATGGTAAGATTTCCTTTAAGGATCTTGGTGCAGGTGAATACACCTTGACAGAGACCGTGACACCGGAAGGCTTCAATACGATTGAGCCGATTAAATTTGAAATAGTCTTCACGGCTCCGGATAGAGGGGTAGTCACTGGTGATGAAACCTGTATATGGGATATCGTAGTTAAAGAGGGTAGCTTTGAAGTGAGCGAAAGTGGCAATGGAAATTCTCTGGGTGGTGTTTTCTCAGCAAACATCATCAACCAGTCCGGTTCCCTCCTTCCTTCCACCGGTGGCATCGGTACCACAATCTTCTACGTAGTAGGCGCTGTCCTGGTAATCGGAGCAGGCATCCTTCTGGTTGCTAAGAAGCGTATGAGCAATCGCTAATCAGGATTGTTACGATACTTAAGTACATTTGAGAAGCAATACTTTCCGGGGACGGGATGTCCTGTCCCCGGTTATGCCATACTTAGCTGACACCTTCGCGTGGTGTATGGCGAGCAACGGATTTGGGCTGCTAAATCCGGCCAACGTCAGCAGGTGGGGATACCACCTTATAAATCTATTGTGGGGAAACCTATGAAAAAGAAAGAGTTAAAGGAAGAGAAGGGAAAAAAGAAGAAAAAGAGAGTCTCGTTTTCGACGATTATATTAGTAGTTATACTGCTGGTTGGAATAGGAATTCTGTTATATCCTTCTGTCAGTGACTGGTGGAATTCCATGCATGCCACACAGGCGATTGCCGGTTATGTGACCGCAGTGGAAGATTTATCGGCACAGGAAAGAGAAGAAATGCTGGAGCTGGCGAAAGCGTATAATCAACGCCTTGCCAATGGTGTCGATTTCACTTTGACAGAGGAGGAATATGAAGAGTATGAGAGTCTGCTGAATATCGGCGGCACCGGAATCATGGGTTATGTCCAGATATCGGCTATTGGAGTGAACCTGCCGATTTATCACAGCGTGGATGAAAGTGTCCTTCAGATTGCAGTGGGCCATATCCCAGGCTCCTCGTTTCCGGTAGGAGGAGAGAGGACGCACGCTATATTGTCCGGTCACCGCGGCCTGCCCAGCGCGAAGCTGTTTTCGGACTTGGATCAGATGGTAGAGGGAGATACTTTTACGCTCAATGTCATGGGGCAGACCACCACTTACATGGTAGACCAGATTCGAATCGTCCTGCCGGAAGAAACAGATGAGCTTGCCATACAGCCCGGAAGGGATTACTGCACGCTGGTCACCTGCACTCCCTACGGCGTCAACACCCACCGGATGCTGGTACGCGGAAAGCGCATAGAGAACATAGCCGGAGAGGTAGTCGTAGTCGCTGAGGCAGTCAAGATTCCGACTTATGTCGTGATACCTGCAGTAGGAATCCCGCTTCTGTTCGTCACGCTGACTGTCATGCTGATTGTCAGCAGTGCCAAAGGACGGAAGATGACAAAGAAAGAAATCCTGGATGCGCTCAGGAAAGACGGCCCAAAGGAATAAGTATCAGGAAAGAAAATATTCCTTATAGTTTTGGCAGGGAGCGCTGCAAGGCTATAAAGGAAGAGGATTGGCGATAAAAAAGGAGGAACTGCTCATGAAGAAAAGATGGATATGTCTGCTGACTGCGCTGACCCTTGCTGTCGGCATGTGCATCGCAGAGCCGCTGGCAGGTACTGCGGCACCCCTTGAGGCAGATGATAATGGCTTCGTAAGAGGAAGCTGTTCCCTGACCATCCATCCGGAAGACCCGAGCAAGGATGAGGCAGACAGTTTCGGGGAGGATTTGACGAGTGCCGATGTGGTGGTGGATTTATATCAGATTGCCCGGGCAGTGAAGACGCCGGGATACGATACCTATCATTATGAGACGCTGCCGGGTTATGATTTGGATATCCCCGGGAATGCAGAAGTCGGTAATGAGGATGACCTGAAGAAGATGGCGGAGGAATGGGAGGAGCTGGCCCAGAAAGCGGCAGGCATCGCGCTGGATGAACAGAAGCCCGGTACGCCTGTCCAGGGCAGCGGAGCTGCTGCAGGTACGAAAGTTTCCGACCTGGATGCCGGTTTATATCTGCTGGTAGCCAGAGGCAGCAAGATGACCGCTCTGGCTGACTATAAGATGGAAATAACCCAGAAAGATCCGGACACACAGGAAGAGACCACGACAATCGCAACCATCGCGAATTCCGACCGGTATACTTATGCTTTCCTGCCCCAGCTGGTCTCGATTCCATCAAAGCCGGCAGATGCAGACGGCGTGATCAATACCGCGAATCCCGGGGACTGGCTGTTCGATATGACTGTGAACCTGAAGCCGGAGCGTCTTCCCCGCTATGGTTCGCTGGAAATCATCAAGACCCTTTCCGAGTATGAGACCATGGGAGGCGTACAGGAGTCCGCTACGTTCGTCTTTGAAGTGACAGGCATGCTGGACGGGGAATCGGTCTACAGCAATGTGGAGAGCATCACCTTTACAGCCGCCGGACAGGAGAGAGTGACTCTGGACAGGATTCCGGCCATGGCGGAAGTGACGGTGAAGGAGGTCTACAGCGGTTCCAGCTATGAGCTGACAGTTCCCGGTGACCGGACGGCTACCATCGCGGCGGAGACGATAGTCTCCGTAGAATTTGAAAACGAATATGACGGCCGCCGGACCAACGGCCATGGAATCAAGAACCAGTTTGTATACGATGAGGAACGGGGCACATGGGAGTGGTATTCCAGCCCGGCACAGGATGCTCCGGGAAATCAGGGAGAGCCCAGGCCTGTGGAGCGGAACGAAGAGTAAGGCAGAAAGAAGGGGGTGAACGGATATGAAGAAAAGGAAATATTACCCTGGAGTCCTTGCCCTGGCGGCTGTAGTTGCTGTGGCATTCGCGGGGATCGGGACGACATGGTCCTACTTTACGACTTACACGGAAGCCGAGGGCGGCTATACCATCCACCTGGGGGACAGGACAGAGATTACGGAGAGTTTCACTGAGTGGACGAAACATCTGACCATTGCCAATGAGCCGGATTCCCAGCCGGTGTACATCCGGGCAAAGGCGTTCTGCGGAAGCGATTATAAGATTACGCATTCCGGCGAGGGATGGACATTGAATGAAGCAGACGGATATTATTACTATAACAGCGCAGTGCCCGGAGGAGGGAAGACTTCTGAGCTGAGCCTGAAGATTGAGAACATTCCGGAGGATCCGGAGGACATGGAGCGCTTCAATGTGGTGGTGATATATGAGAGTACGCCTGTGAGGTATCATGAGGACGGAAGCGCCTTTACGGTAGAGGAGACGGATTGGGATGAAATCGTAGATACAGGCAGCACGGAGAGCACCGGCGGCACGGAAGGAGGGGGCGAGGCATGAAGAAGCAGAAGAAGCGGATGAAAGTGGTATCGCCAGTAATGACCCTGGGGCTGTTCGTCCTGGCTGTGGCCTTGCTGCTGGGCAGTTCCATCGGGGGCACCAGAGCCGCGCTTACTTATTATTCGGAGACATATACTTCCCGGATTCAGATGTATGACATCGGTGTCACTTTGCTGGAGAACGACAAGGCGATATCCTGGCGCAACTACAGCAGCGCCGGGGACGAGACCTGGGACATACAGCCGGGAGAGCTTTTAAAGGAGATGCTGGCCGAGGGGGAGGCATTGGCCCTTGGGAAGAAGTATCAGGAGGACTTAAAGGTCCGCAATACGGGAACCATCAATGAGTATGTACGCGTCAGCATCTATAAGTACTGGCTGGACGAGGATGGTAAGAAGCTCCGCGACCTCTCTCCGGATCTGATCCGCCTGAATCTGGTGAATCTGGGGACGGACTGGATTGTGGATGAGGAAGCGGGCACGGATGAGCGCACGGTCCTTTATTATAACAAGCTCCTGTACGCAGAGGGCCAGGGGCTTTCGGAGACGGCGCCTTTTGCGGATTCCCTGATCATCGATGACAGCATCGCGAAGAAAGTGTCCCAGGAGACAGAGACAAATGGAAATTATACCACTATCACTACCACATACGATTATGACGGAGTGTCTTTCCGGATTGAGGTAGAGGTGGATGCGGTACAGGAGCACAATGCGGAGGACGCGGTCTGGAGCGCATGGGGAAGAAGGGTAACGGTGAATGACGGTACCCTGAGCCTCATGGAGTAGGGGGGTGACAGGCATGAAGAATAAGAAGATTGGAACGTGGCTGCTGTCCGGCCTGATGCTCTTAGGCCTGGCGCTTCCGGTTCAGGCTGAGACATTCTATGGGGAAGACAGCTGGAATGTCACTTTCAACTCCAACAACGAGATGGTGAGCAGCTTCAGCACGGCTGACATCAATGATGTGGTAGGCGGTATGCAGCCGGGTGACAATGTGATCATCACGCTGCAGCTGAAGAGCGAGAACGCCACGGCTACGGACTGGTATATGAGGAACGAGGTGCTCTACTCCCTGGAGGACAGGAGCGCCAACCGTGAGACGGGAGGAGGCGCCTATACCTACCGGCTTTTCTATACAGATAAGGACGGAGAGGTGAACGTCCTCTTCGACAGCGACACCGTAGGTGGTGAGAACGATGAGACGGTGGACGAGATGCTTGCCAATATGGGGGAAGGACTGAAGGGAGCCACCAATGCCCTGAAAGATTATTTCTATCTGGACACCATGTACAATGGGGAAGGCGGGAGCATCACTTTGGAGGTGGCGCTGGACGGCGAGACCCAGGGCAACCACTATCAGGATACGCTGGCAGATTTGCAGATGGAGTTCGCGGTGGAGCTGAGGCCTGACCGGCCCAGCCAGCCGAATCCGGGAAATCCTCCGGAAAATGTGGATGACACCCAGCCGAATCCCGGGAGGAACACAGGGGTCGTAAGGACCAGCGACGATAGCCAGATGCCTCTGTTCATGGCAATCAGCGGGATCACGGGAGCAATCCTGCTGGTGTATTGCATCTACTGTTTCAGGGAAAATAAAAAGAGGGAAAAAGGAGGCGCGGAGAAATGAAGAGATTAAGATATGTCCTGTATGCTCTGCTCACTTTGTGCCTGTTTTTCCAGACGGCCGTTCCTGTCTCTGCAAAAGGGGAAGAGTACACCTACACCATCCGTTTTTTTGCCGGTCAGCAGGGGACTTTCACCAATGGGGAAGAGGTCATCGTCATCTCGAACTGCAGTTATGGAGAGCGCGTCAACTTCTATCAAAGTTCAGTAAAGCTGAACGACAACAGCAAGTATTATATCAGGGGAATCAGAGAGAGCGGCAAGGATAACAGCGAGAGCACCCAGTCCTCATCCTTTCTGGTGACCGAAGACCAGGACTATGTGATAGCCTACGGAATCCTCGGGGATGCCACGTCCTATACCATCAATTATGTGGACGGCGATGGGAACACCCTGGCCCCCAGCGAGACTTATTACGGAAACGTGGGCGATCAGCCGGTGGTCGCATATGTGTATATCGAGGGCTGGCAGCCCCAGGCCTACAATATGACCCAGACCCTGGAAAAGGATCCTGCGGAGAATGAGTTCACTTTCGTATATACCAGGATACCGGAGCCTGCTGCACCCGCGCCGGCACCCGCGCCTGAGCCTGTAACGCCTCCCGCACCGGATGCACCGGATGCGCCGGATGCGGAGGCGCCCGCAGATACCGGAATCGTCGTGATTCCTGCACCAGAGGACGATGGCGGTGCCCCTGATGACGGCGGTGCGCCGGATGACGCTGGAACCCCTGATGATGGCGAAGAGGAGGATCTTCCCGATGAAGAACCGCCTCTGGGAGCGCCGGAAGAATTGGAGAATCTGGATGATGAAGAAGTACCTACGAGTAACTTCCTGACTGTTGCCGCTGATGCCAGGCTTCTGGGGATACCGGTTCCGGTGATTATCGTCCTGGTGCTCGGAGCCGTAGGGGCAGCGTGGTATTTCCTGATTATGAAGAAGAAAAAGAAGGAAGAGGAACCGAAATCATGATAGAGGAATTGGAGTCAATTTCACGTCCCTCTGAAAAAAAGGGCAGGAAAGTTTTTCCTGCCCTTTGCAGCGTGTTTGGGACATTGATACTGCTGGGAGTCATTGCGGCATTTCTGCCGCTGACAGTGCCGCGTCTGATGGGATATGAAATCTATGAGGTGGTGAGCGGCAGCATGGAGCCGGAGATTCCGGTGGGGAGCGTGATTTACGTGAAGGCGGCTGAGCCGGATATGGTGGAGACAGGGGATATCATCGCTTTCCAGAAAGACGGCTCCGTCATCACCCACCGTGTGGAAGAGAACCGCTATGTGGAAGGAGAGTTTGTCACGAAAGGGGACGCCAACAGGGAAGAGGATATGGAGCCCGTGCCCTATGAAAGCCTTATAGGCAAGGTAGAGCGCCATATCCCAGTCCTGGGCATCATCATGACGCTCCTGGCCAGCAATACCGGGAAACTCTACGCGGTGCTCCTGGCGGTATGCGGGGTCATGTTCCACATGCTGGCGGGGATTTTGCGGGACAGGGAGAGGGATTAGGGCAGGAAAATGCCAGATGATAAAATTGTAGTAGACGATGACAGACAAGCCGTGGTAGAATAGGACTATATTCAATCAATTTCTTAAGGAAAGGAATTCCTATATGTATGTCCGGACAAGACATGACGGTAGTGACGTCTGATAAGGGTTTAAAGGCGTGTTTGACGAAAGCAAATATTGCTTATTGGGATGCCTTTCAAGGTGGTATGGCGACTGTCCCATAAGAAACTTGACATTTTTCCTCTTGTGGCATATACTGAAATGAGAATGATTCTCAAATGGGTACCGGGAGGGACGATAGATGGCAGATATTATTATTATCGCGGTTCTGGCGATTATTGTATTCTTTATTCTCCGCAGTCAGCTGGGGAAGCTTCGCAAAGGGCAGTGTGCAGGTGGCTGCGCCGGTTGTGCCGGCTGCGGAAACGGCGGCAGCTGCGGGAGCCAGGGAAGCTGCGCTTCGGATGGTAGCAGAGAGGCGTGAGAAAAGAGTTTACAGTAACTTTCCAATATGTTACTATATTTTTATAGGGTTGATTATAGTTTCCGTACAAAAGAACGATATATCAAAACGAGGGAGAATCTTGCATGACAAACGGAAATACTATACAACGAAACCATAAGGACACGGTATTCCACGATTTGTTCTCGGATAAGCGCAATGCCCTGTCCCTGTACAATGCCCTGAACGGCACGGATTATGAGGATGCCGAAAGCCTGGAGATTGTCACACTTTCTGATGCAATCTATATACATGGGAAGAATGATGTATCAGTATTGTTTCAGAATCAGCTGGCATTGTGGGAGCAGCAGAGCACTTTGAATTACAATATGCCGTTGAGGGGACTGATCTATTTTGCCCATAATATTGATGGGATACTGAAGTCGAAGGGCATGCAGCTGTATGGGAAGAAGCTGGTACAGATTCCGGCTCCGGATTACTATGTATTCTATAATGGCCGCGAAGATGCTCCGGACAGGCAGGAGCTGAAGCTTTCAGATGCGTTTCTGATGCCGAAAGAGGGATATGAATGGACTGCCCATATGCTGAATATCAATGCAGGCGGAAACCAGAATCTACTGGAGAAATGTCCGGCGTTGGAAGGGTACGTGACGCTGGTACAGTATGTCCGTGAGTATCAGGAGTCAGGAGGCAGCTTGGCCGAAGCCATGGATAAAGCAATTGACAGATGCGCCAAAGAAGGGGTGCTGAAAGAGTATCTTCTGAAAAAGAAGTCGGAGGTGATGCTTATGCTGCTTACAGAATTTGATGAAGAAGCTTATGCGAAGATTATGAGGGAAGAGGGAAGAGAAGAGGGAAGGGAAGAAGGAAGAGAAGAAGGAAGAGAAGAGGGAGAGGAGCGCTTGAGCCGGCTGTGGCTGAAGATGGTGGAAGAAAAAAGAACAAATGATTTGGAGCGGGCCATGCGGGATAAGGTTTTCCGGGATATGCTGTATCAAAGATATGGTCTGTAATGAATAGAGAATGAGCCGCCTGTCTTCAGGCGGCTCATTCATTAAAATACTGTCATACGAATCCTATCAAATTTTTATTTTTATCTTTCCCAAAAAAGAGGAATATGCTATACTGAAAGCTGAGAGGGCAAAAATTGAATCAGGAGAGAATATGTCAGAACGGAATATGTCGAAAAACCATATTTCCAAAGATAAGATTCCGACAAAAGACATACAAAAGAATGCCGTATCAAAGGACAGAAAGCAAAAAGCCGCGAAGAATGGAGAGGAATCCCCTAAAAAGAGCGGCACAGCGATGTACAGGATAATGGCAGCGCTGTGGATGGTGCTGTGCGCGGTTCTCCTGGTCCGGATATGGAGCCTGAATCATACGATAGAGAGCCTGAAAGATAAAATCGGCAACCTGACCCGGATTGTGATGGAGCAGCGGGACAGGCTGGAGAAACTGGCGGAGACGTCGGATGCAGGGCCGGACAATTCTCCCGGACAGGGAGAGAAGCCGGGGCCCGGTGATGCCGGCAGAGAGGGCACGGAGCCTCATGAAAGAAAGCAGGCTGAAGGACAGGAGAATAGCCTGCAGGATGGGAATCCGCAGACAGACGTTGCTGCGGCGAACGGACAGGGGATTGCGGGCACAGCGAAACAGGATGCCGCCCACAAAGTCTACCTGACATTTGACGACGGCCCCAGCGAAAGTACCCAGGAGATTCTGGATATTTTAGATAGGTACGGCGTGAAAGCCACCTTTTTCGTGGTGGGCAGAGAGGGCAGCCAGGCGGAGGAAAATCTGCGGAAGATCGTGGAGGCAGGCCATACGCTTGGGATGCATTCCTACACCCACAAATATGACGAGATATACGCTTCGGTAGAGGACTTCGCGGCGGATTTCGAGAAAGAACAGGCCTATCTTCTGGAGGTCACCGGCGTGGAGAGCACGATATACCGGTTTCCCGGCGGGAGCTCCAATACGGTCAGCGAAATCGACATGCGGGAGTTCGCGGAGTATTTGGACAGCCAGGGTGTGCGCTTCTTCGACTGGAATATTTCATCCGGCGACGGGGGGAGCTTTCTGGTTCCGGTGGAGATGCTGATAGAAAACTGCACGGCTGCCGTCAAAGACCATGGCACATCCGTAGTGCTGATGCATGACGCGGCTGGAAAGACCACCACCAGGGAGGCGCTGCCGATTATCATCGAGACGATTCAGGCCATGGATGATACAGTGCTTCTGCCGATTACGGATGATACATTGCCGGTCCAGCACATACAGTGGAAGGAAGAAAAATAAGAAAGGATGTGGTTACAACGCAGAGGATACTATTGAAATTGAGCGGGGAAGCCCTTGCCGGTGAGAAGAGGACCGGCTTCGATGAGGAGACAGTGAGGAGGGTGGCCCTGCAGGTAAAGCAGCTGGCGGATGACGGCACCCAGGTGGGCATTGTCATCGGCGGCGGGAACTTCTGGAGAGGCAGGACCAGCGAGAATATCGACCGCACGAAAGCGGATCAGATCGGCATGCTGGCCACGGTGATGAACTGCATCTATGTATCGGAGATTTTCCGTTCCACAGGAATGAAGACCAGCATTCTGACACCGTTTGAATGCGGCTCCTTTACGAAGCTTTTCTCCAAGGACAGGGCAGTGAAATATTTCTCGGAGGGACAGGTAGTGTTCTTTGCGGGAGGTACGGGGCATCCTTATTTTTCCACGGATACAGGAGTGGTGCTGCGGGCAGTGGAGGTGGAGGCGGACGTGATTCTGCTGGCCAAGTCCATCGACGGGGTGTACGACGACGACCCCGCGAAAAATCCCGAGGCGAAAAAGTACAGCGAGGTCACCATCGATGAGGTAATCTCCAGGAACCTCCATGTGGTAGATATGACGGCGTCGATTCTGGCAAAGGAAAACAAGATTCCCATGTGGGTATTCGGGCTGAACGAGGAGAACAGTATCGTGAACACCATCAAGGGAAACTTTAACGGCACAAAGGTGCTGGTATAAAAGAGATAGAAGGAGAGGACAGTACTATGGATGCTAGATTACAGCAATACGAAGACAAAATGAAAAAGGCCATCGACTTCCTGGAGGGGGATTACAACGGCATCCGCGCAGGACGCGCGAACCCTCATATCCTGGACAAGCTCCGTGTGGATTACTATGGGACGCCTACACCGATTCAGCAGGTGGGCAATGTCACCGTACCGGAGGCCCGCATCATACAGATTGCGCCCTGGGACAAGTCCCTGATCAAGACTATCGAGAAAGCTATCCTGACTTCCGATATCGGCATCAATCCCTCCAATGACGGCAGCGTGATTCGTCTGGTGTTCCCGGAGCTTACGGAGGAGCGCAGAAAAGACCTGGTGAAAGATGTAAAGAAAAAGGGCGAGGACGGCAAGGTGGCCATCCGCAATATCCGCAGGGACGGCAATGACGCCCTGAAGAAGCTGGGCAAGACCGATGTCTCGGAGGATGAGATTAAACAGCTGGAGGATCAGCTGCAGAAGCTGACGGATAAGTATATCAAGGAAGTGGACGCCATGATTGAGGCGAAGTCCAAGGAAATCATGACCGTCTAGTCGTGACTGTTTAAGGTAAGGCAAATGAGGGGGAGCGGAAGAGGACATCTGTTCCCCCTTGCTTCGTTGTAAACGGTAATGAAGATAGAAATAAACGACTGAAAGTTTACCCGGGCTGGAGGCCCGGCAAAGACAGATGGGAGCGGAAATGGGCGAGGAACTGACAATGCCGCGGCACGTGGCGATTATTTTGGACGGAAACGGCAGATGGGCCCGGAGCAAGGGGATGCCGCGCAATTACGGCCATGTACAGGGGGCGAAGACGGTGGAGACTATCTGTGAGGATGCCTACCGGATGGGGATCCAGTACCTGACGGTGTATGCCTTTTCCACGGAGAACTGGGGCCGTCCCCGGGACGAGGTGGACGCGCTGATGAAGCTGTTGCGGAATTATATGAAGACCTGTCTGAAGACGGCGGAGAAGAACCGCATGTGCGTCAGGGTGCTGGGAGAGAAATCCCGGCTGGACGAGGATATCCGCAGCAGGATTCAGGAGCTGGAGGAGGCTACGAAGGACAATGACGGCCTGCATTTCCAGATAGCGATTAACTACGGGGGCCGGGATGAAATCGTCCGGGCATCCCGGAAGATGGCCGAGGCGGTAGCGGAGGGGAAGCTGCGGCCGGAGGAGATTACCGAGGAGACCCTGAGCGGTTTCCTGGATACGGCGGGGATTCCCGAGCCGGATCTGCTGATTCGGACCTGCAATGAGCAGCGGATTTCCAATTTCCTGCTGTGGCAGCTGGCCTACACGGAATTTTATTTCACGCCGGTTCTGTGGCCGGATTTCACCAAAGAAGAATTGATGAAAGCTGTGGAGGCATATAATCATAGAGACAGGAAGTATGGCGGCCTGAAAGTGCGCTGAAAATGGGGGATAAATTATGTTTTGGACCAGACTGGCAAGCGGAATCGTATTGCTGATTATCGCCATAGGCTCCATGAGCTACGGCGGAGGCCCGCTGGCGGCGATTTTGTGCGGCGTGTCGCTGGTGGCGTTCCGGGAGCTGACAAAGGCGCTGAAATGCGCAAAAGATAACGAAAAAACGTCATCCATGGCCCGCGTTCCCAACGGACTGGAAAAGGCGGGGCTGATTGGAATCATTTGTTATTATCTGACGATGTATTTTGTGGGGGAGGATACCTATCTGCTGATGTGCATCGTAGGCACTTTCCTGGCGGTGATATTCGTCTATGTGCTTACTTTTCCGCGGTATAACGCGAATCAGACGGTGGCGGCGGTCTTTTCCTATCTGTACGCGCCGGTGCTGCTTTCCTTTGTCTACCAGACCAGGATGGCGCCTCAGGGCATCTATACGGTGTGGATGATTCTCATCAGCTCCTGGGGATGCGACACCTGCGCCTATGCGGTGGGGAAGCTGATTGGCAGGAAGAAGATTTTCCCGGCGCTGAGCCCTAAGAAGTCGCTGGAGGGATGTATCGGCGGCGTGCTGGGAGCGGCGCTGATCGGATGGCTGTATGGATACTTTTTCGTGGAGAAAGCTTTCCCGGACAAAAGTATCGCCTGGGTAATCGCGGTCATCTGCGGCGCGGGCGCGGTCATGAGCATGGCAGGGGATTTGGCGGCGTCTGCGATTAAACGGAATCACGATATCAAGGATTATGGGAAGCTCATCCCGGGGCATGGCGGCATCATGGACAGATTCGACAGCATGATTGTGACGGCTCCCATGACTTACTTTCTGACGATTCTGATGCTGGTGTAATACTGCGAAAAGAGGGCAAAGGTATTCATATGAAAAACATAGCAATATTAGGCTCCACCGGTTCTATCGGAACCCAGACGCTGGAAATCGTGCGGAACAACCCGGATCTCCGGGTGGTGGCGCTGGCGGCGGGAAGCAGCGTGGAAAAAATGGAGGCCCAGATCAGGGAATTCCATCCGTCTAAGGCCTGCATGTGGTCTGAGGACGCGGCGGCGGATCTGCGGGCAAAAGTGGCGGATCTGGAGGTGGAGGTTCTGGCCGGTATGGAGGGGCTTTTGGAAATCGCGGTTCTGCCCGAAAGCCAGGTATTGGTGACGGCCATTGTGGGCATGATTGGTATCAGGCCTACCATTGCGGCGATTGAGGCGGGCAAGGACATCGCCCTGGCAAACAAGGAGACATTGGTGTGCGCCGGGCATATCATCATGCCGTTAGCGGAGCGGCACGGAGTGGCCATCCTGCCTGTGGACAGCGAGCACAGTGCCATTTTCCAGTCCCTGAACGGAGAGCTGATCGGCAGGAGCGGGAGACGGGAGGCGCTGTACCGGGAAATCGGCATAGAGAAGATTCTGCTGACAGCCTCGGGGGGCCCTTTCCGGGGGAAGACGAAAGAGGAGCTGCGGAACATGCAGGCTGCGGATGCCCTGAAGCATCCCAACTGGACCATGGGCCACAAGGTCACCATCGATTCCTCTACCCTTGTGAACAAGGGCCTGGAGGTCATGGAGGCAAAGTGGCTGTTCGGGGTGGAGCTGGACCGGATTCAGGTGGTGGTTCATCCTCAGAGCATCGTCCACTCGGCGGTGCAGTACAAAGACGGTGCCGTAATCGCTCAGATGGGCGTGCCGGACATGAAACTCCCCATCCAGTACGCTCTGTTCTATCCGGACAGGAGGCCCCTGGTGGGCAGGCGGCTGGATCTGTTCGAATTGGGGCAGCTTACCTTTGAAAAGCCTGATACGGAGACTTTCCCGGGGCTGGCGCTGGCCTACCGGGCGGCGGAGGCGGGAGGCAGCATGCCTACTGTATACAATGCGGCCAATGAGAAAGCGGTGGAGATGTTTTTGAAAGGCAAACTGACCTATCCGGGAATCGCGGAGCTGATAGGCGAGGCCATGGAACAGCATAAGGTCATTGCGGATCCGTCTGTGGCGGATATTCTGGAGACGGAACGGGAGACTTATGAGCATGTGGCCCATAGGGAGCAGCGCTGACTCCGGTCTGGCCTGCGCAAGACCGCGCGGCACAGATGAACTGCCTTGCCTGTTTTGCAGGCCGGCAGAATCGCAGTATGTTTTAGGGAGGATTGACAGATAAATGATGACTTTAATCTGGTTCATTGTGATATTCGGGGTGGTGGTCATTGCCCATGAATTCGGACATTTCCTGTTGGCCAAGGCGAACGGCATCCATGTGGTGGAGTTTGCGGTGGGCATGGGGCCTGCGCTCTGCTCTTTTCAAAAGAAAGGGACGAAATATTCGCTGAAGCTCTTTCCCATCGGCGGTGCCTGCATGTTCGAGGGAGAGGACGGGCTGATGACGAAAGAGGGGGAGCAGAGTGAGGGCTCTTTCCTGAATGCCAGCGTCTGGGCCAGGATTTCCACGGTGGCGGCAGGGCCGATTTTTAATTTCATTCTTGCATTCGTCATCGCCTTTGTCATGGTGAATATGAATGGAATCATCGCAATCCGTGACCCCGTCGCCTCCCAGGTGGCAGAGGGCGGCGGTGCGGAGGCCGCAGGTCTTCGGGACGGGGACAGAATCATCTCCATCAATGGAGAAAAGCTGGGGCTGTACCAGGAGATCTCGCTTTACATGCAGGCCTCTTATTCCGGCGGTGACGTGGAGGTGGTCTATGAGCGGGACGGCAGCCGGTACACGGCCATGGTGACGCCGCAGTACGATGAAGCGTCAGGACTTTATCTGCTGGGCGTAGTGAATGCCGATTTCGTGGAGCCGAAAGGCGTGGAGACTTTCAAATATGCCTGGTATGAGATGCGCTATTCCGTGAAGGCCACCTACAAGAGTCTGGGCATGATGTTCCGGGGCCGGGTCAGCCGCCAGGACGTGGCGGGGCCTGTAGGCATCGCGGTGAACGTGGTGGGGAAGACCTATGATACGGCCAAGGAGTACGGCTGGCAGAGCGTACTGCTGAGCATGTTGAATATCATGCTGATGCTGTCGGTGAACCTGGGGATACTGAACCTCCTCCCGGTGCCTGCTTTGGACGGAGGCAGGCTGGTGTTCCTGCTGGTGGAAGTCATCCGGGGCAAGCCGGTGCCGCCGGAGAAAGAGGGCATGGTCCATTTCGTGGGGCTGATGTTCTTCATGGTGCTGATGGTGGTGATATTCTTCAATGATTTGTCTAATATTTTTATGAAATGAGTCAGGCCATATTGTATTGATTCTGCTGACAGAATTTTGCTGCTGCGGGTATCGCAGGGCTGACGGAACCAGTTTTCCGTTGGCGCTGATGCCCCGGCGGCGGATTTGGAGGCATAGCGGCAGTGGCTTTTGGCTGGAATGAATTTAGCTGGAATGAGTTTATCTGAAATGAATCTGATTTGTTCGAGATTTTCTGAATGATGTTTAATCAGTGATTTTAATCTATAATTTCGTATTATTTCTCATGTTTTTTAGTATATATGCGCTGTTTTGTATGGAAAGTGATTTCATGGAATTTGCTGCCGCCTTTTTGCGCAGGTGGTGTCTTCCGCGGGACGCTTTCGGACGGAGAGGGTTAGTTTTTATTAGGATTCTCTGTGCTGTATAGTAGCTTGATAAGAGTACATCTGCGGAGGAGAGGCTGGGGCAGCCCGGTTTTTGCGCAGAAGTAGGATGAAAGGGCTGGTATGGATGATAGAATATGACAGACTGGAACGGAGAGGAAAAGAGAAATATCTGGACAGGGCAGTGCTCGCCGGGCGGGGATATGTCCGGCGAAGGCTGCTGGGAACAGGAACATTTTCGGACGTGTACTGCGTGGAGGATATTGCGGATGGTAAGCGATATGCCTGTAAAGTCAGTTCACAGGTGGAGATGCTGGAGCGGGAGGCCAGGATTCTGGAGGGGCTGCGGCATCCGATTTATCCCGGATTTACTGCGTTTGTGCGGGAGGCAGGGCTCGGGCTGCTGCTTCGGGAGTATGTGGAGGGCTATAGCCTGGAGGAAGTGCTGAAGCGGCGGCGTTTTTCGGCTGGGCAGACTGTGCGCACGGGACTGATGCTGGCAGATGGACTTTGGTATCTTCATCAGCTGCCGGAGAGATTTTTATTCCGGGATGTCAAGCCTGCCAATATCATCGTCATGCAGGACGGCCGGGTCAGGCTGATTGACCTGGGCTGCGTCTGCTCCATGGCGGAGGAGGTGACCTCCCGGGCCGGGTCGCCGGGCTTTGCCGCGCCGGAGCAGCTGCAGGCAGGCGGTTGTCTGACGGCAGCATGTGATGTGTATGGGTTGGGGAAGACTTTGGAGGCCATGCTTGGGGAGGGGAAACAGGGCGGCCGGAAGTATCCTGCCGATGGGCCGGCGATGACAGGCTGGCACGGGATGATGCCCGCTTGCAGGCGGAAACGGACAGGTCTGCAGAAAGCAGGATTGCGCCGGAGGCCATTTCAGGAGCAACGGATGGAGAGGAGGCTGCGGCGCGTACTGGCATCTTGTACGGAAAAAGAGGTGGGAAAGCGGATCGCGGATATGAAAGAGGTCATGCAGGCGTTGGCGGCTAAATCGCTTTCATCGTGACAACCCCGTCCAAAGCCCCATAAGTTTCCACAATCTGCGTATACGCCGTCACCTCCGCGAAATGCAGAGTCATGGTCGCTGAGACGGAACCGTTGGGATTCGTGGGATTTGACCGATTCATTTCCAGATTGTTGATGATGCAGTGCTGGGTGTTCGCGAAAGTCATGAAAGCGCTTAAATCTGCGAGTTTCGTGAATTCTATATAAATGGAGACCGTCTTGGAATGGGTCTGGAGCCGCTTGTCCACGAAACGCAAAATCTGGATGGAAACCCATAGCGCGGCAAAACAGATAATCGCGCCGGAGTAGAAGCCTGCGCCCAGGGCCAGCCCGATACAGGCCACGGCCCACAGCCCGGCAGCAGTGGTCAGCCCTTTTACCTGATTCTGCCTGGTGACCAGTATGGTCCCCGCGCCCAGGAAGCTGATGCCGCTGACTACCTGAGCGCCGATTCGGCTGGCATCGGCGCCGCCGGTGGTCTCTGTCACATAGATGCCTGCCATCATGGCGAGAGCCGAGCCCAGGCAGACAATCATATAGGTCCGAAAACCTGCCGGAAGATGCTTTTTCTCTCTGCCATAGCCAAGGATGCCGCCGAAGAGCATAGCGAGAAAGAGCCGGATAAATACGGATAAAAAGTTGAGTTCATATAGCCACATGTATTGTCCATATTCCATTTGTATACCCCCATAACTGGCTTTTATGTTGCTTGCATCAGCCCGTCCCATCCTCCGGTCTTGCACAATCGCAGGAATTCCTGAACGATTTCCTGATTGAGGATAAATGCTTCACCGGACTTCCTGTCATAGGTCAGATAGCATGGGCGCATCAGGGGCGTCAGGATGTCGTCTTTGGTCCTGAAAGTAGACATATCGTTTTGGGATATGGCCGGATTGACTTTACAGCAGTGCCTTCCTGTGTCAATATTTTATCATGAAGCCGAAAGCAAAGCAACCCACAGATTATAGTTGAAGAATCCATCCATAGCGTTTATAATGAAATGGAAGACAAAAGAAAGGAGATTCAACGATGCGTTTTTTCATTGACACCGCAAAAGTAGAGGATATCAGGAAAGCAAATGACATGGGTGTCATCTGCGGCGTAACCACCAATCCTTCCCTGATTGCAAAGGAAGGCAGAGTATTCGAGGAGGTCATCGCGGAAATCGCCTCCATCGTGGACGGCCCGATCAGCGGCGAGGTGAAGGCCACCACCACGGATGCGGAGGGCATGATTAAAGAGGGCAGAGAAATCGCCGCGATTCATCCCAACATGGTGGTAAAGATTCCCATGACAGTGGAGGGCTTAAAGGCCTGCAAGGCGCTTTCCGCCGAGGGCATCAAGGTGAACGTGACATTGATTTTCACGGCCAATCAGGCGCTGCTGGCAGCCAGGGCGGGCGCGGCTTTCGTGTCTCCTTTCCTGGGGCGTCTGGATGACATCAGCCAGAGGGGCGTGGATTTGATCCGTGAGATTTCCGACATCTTTTCCGTGACTGATTTAGAGACTGAAATCATCGCGGCAAGCGTCCGCAACCCGGTCCATGTGACCGACTGCGCGCTGGCAGGCGCTGATATCGCCACAGTGCCTTACGGCGTGATCGAGCAGATGGTGAAGCATCCCCTGACAGACGCCGGCATCGCCAAGTTCCAGGCGGACTACAAGGCTGTATTCGGCGAGTGAACCGCGAAAGAGACAGGAACATAATAGAAGGCTGCCACGGCTTTGATTTTCAATCATTGCCATGGCAGCCTCTTGTCTCTAAGCGCCTGCATCTAAGCACGCATGCGCGTTACCGGCGCACGCATACCTTTCTGCGGCAGCTTAAGAATATTCTCTGTCAGTCAGGGAAGCCTTATTTCATCTGCTCTTCCTGCTTCTTGATCATACGGCGAACCATCTCGCCGCCGATAGAACCGGCCTCACGGGAAGTCAAGTCACCGTTGTAGCCCTCTTTCAGGTTCACACCCAGCTCAGACGCAACCTCGGTCTTGAAACGATCCATAGCTGCCTTAGCTTCAGGTACCTCTACTTTATTCGTTCTGTTTCCGGACATCTTTTTCACCTCCAATACTTTATATTTCGTTTATCTATCTTCAAGATAAGTGCCGCTCCGCACCTATCCTGAAGATCAGATATAAGTGTTTCGCTGCGACTTATCTTGGTCTTAGTATGACCCCGGGCAAAGAAAATATGTTGGAAAGATTTAGGGAAAAAAGTCCGGGGCGGCGCAGCGCGAAACAGATTGCATTTGCCCGGGCTTTGTGATAAAATCGTACTATTCGTACATGCTTATAAAGGTGCCGTATGGGCGCTTAAAAAATATATTGAATCTATATGGGGGTTATATGTTACAGAACATTATTTCCGGGGATTATTCCTCTTTGCTTGCTCTGGGCGGGATATTGTTCGCGTTCCTTGCCACGGTGACCGCTACGGCAAAGCTGTGTCAGTATCTTCCGAAAGATGCGGGGCGGGAATTCGCCCATGACGGAAAGCTTTCCGCCGGGAAGCCTAGGGGCGCGGGAATCATCTTCGTGCTGGCCTTCGTGGCATCGGCGCTTCTCTTCGTGCCTATGAAGGCGGAGCTCGTGATTTATCTGATTCTGACTGTCATATGCATGGTGACGGGTTTTCTGGACGATGCCTCGGAGAAGCCCTGGGGTGAATGGAAAAAAGGGCTTCTGGATTTGTGCGTGGCCATATTGGTGGCCATGACTTTCCTTCATTATAATGATAACATCATTGAGCTGGCTCTGTTCCATCATATGCAGCTGGTCATCCCGAAGATAGTGTTCGGCGCTCTGATTGTGGTGCTGGTATGGGTCTCCGTGAATGTGACTAACTGCGCTGACGGAGTGGACGGGCTTTCGGGGACGCTGACCATCATTACCATCATGACGATTTATCTGGTGGACAGGACCCTGGGAACAGGGCAGGATTTCTCCTATCTGATACTGCTCTTCGCGGCCTGTATCCTGGGATATCTGTGGTACAACGCCACGCCCAGCCGTCTGCTGATGGGTGACGCGGGCTCCAGGGCCATGGGATTGTTCATCAGTATCGCTATATTGAAGACAGGCAGCCCGGTCCTTTACATTCCCGTTGCGCTGGTGCTGATACTGGACGGAGGACTGGGCCTGATAAAAGTGGGGCTGATCCGTGCGTTCAACATCCGCATCATGACGAAGATACGTACACCTTTGCACGACCAGGCACGCAAGGCGTGGGGCTGGTCCAATACCCAGACAGTGTTCCGCTTTGCCATCATCCAGATTATCCTGGCGGTGGCTGTAGTATACGGAATCGGATTATAAATAAGAAGCATTCAAATCAGGAAAGGTAAGTTTTTGAGATGTATGATCAATTGACACCAAGCGATATCAAAAAAATGGAAGAGGAGATTGAGCACCGGAAGCTGGTGGTGCGGCCTAAGGCCCTGGAGGACGTGAAAGAAGCCAGGGCACAGGGAGACCTGAGCGAGAACTTCGAGTACTATGCGGCGAAGAGATTCAAGAACCAGAACGAGAGCCGCATCCGCTATCTGGAGAGGATGATCAAGACCGCCAGGGTCATCTCCGAGGATTCCGCTGAGGACGAGGTGGGCATAAACAACACGGTGACAGTGGAATTCCTGGAGGACGGGCTGGAGGAGACTTATAAAATCGTCACCACGGTTCGGGGGAATTCCCTGGAGAATCTGATCAGCAACGAGAGCCCTCTGGGCAAGGCGCTGCTTGGGAAGAAAGAGGGCGAGACGGCCCATGTGCAGGTAAATAATACAATCGGCTATGATGTGAAGATTGTCAAAATAGAAAATACCGCTGACGATGGCAGCGACAGGATTAGGAGTTTTTAAATGAAAAAATATCTTTTGTTCGACCTGGACGGAACATTGACGGACCCCAAGGTGGGCATCTGCACCTGTGTGCAGTACGCGCTTTCCTCTTTTGGTATCGAGGAGCCTGATTTGGATAAGCTGGAGCCTTTTATCGGCCCTCCTTTGAAAGACAGCTTCATGAAGTATTATGATATGGATGATGCCCGGGCGGAGGCGGCCATCGAGAAGTACAGGGAGCGTTTCCGGGATACGGGAATCTTCGAGAATAAGCTCTACGACGGCATCCCCCAGATGCTGAATGCCCTGAATTCCCAGGGGATGTTCATGGCAGTGGCCTCCAGCAAGCCCACGGAATTCGTGCGGCGGATTCTGGAGCATTTCGGAATCGCCAAGTACTTCAAGGCTGTAGTGGGCAGCGAGATGGACGGCACCAGGGTGCAGAAAGAAGAAGTCATTAATGAGGCGCTGAAGCAGCTCTTCGGCAACTGGCCTGTGGAGAAGAGCAAGGTGTACATGATCGGGGACAGAAGCTTCGACGTGGAGGGCGCCAGGAAAGCGGGCGTGGAGAGCGTAGGCGTTACATACGGCTATGGCAGCATGGAAGAACTGCGGGACGCAAAGTGCGATTACATCGTCCGTTCCGTGGAGGAACTGCAGAAATTCCTGCTGCGCGGCACGGAAAAGCCGGAGAAGGCCACTGCCTCCCAGAGAATCTGGCAGATGGTGCTTCCTTTCCTGATATTCTTCCTGGCAAGGAATATCGCCGTGAATATTGGAGTTGTGATTCTGGCAAATATCGGCGCCCGGATATCCGGCGGGGACTTCCTGTTCGTGCGGAATGCCGGCGGAGAGCTGGAGACCCTGACCGGAAACGGAGCGGTGCTGGTCTCTACCTTTGGATATGTGGTCGGCGCGCTCTGCATCATAAAGATGGCGAAGAGGATGCTGGCAAAGACCGCGGAGGATATGAAGCTTCTGCATATCAAGGCAGAGCCTGCAAAGAATTACGCGCTTCTGGCAGGAGCCACCGCGGGCCTGGCAATCGGCCTGAATGTGCTGTTCCTGCTGTCCGGTGTCATAGACGGCTCGGAGGCCTACAGCCAAGTGGCGCAGAATCAGTATGGGGCGTGGTTCCCCATTGGGCTGATCTGTTTCGGCCTAATCACACCTGTTGCGGAGGAACTGCTGTTCCGCGGAATCATATTCAATTGTATCAGACGCTACATGAAACTGTCCGCCGCAATGCTGGTGTCCGCCGTTTTCTTCGCCCTTTACCATGGGAATTCGGTGCAGGCGCTCTACGCGGTGGTGCTGGGCTATCTGATGGCGTATGCCTATGAATATTTCGGAGATTTCCGGATGGCTCTGGCAGTGCATATCGGGGCGAATGTGCTTTCCTATGTGCTGAGCTATCTCCCCGTGACTTCTGCCCTGACAAACTGGCCGGTATGTGCGGTGTGCCTGGCGGTGGGAGCGGCATGCGCGTGGATGCTGCATAAGGAGAAGAAGATATTTTGACAGAGTCGGAGAAAGGACAAAGGATAGTTAAATGAAGAAAGCATGGGAAATCGGGGTGCTGGCGTGCTGCATTGTTTTGTGCATTTGTGTTTATCCATTATGTCTGGTGAGAAGGGATGTCAACATAGATGCAGCGCCGCAAGTCCCTTATATAGAAACAGAGAATGAAGCTCAGGAGCTGAAACAGTTTTTTGTGG
Source organism: Acetatifactor aquisgranensis (assembly GCF_943193215.1). Taxonomy (NCBI): domain Bacteria; kingdom Bacillati; phylum Bacillota; class Clostridia; order Lachnospirales; family Lachnospiraceae; genus Acetatifactor; species Acetatifactor aquisgranensis. The sequence goes on along the minus strand of NZ_CALPDH010000007.1, from coordinate 3,861 downwards.
CTCAGACCAGCTATCTTTCGGAACTGGATTTTGATATTGCATTTCCGAATGGAAAGCCCGATACAGGGGAACTGACAGTCACCATCATGGATGGGGACGGGAAAGTGGTTGTGGAGAAAGCGGTTCCTCTGTGCGATGTAAATGATGGAGCATATACCCCGGTATCTGTCGGAAAGTGGATTAAGAAAGGTTCCCCGTATTCTTATGAGGTTTCGGGGGGGGGTAATATTCCGGGCAGTTTATGCGCCGGACGGAGAACCGGATGAATCAGGCAGTGAAGCGTTATATTTCGGCGGGGAGCCTATTGAGGGAAAAGCGGTTGCCAGGTATATATATGGCTTTCCGCTCAATGTAAAAAATGTAATATGTCTCTGGGCCTTTTTATGGATGCTGTGCTTTATCCTGACAGGGTGGTTTGGGGACAGAAATTTTCTGTGTCATAGTAAATGGATGCTGCAGGCGGAAAAGCTGCTGGAGAAATGGCAGATTCCCATTCTTGTGATGGAACTGGCGATAGTCCTGGCACTGATAATCAGGATATGCCGGAACGAAGCGGTAGACTGGGATGAAGCTTTCACATGGCAGATCGTGACGAAGAACAGTGTGGCCGGAATGCTGAAGGCCACGGCTGCAGACGTGCATCCTCCTCTATATTATCTATTGGTCATGGGAGCCATGGCCATCTTTGGAAAAAGTCTCTTTGTGGCAAAAATGGTATCGGTGGCCGGCATTGCTGCTACCGGCATTCTGGGAATTACTCTTGTCAGAAAAAGGTGGGGAGTGAAGACTGCCATTCCGTTCCTGCTGGTAAGCGGACTGGGAGCCCAGATGATTTATTATAACGTGAATGTACGCATGTATTCCTGGGTCATCTTCTTTGTTATGGCCGCTGGTCTGTTTGCGTATGAGATAATACAGTCAGGGAAGATAAGCTGGTGGATAGCGTTTACCATAGTTTCGCTGGGCGGAGTGTATACCCAGTATTATGCTGTGGTGCCGCTGGCATTGATTTACACAGGGCTGCTGTTATGGTTTATCATAAATGACAGGATTCAAATCAGGAAATGGATTTTTTGTTCCCTGGCTACGGTCATTGGCTATCTGCCCTGGCTGGCGGCAGTCATCGATACCCTGAAAAGGGATGCGGGAGATATAAGGACAGAAGAGGCCGGACAGAAAATCGGCGAATTGTGTACATGGGCTTTTAAGTGCAATATTGAGTTGTCTGAATACATGCCTGCGATACTGTTCTTAGTTACGATTCTGTGCCTGTTTTCTGAGTGGAAGAAATTGGAAAAAAAGCAGAAAGCATTTATTGCATTTTCAGGCGCGGTTTTCTTTGGCAGCTATGGGCTGTGCATGGTGGTTGCCTCGCATACGCAGCATTTTTGGGACAACCGGTATCTGGTAGATGTATTGCTGTTCGTATGGCTGTTCATGCTGATCAGGCTGGCAGGGAAAAGCCTGCTTGCCTGGGGGATGGGCGTAATCTGGCTGGGTATTATGGTGCTGTCTTCCTATACCATTGTAGGCTATATGGAATTAAAGACAGTGCCCTGGACGGAACAGACAAAGCAGCTCTTTGCCCAGATACAGGATGAAGAAAAGATAGTGTATAACTTCATCACGTTTGATGTGATTTATGAGTATTATCTGCCCAATGCGGAATTCATATGGTACGAGGATGTGGATTTTTCTGCTATGGGGGATGAATTCTATATGATAGAATCACCATGGGGATATGGATTTTCATCGTTGCTGTATGAAGAAGGTGTTCTGGAGAGGGAATTTCTGGGAGAGTTCCGAATGGAAGAGGCCGTAGGGGGAAGCCTGTGGAAAATAAAATACAAAGGGGCTGAAAAGGGAGAATAGCAGTATGGGTGACAGGCATTGCAAAAATATAAACTCAGTCTTGTTGTGTGGTGCGGAAGAGAAAAATAAGGGGTGGCTGTGCTGAATTTGGCTGGGCATACGGACAGTGGTAAGCTGTCTTGCCGTACAGGACAGCGCTTTGGTGGAGCTGGAATGGGGATATAAGACGGATATTCCGCTCATAAAGTATTTCTTTGCCGTTTTTCAGAAGATGAGCGGCTGGGGAATGGAAACGATATTTCTGATGGCCGGGATAGCCTGCATGTTTTATGCGGTGCGGGAGCATCCATTGCGGAGAAACCGTTGGATGTCTGCATTGGCGCTGTTCTTCGGGATATGCATGGTATTCGGGAGAAGCTATTATGATTTGGGAAACTGGAATTATATTTTCCATGGCAGGCTGCGGTTTGGGCTGGCCTGTTTTGTGGTGGCAGGATATTATTGGCTGTTCAAGAACTTCTTCCTTTTGCTGAAGACAGCAGCAGACAGATGGAATCTGGGAAGGAGTACGCCTGAGGGGAAAATAGGGCAATATATTGCCCTTTTGCTGTTCCTGCTGGTGGTGGTACATATCCTGATTGAGGATAGAATTCGTTGGTATCAGTGGATGCTCCTGATTGTGTGCAGCGTAGTGATATCCCATACGAGAAACAACGGTATATATGTGTTGGTGCTTTTCTGTGGTACCTTAGTGCTGGCATATAGAAAATATTGGAAACTGTGTATTCCCATTTTATTGAGCCTATTTCTGTCCTGTTATCTGGTACAGAACATCTACATGGTACAGAAAGGGATAGCATCGGGTGAAATAGGGGAAACGCTGTCCATTCCGTTGCAGCAGACGGCCAGATATGCAAGAGAACATTATGAGGATATTACTGAGGAGGAAATGGAAATTCTGACTCATCTGTTCCAGAAAGATATGAATACCCTTGCCGAGGTGTACGACCCGGAAAAATCAGATCCTGTAAAGGCCGGTTTCCTGCCGCATCCTACATCAGAAGAGCTGGCTTCCTATTTCAGGGTGTGGTGCGCCCAGTTGGTGCGGCATCCGGATACTTATATTCAGGCTTTTTTGAATCACATTTATGGTTACTTTTATCCAAACAGGGAGGAGTATGGGAACAGGATAGGCTATTACAGCCTTTTTCAGGGAAAGCAGTACTGGGATGACGGAGTCCTGAATTATAAATTCATGGTGGAGGACAGGAAAGTCCGGGATATGTTCGAACAGGGGGCATATTGGGTGGAAAGGCTGCCTTTGATAGGCATGCTCTATAGCTGCGGCTTTCATAATTATATCCTGATAGCCTGTGCTGTTTTTCTGCTGGCGCAGAAAAGGTATCGGGAAATGCTGGTTCTGGTTCCATCTATACTGACGATGCTGGTATGCCTGGTTTCGCCGGTAGATGCCTATATCAGATATATGCTGCTCGTGATGGCGGCTATGCCGGTGAACATCGCATGGTGTCACTATGCCGCAAGGAAAGTGAAAGCAGATGAAAAGGAGGAAATCACATGAAGATATCTGTGATTACGACAGGCCTGTTTTCCAGAAGCTGTCATTGGCTGAGAGAACGGTTCCATAAAAGAAGGGCATGGCTTTTAGTGGCGGTTCTGTTCTTTATAGCAGAGATGGCTCTATTGGTATGGCCTGTGGGCTGGCTAAAGGAAGACAGGGATAACGCACTTTTGGGGCAAGGCTCATGGAACATGGAGCATCAGGGAGACCATTTTTCCTGTAGTCAGGAATTCTTTGCCACATTGTCAAGTGAAGAATTCATTCTTTTTGCTTTTTCATACATGGAATCTTGTATATGTTCCATAAATGTGCTAAGCTGAACGCAATAATAAATCGGGATTGTGCGCCCAGACGAAGGGCGGGTAGTCTGGCAGGTGAGAAGCCTGTCTGCTGAGGGCACATCAGCCGTACTCAGGGACGGAGATACTGATGGAAACGAAATTGGAGAGAATAGCAGACAAATCGGC
>NZ_CALPDH010000006.1:0-201780 GCF_943193215.1 Acetatifactor aquisgranensis | reverse complement strand
TAGATAGTATTTGACACTTGAGAATTAAATTTGACGTTTTTGTGCGGGAGACAGGAACTTTAGTTTGCTGGGCTACATCCAACATCACACTGTTGGAAGGACGTATGCCCCAGGCGGCGGATGAATTGCTCGTGGAAAGGGGATATATAGATGCCCTGTCTCTGAAAGCGGGGATCGGCGACACAATATCCCTTCATTACCGCAACCAGGCAAGCCGCCAGTTAGAATCAAAAGATTTCCGGATTACAGGTTTTATTCAGACAACCGCTGAGAATGACAGGGACAGGGTTGCTTATAACGCCGTTGTTTCACAAAATTTTGTGCGGGAAAACCCTGCTCTTTCCACTGGGCCGGTGGCAGCTATGGTTTCTGTCCATGATACTGCAAAATATACCAATCAGGAATTAAAAGAGCTGATACGGACGATTGGCCTGGATTGTGGGATCTCTGCAGACAATATTCAGGTAAATAATTTATACATTGACAGCAATAACATGTCAAAAGAGACGGTACTGACGGTTTTGCTCGTTGGGTTGGTCTTAATCGGTGTATGTTCCCTGGTTGTCTACAATATATTTTACATTTCGGTTATAAATAATGTAGCTTCCTTTGGACAGCTTCGCACGATTGGTACTACGAAGAAGCAAATCAGACAAATTATTTCACGGGAAGGAAACTATCTTGCGCTTCATTTCATTCCGTTTGGATGTATGGCAGGCGCGGTGTTATCTTTTTTGATAGACTGGAGTGCTTTTCAGCTGCTTCCGGATATTGTGATTGCGTTTTTATCAGGAATCGCTGTATTTATTTGTGTAAGGCTGTCTGTTTTAAAACCGGCAAAGATTGCCATGTCAGTTTCACCTGTGGAAGCATTCCATTATAGCGGTTATAGCGGAACAAAAAAGAGGAAAAAGAGCGGGAAGCATCTTACGCCGTTTTCACTTGCGGCTATGAATCTGTCTCGTAACAGGAAGAAAAGTATATTGACCTTTATTTCACTGGCTTTGAGCGGAATGATGTTTATAGGGATTTCTTCCCTGCTATCTTCCCTTGATCCTGAGCAAAGGGCGAAACAGGCCTTCCCTTATGAGGGAAGTTATGTGGTGGAATTGAACCGGGCGCTGGTCACGCCTACGTTTTCCCTCACTCAGCTGCAGGAAAACAATCTACTGACAGATGAATTGAAAAATGATATTTTGTCAATTGACGGGGTAGATGAAATCATCTGCCAGCAGGAGATATGCGTCGGGATAGATGGAATGGAAACGGCAATCCGGAGTATGAACACAGAGGATTATAAGGAATTAAAGAACAAGATAATGATCGGGGAATTGCCGGATTATGACCATACAGGGGAAAACTCCCTTGTCATTAACATGGGCAGCCCGGAATTGGAATACCTGCATAAGAGCTATGAGGTGGGCGATACCGTCACTTTTTCACAGGCAGGAAACAGCCTTACTTATACCGTATCTGCGATTGTTTTTGACAGGGACAGCTCTGTCAGCTTTATCCTTCCGGCAGGTGAAATGGAACAGACGGTTCCCTATAATGCAAACAGTGCGTTTGTGATCCGGGTAAAGACAGACAGTTTTGCCGGAATTGAGGATGAATTACATTCATTGGTTTTGGCAAGCGATACTTTACGCTTGAAGACATTAAAAGATATGACGATGCAATACAAAAGCGTATTCAGCACAATTTCCATTGCGGCATATGCACTGTTGGCAGTTATTGTCATATTCAGTATTATCAACCTGGCAAATACCAGTATGACGAATATCATTTCCAGAAGGAAAGAAATGGGGTTATTCCGGGCGGTTGGCTTAAGCCACAGACAGCTTTATCATATGATAGGGTTTGAAAATTCATTTCAAACGGTTGGCAGTTTTGCCGCCTCCCTTATCTGCGGTCTGGGAATTGGAAAAGCAATATGCTCTGCCATAGGGAACGTGCCTGGATTCAGCTTCGTAAATTATACTTTTCCTGTAGTACCGGTTCTCTTATATGTTCTGTTAGTTTTTATGCTTCAATTAGCCCTTACAAAATGGGCAGGTCGGTATTGCAGAAAAAATAGTGTCGTAGAGCAGCTTCGTGTGACGGAATAGGAGGTGGCAGACCATGACATGGCCTTTTGAAAATGATACCGGCGCTATTGTGAAAAAACTTGCAAAGCGCAGCCTGGCAAGCGAAAAGCGCCGGAACCTGATGGTGGTAATTGCCGTCGCCCTGGCGGCGTTCCTGGTCTGCCTGTCAGCGGTACTATCCGTTTCGATTGCGCAGATCCAGCGTAATCAGGTGGCCGATACCTATGAGGCGGTCTTCACCGGCGTGGAGGCGGACCATGTGGCGGCGCTGAAAGACCTTCCGGAGCTTGCCCGCGTGGGTGAATACTATCTGCTGGGGCAGGAGCATTCGGGGCAGGGATACAACGCCTCCTATGTGTACTGCGACAGTGACATGGTGTATATTGCCCGCAGCCAGATGGAGCTGGTAAAAGGAGAACTCCCGACAAAGGCGAATGAAGTCGCGGTCAGCGAATATTTTCTCTCCGCTTACGGTTCCAATGCCAAAATCGGTGAGACGGTTCGGTTGGATACCGAGAGTTTTCATGGCAACTATACCGTGACCGGAATCCTGTCTAATGTGGGGGAAAAGGAAGCGAATCTATGCGCCATTGCCGTCTCCAAAGCGGCCTTGACGCAGTGGGCCGGATATGACCCTGCAGGATACCGTGCCTATGTGCATTTCAAAAATGACAGGCAGCTAGACCAGGAGACCATGGCTGCCCGCTGCAGGGAGATTGCCGCACAGTTTGGCTCTGCGCATGTAGGGATGAACAGCAATTATTTTGCTTCTAACTCAAAGTCTATTGACTTTGTGACTGTTTTCGGTATAGCCGCCCTTGTGCTCGCCGGCGGGTATGTGGTCATCCAGAGCATTTTCCGCATCTCTGTGAACGACAAAATACAAAGCTATGGACAGCTCCGCACCATCGGCGCAACACCCAGGCAGATCCGGCGCATCGTGAAAAAGGAGAGCCGGCGGCTGGGGGGCATTGGGATCCTAATCGGCATCCTGTCAGGCGCGGGCGGCGGTCTGCTCCTGTTCCCAAAAGGTTTCCATGGGGGGTATTATGGGATAGCTGTGCTTCTGACCGTGGTGGCCTGCTGGTTCATGGTATCCGTATCAGTTCACAGACCGGTCAAAATAGCTGCGGGCATTTCCCCCCTGGAGGCAATGCGCTTTTCCACAGGTCAGGAAAAGGTACGCGACAGAAGGAAACACCGGAAACTAAGCCCCGTATCCATGGGATTCGCAAATTTTGGACGGGACCTTAAAAAGTCAGTGAGTATTGCGGTATCCCTGAGCCTGGGCGGAATCCTTCTTCTGACGGTGTCCTCCGTGATTCTGACCCGGTCACCGGAGCAGGCTGCAAGGCTGTTTTTCCCGGACGGGGATATAAAGATATATCTGTCCTCAGAGCAGCCGGAGGAAGAAATCATGGCTGCGGGCAATCCGCTGGACGAAAACTTAAGGCAGGAGATCCTTTCTGTGGACGGGGTGACGAACGTGCTGGTCACCCGCCGGTCTCTGCACGGCAAATTTAGAACTTCCGAAAGCGCGGAGGCCGGTATGTGCGACATGCTGACGGACTCGAACCGCATGGATGTAGAAGCTTCACTGGTATCCGGCGCCATGCCGGCGGATGCCCACAGCATTCTCCTGAGTACGGGCTATCAGAAGCGCCATGCCGACATGGATGTTGGAGCTGCCATGGAGCTGGTCCTGGGCCGGGAAACGGTGACAGTTGTCGTATCAGGACTGTTCGATGGGTCGAAGATGGCAAACGGACATGGTGCGCTTGCCATGGACTCGGCGGCCCTGTTCGCGCCGGAGGAGCTGTTTTGTGAGATATATCCTGAAATCGAAAGCTTTGACTACTCATGGAGCATTGTCAGCGACCCGAAGAAGGCAGAGTCTGTGGAAAGCAGTCTGCAGGAGCTGGTATCCGGCCGCAGCAATCTTGGAATGGATACCATAGCCACACATATCGAATATGAGAAAATGCAGAGCAGCATTATTTTGGGAAGCCTGCAGGCTCTTTCCTGGCTGATTTTCCTGTTCGGCGTTGTCAATCTGATCAATACGACGCTTTCCAACCAGATGTCCCGGAAGCGGGAGAACAGCATCCTTCGCTCCGTTGGCCTGACCGGGAAGCAGCTGCGCTTAATGAGTGCCGTTGAGGGGATGTGTCATGGGCTTTTTGCGGCGCTTGCCGTCTTGGTCCTGGGGCTGCCGCTTTCCATGGCAGTCTGTACGGAAGTCAGTAAGAAATCCTTTGCCGGCGCGGTTGTCCCATATCAGTTCCCGTTCCTGCAAATGGGGCTGTTCCTCTTTGTATTGTTTGGCATGGAGGCGTTTCTGTCTGCCTGGACGGTGCGCAGGCAGAAGAAACAGTCCCTGGTGGAACAGATGAGGGCACAGGCTGAAATATTCTGAGTGATAGATCGGATTTTGTACAGCATCTCGCGGCAGCAGATAAACATTTCACGGCAATTAAATTGTTTTGGTATTTCTGGCAGGTTATAATAAAATATTCTTTAAGTCAGCGGCAAAAGTTTTCTTTTGCCGCTGACGAATAATGGCAGAGAGGTGGCACATTGATCCGTATTGCAATCTGTGATGATGAAAAACACATGTCCGATCATATAAGGGCTTTTGTATCCGATTTTTTCCGTAAAAAGAACAGGGAGATTCAGCTTCGGACATTTTCAAGCGGTGAGGAGCTGCTAAATTATGACGGGCAGATTGACATCCTGTTTCTGGACATCCAGATGAAGGGCATGGACGGTTTGGAAACAGCGAGAAAGCTGCGAGCAGGTAAGTTCCGCGGCTTTTTGATCTTCATTACGGTACTGAAAGAGATGGTATTCCAGTCTTTCGAGGTAGAGCCTTACGATTACCTGGTCAAGCCGGTGGATGAAAAACAGTTTGAAAAGACCATGGAGCGCCTTTACGCGTCCATGCAAAACACCGGCGAGGACAGCCTGCTGGTGCAAAAGGGGTATGAGGGGCGCATCATTCTAAAGGATGAGATTGTTTTCTGCGAGGTCATAGACCGAAAAATATATCTGAATCTGGCTTCCGGAGAGGTTGTTGATTATTATGAGCGGATTGAAAATCTGGAAACGAAGCTGGGCAGCCATTTTTTCCGGTGCCACAGGAGCTATCTCATCAGCCTGGAGCATTTAAAGGGATATAAAAGCGGGACTGCCTATATGGACAACGGCAGGGAAATTCCCGTATCACGGCTGCGGAGCAGGGAGTTTTCCGGTGTTGTCCTGCAGTATATGAAGAATATGTAAGGGCTTTGGCATTTGGGGGCAGGTAACATGGCTGAGAATTTAGATTTTTTCAATATATACATTATGGGCATGATGGAAACGTCCTTCCAGCTTTATTTTCTGGCAAAATTCCTGAAAAAGAAAATGTGGCCTCCTTTTTATTTCCTGTTTGCAGCAGGGGCAGTGATTATAAACGAGTTTATTCCGAGCGGCACGATGATTGGTTTTGTGGAGTTTTCCTTATTGATTTCGATATGCGGGGCTTTTGCCTGCCATGCGAATTTTAAGGCTTCGCTTCTGTATGCGATTCTGATAGCGGAAATCATGCTGCTCTGCAACGGAATCATAGGCTCACTGATGAGCCTTCCATACCCATGGCTGCCAGCTTTTTTCCATGAGACAGGCAATATTGCGGCCATGCTGATCTGCGAGGCGGCATCCTTTTTGCTGAGCGGGTTTTGCTATTATATCGTATACCGCTATTTTTCCCGGGATGACCTTTATCCCGTGGATGACCGCTATCCCGTGGATGACCTTTATCCCGCGGATGATCTGTGTTCCGCGGATGCTCCTGATACCGCAATGGGAATGCAGCAGATGTTTCTGATTTTTGTTCCAATCCTGATGATATTTATCATGAGCAACTATATCAATGCGATCGAATATGACTTCCAGTTTGAAATCCTGGCGGACAAAGGGCCGGCGGGACACTTTTTCAGTCATGGGCAGATGCTGGTCATGTATCTTCTGGGACTTGCCAGTCTGTTCTGCATCCTGTTTTCCTATAAGAAGCTGCAGCAGATTTTCCGCCTCAGCACAGAAATTTCATTGCTGGAGCAGCAGGAACATTCCCTGAACCAGTATGTGGAGGAAGCGAAAACCCATTACGATGAAACAAGGTCCTTCCGCCATGACATCAGGAACCACATCTCAGTGGTAAAAAAGCTCCTGCAGAATGGGAAACTGGAGGAAGCCGCAGCTTATATGGAGGATCTGGACGATATGGCGGAAAAAATGTCGTTTCCCTGCAGCACCAACAACCCGGTCGTGGATATTCTGGTGGGAAACAAGCTGGGGATTGCAAAAAGCATGGGGATAGATGTGGACTGTTCCCTGCTTCTGCCATACCCCTGCGGCGTTCGGGACATTGATATCTGTATTGTCCTGTCAAATGCGCTGGATAATGCAATTCATGCAGCAAAAAGCCTGGATGCCGGCATGGGAAAGTATATCCGTGTGTCCGGGCGGATCCAGGGGGATTTCCTTATGATGGAAATTCGGAACAGCTTCCATGGGAAAGGCGCGTTCAAAAAAGGGACAGGTCTGTCGAATGTAAAAAAAGTGGCTGAAAGATATGGCGGCGCCATGAGTATAGAGACACAGGAGAATATATTTGTCCTCCATGTGCTGCTGATCATTCCACAGCATCCAGAAAGCAGCACACAGCAAATGGATTAAAATGCTTTCTTCTATAACCGAAAAAAGAAACAGGGAGCTGTCTGCAGCGGAAAGCGGCTGCATAACAGTCGCCTGATAATATCAGATTGAAGGAGGAACATACTTATGGCAATGCAGATTCATGGAAATTATGACCATTCCGGCACCGGCTACGCAGAGCGGGTAAAGGAAAAACAGGCTGATCAGAGGGCGGAAAAGGCAAAGGAAGCAGAGAAAGCAGCGGAGGAAAAAAACGCCGGTAAGTTGTCCGAACCCCGGGATGAATACATCAGCAGTGAAAAATCGGGGCAAAAGCCTACGGGATTGTACCGGGTAGGTCAGGACGAGAACGGCAACCGGAAAGTCTTTTTTGATGACCCGAAGGCTGGCCGCGCAGACGGAAAGGGTGGCCGCTTAGGGAAAGGCGCAGACGGAAAAGGGCCGAAGGTAAGCGGGGACAGCCAGGGAGAGCCGGAGGAGAAATGTGTCGCAAATACAGATAAGGTTGACAGGGAAATCAAAAAGCTGAAGGAAAAGAAACAGCAGCTGGAACAGCAGATCCAGGCAGCCTCCGGAGATGAAAAGAAAATCCGGGAACTGGAGAAAAAGCTGGCGCAGGTAGAAAACGAGTTGAGCCAGAAAGACAATGATACCTACAGGCGGCAGAATACTTCCGTTATTGGAGTATAAGAGATTCGGATTTTCAGTGTAGTACCAATACCGGGAGATGGCGGCAAATGCGAGCTGTTTTCCGGTATTTTGGAATAGCGGCATCATTCATGACAAAGAAGACTCGCGAAGCGTGGATTCTATTGTATGGGGTTCTTAAAGGGATTATATCAGGAAAAACGCAAAGGAAGGACAATTATGCATACGAAAACAATGGAAGGCCTTGCGGGGGCAAGTACAAATATGAAGTTACTGAATACACCTTTCCATGTGTATAAAGACGCAGAGCGGAGAGGCGATACAGCCGTCATGGAGCGGGCCATGGGATATGTCGGGGACTTTGCAGAGAAAGCGGAGGATTATCAAAAGAAAGCAGACAAAGGAATGAAGGAGGAGGCAAAAGAAGCAAGGGAAAAAGCGAAGACGGAGCAGGAAAACGCCATCAGGAAGCGCAAGGAAGAGCGCGAGGAGCAGGAAAAGAGGATAGCGGAAAGCCGGAATGAGGATACAGATACCGTAAGCATCAGTGAAAGTGGAAAGGCCGCATTGGACAAGAAGCCGGATTCGGTTCAGACTGATGCAGACAATGGCGTATCTATCGAAGAAACAGCGGATGCTGTTAAGACAGAGCCTGTAATCTATACGAAAACCGGAGAAGCATTGAAACCGGAATCCGGTACGAACCTTTCTGTTTCGGTATAGGGATCAATGCGTTAGGCTGCAGCCTTGGAAAGGAAATAAAATGAATAAGAAAAAATGGCTCCGTATTGTGTCGATTTATTCGGTGATATATACAGCAATTACATTGTTAAGCAGCGTTTTGTATCTTTGTAACGGCGTCTATGAAGACCCAAGTGGTAACTGGCACGAATTAGACAGGGCTATCATTCTCCTAATCGGGATAGCGGCATTTGAGCTATGTACGAATCTGCCTGTTAAGCCTTTGGCTCTCAGATATTTGATTGCATATATTCCCTCTCAGCTGTTGGCGTTTGCCTGTGTCTGGTTCAGCGGATTGCGGGAACCTTTGGCGAAAACAGCATACAGGGACATCTGGATTAACTTTACGAGCCTTTTTGTGCTGTTATGTATCATCAATACTGTCATTTATGTTTTTAAGAAAAAGAGAGGGCAGAAAGGGGAAAAGAAATGACAGAAGCTGTTGGAAAATTTATTCCGATTTTTGTAGGGGTGCTTCTTATACTGCGCGGCCTGTTTTGGATTATTGACGGAAAACATGGAAACAAGAGAAGCTATTTCTTTGGCATAGCAGCCATTATGGTAGGAATCATTATGTTCATAACCGTGTTTTTTCAGGTTTTGTAAAGCAGGACATAGATTCAGAAAGTTTTGGATTTTTGTAATCATTAGAGAGAAAGGCAATGAGTAAATACAACACGTTATGGGAATATGTGCAGAAAAGCGGAAAGGAATCATTTCATCTGACTTTTGAGGAGATTCAGGAGATCGCAGGGATACCGATTGACCACTCTTTTCTGAAATATAAGAAAGAGCTTGCAGAATATGGCTGGCAGGTCGGGAAAATATCTATGAAAGAACAGACAGTGTGTTTTCATAAGATTGACTGATTACCTCCGTTTTCTGGGAAACACAAATTACAACCGGTATCCTGGGAGGTAATCATATGGCAGATATGTTGGTTAAACTATATAATATTCCCTGTTCACACGACATAGAAGAAAATTTATCCAAGAGTGGTATCAGAATCAAAAAGGCATTAGCGCCTGACAGGAGCAAAATCATCGCTTTCGCCAGGACATGTGCAAAAGATGATTATTCAGATGAAGTGCGGGCCGCTTTTGCTAATAACCCTGTCACCTGTTATATTGCAACAAGGGAAAAGGAAATCATCGGTTTCGCATGTTATGAGGCGACAGCCAGGAATTTTTTCGGCCCTATGGCTGTGCTGGAAAGTGAAAGAAAAAAGGGTGTGGGGAAAGCCTTACTGTTAAAGGCGCTGGAATCCATGCGGGAGCTTGGCTATGCGTATGCCATTATTGGATGGCCCACAAAATCCGCCGTCAGCTTTTATAAAAAATGTGTGGACGCAATTCTGATTGACGAAAAATCTTCGGGTGTATATAAACGGATGATTGAGATTGATGAATAAAACGAGGTGTCTTTATAATGGAAAGTTTCACCGATGCATTGAAACAAGGGAATTTAGAGAAAATCAGGGCGTTTCCCAAATCTGACCTGCATAACCATTTTATACTGGGCGGAAGCCGGCAGTATCTGCACAAAATGACAGGCATAAAGATAGAGCCTGTGAAAACTCCCATATTGTCCATGGATGAAATGCGGCAGAACTGACGGAAGTTTTCGTTTTGGCAGACGAGTATCTGCAGGTTCCGAAGAAAAAGGTTCTCCCTTCTGCGGAAAACCTGCGTGGAACGTATGAGGAAATGTATTCTAACTGGAAAAACAAAATGACCGAAGCGGCAGGCGGAGACGATGTGTATTCTTCCTTTATGAATTTATTGTCTTTACAGTGGATGTTCTATGAGATTGCAGAATGCATCGCGGTGGATGGCTTTGAAATTATGGATAAATTTAGCCCAAAAATCTGGAGGGGAATGTGGATGTCTTCAATCAGGCTCTGAATAAGTATCTTGCAGAGTATGGAAAAGTGGGAATTTGTCCAAGGCATTTTGAGAGCATGACAGAATTTATTGAGAGTTACAACAAAGAAATTTCTGAAGAAATATAAAGAAAATCGAGATTTAGGGAGAGAAACAATAATGGTAATTGAAACGGAAAACCTACTGTTAAGAGAATTTACTCATGAGGATTTTCCAGCATTATTTGAAATCTTTTCAGACCCGGAAACCATGCGCCACTATCCCAAACCTTTTGATGAGAACCGTACAAAGGATTGGATTGAATGGAATCTCCAGAACTACGAGGAATATGGATTCGGTCTGTGGGCTGTTGTTTTAAGAGAAACGGATGAATTTATCGGCGACTGCGGGCTGACAATACAAAATATTGATGGAGAATCCCTGCCTGAAATAGGGTATCACATTCATAAGAATCATTGGAGGAAAGGTTTTGGAAGTGAGGCCGCAAGCGAGGTTAGAGATTGGGCATTTATGAATACAGAATACGATTGCCTATATTCTTACATGAAATATACAAATATTGGTTCATGTTCTACTGCCATTGCAATCGGTATGAGGAAAGTGAAAGAATATCCTGATGAAAAGAATGGGATATCATATGCATATGCCATAAAGCGTGAAGAATGGGAAAAATTAAAATGGTAAAATTCCGATTTATCAGGAATTTGCCGAGAACGAGAAATCGGAATTTCTGTAAGATTTTCGCACTGCAAGGAGAGATTGTGATGGCCGGATACAAAAATAAGTTGAAACTCACGTTATGGGTTTCTGTCGTATATGTTTTATCGGTTATATGCTATGTACCTACATTGCTGGAACAGAACGGAATTATCATTCCCAATGGATTATTGTACTTAAAATACTTATATGTGTGTATCCCCACTATGGCTGCTATTTTTCTGCTGATTTGCGAGAAGAACATCAAGGTGTACTTTACGCAAATGTTTTCAGGGAAAATAACAATCAAATATATTTTAACAGGGGTTACATGTATGGCTGTAGGTATATTTGGTTCTTGTTGCTATTCGTTCATAGTGAAAACCGACGTATTTAAAAATACATATTCGACAGTAATATCCCTGTTAACAAGTTGTATATACCTGCTGATAACAGCGTTTGTTGAAGAAATAGCATGGAGAGGATTTCTGCTGGAACGACTTCCTTTTAAGAAAATCAAAAGTGTTCTTTTTGTTGGCGCCGTTTGGGCAGTGTGGCATATACCAATGTGGATCATCAGAAATTCATTGAGCATGGAACATATTGTTTGTTTTTGTATATGGACATTACTTGTTTCCGTTGTTTTGGGAATAACCTATTATCAATGCAGAAATATATTGCTGATTGCCATTATGCACGCAGCTTTTAATATCTGTTATTTAGCGCCAATACAATATAACATTGTTGTATTAGCGACCATAATTTTTGTTGGTACTTTATTGTATAAAAAATCAGGCGAAAAATTTTTCACTTGGTAACTTCCTACTTGTCAGGGAGCTGCATATGAAAAAGAGAATGGTGCTGATTGGAGGGCTGTATAAGGTGCAAAAAGGGCAACCGTGCTTTTTGGATCAGGATTTCTACAAACATCTTGGCATGATAAAATCATCGGAAGTCGGCACATGGGTTAAAAATAGCAAATAAAACGCACTCGTGGAGAAATCGGAATTTGTGGGGAAGATTGCAGTATGGAAATAATGGTATATGAAATGAAATATGTAAAAGACGGTATCGGGGAAAATAGTATTTCGTGTATTCCTTTTGAGCAAAAGTCCTTTCAACAATACATGAAAATATATAATGCATGCTTTTATGAAATGCGAAAATCACTTGATATTAAGCCATACAATTTTTTGAGTGATTAGCTTTTATTATGGGGAATGAACCATATTCGCCAAATTAGCAATGGGCCTATTTTGTTACATGTTGCTAAATGGAATGAAAAAGCTTTAAAACTATACGAAAAAGTCGGATTTAATATTACAAATACTGAGAGAGTGCGTTAAATTCTCATTTGTCGAGAAGTCACATATAAAAAGAAATCAGGATTTTTTGGGAAATTTAATAAAGCTAAGAAGGAGGCAATAGAATATGGAACTAGTAAAACTGACACATGAAAATATTGATCAGGAGCACATCTGCTGTGCAATCTCCAATAACAAGGATATCCAGGTCATGTCCAAAAAGAACTGGCTGAAAGACAGGCTGGACGAGGGGCTTGTATTCCTAAAAGGCAATGTCCGGGGAAAGTGCTTCATTGAGTATATCCCAGCAGAATACGCATGGGCGCCCATCGAGGCGCAAGGCTATATGTATATTGACTGCCTGTGGGTATCCGGGCAGTTCAAAGGGCATGGATATTCGAACCTGTTGCTGAATGCATGTATCAAGGACAGTAAAGAGAAAGGGAAAAAGGGGCTTGTGATCCTGTCCTCCAAAAAGAAAATGGGATTCCTCTCTGACCCGAAATATATGGGCTATAAGGGCTTTCAGACTGCGGATACGGCAGAGCCTTATTTTGAGCTGATGTATCTGCCATTTGAGGAGGGCGCACCCCTTCCCCACTTCCGGGGCAGCGTGGACAGGCAGGAAGATATGCCGGAGGGATTTGTGCTGTATTACACAAATCAATGCCCTTTTACGGCAAAGTATGTACCGATACTGGAGGAGATGGCAAAGGCCAGGAACGCAGTGTTCCGAACCGTACATATCCAGACCAGGGAGGATGCGCAGAATGCCCCTTCGCCCTTTACCACTTTTTCCCTTTTCTATGACGGGCAACTCGTGACACATGAAATCCTGTCGGAAAAGAAATTTGATAAAATCTTAGCGGATAAAGGAGTGTGAAAAATGATTCAATTAGTCAGACCAACAGAAGCGATGAAAGAACAGGCCATAGAGTTCAGACAGGAATTTTTTGAACATGGGGAATTTGTCATCAACGGAAGTGAATTATTTGATAAAACGGATGACTACACAGAATGGTGCAGAACCATAGACGCAAACACGAAAGAGGAAACGGTGAATCCGAATTGGGTTATAACGGACACATTCTTTGCCGTGGACGATCAGGATAGAATTGTGGGAATCATTGATTTCAGGCATACGCTGAACGACTTCCTGAAGGATCTCGGCCATTGCGGTTACAGCGTCCGTCCGTCAGAAAGAAGAAAAGGCTTTGCTACGGAAATGCTGCGGCAGTTATTGGAAGTTGCCCAAAAGACTGGGATGAACGAACTGTATCTTTCTGTGGAGAGGAAGAATAAACCTTCGGTTAAAACAATCATCCGGAATGGAGGCGTCTATGAGCGCAGCTTTGAAATTGATGGAGAACAGGCGGATATTTACAGGATCGCCCTGTCGGAATAGCCATACTGGTACAAGGGATACGGCAGAGCTGCAAGCTGCCTGGCCAATCTGGTTGCCGCGCACTTTGATTTATAATAATTGGATACATGGAGAAAGAAAAAGGTAGATGAAGGAGGTAGAGATAATGCGTCATATTTATATTCGGGGAAGTCTGGGACTGATCTGGCTGGTTGCAGCCATTGTATGCGGGGTATCCGGTAACTTCCCGATGATGGGGCTTTATCTGTTATTGGCAGGTGTATTTCTGTACTCCGCCTATGCGACATGGAAAAAAGAGAAGGACGGCAAAGGGGGGAGGTAAGATGGGAGAAACGCTCCTGACGGTTCAAAATTTAAGTGCGTGGTACAGTGAAGAGAAAAGGATACTTTCGGGGTTTTCTTTTTCGCTGGCGGAGCATGAAGTGGCAGGCCTGATCGGGCTGAACGGGGCCGGGAAAACCACATTTCTGAAGGTGATTTCCGGCCTGCTCCCCACTTTCCGTTCAGACGGTATCTGCTTTGGCGGCGCTCCTGTGGATTTTCGGAGTCAGGACTTTAAGCTTTGCCGCTATACAGTGTTTGCCGAGGACAATTCCTTTTCTTATTTTACTTTCCGGGAATACCTGGCCTATGTATGTGCCGCCTATGGGAAGGGTGTGCCGGATGTATCGGAGTTAGTACATGGTTTCCATTTTGAAGAGTATACAGACACCCTGTTAAGGGAGCTGTCAACCGGGAACCGGAAAAAAGCATTTCTGATTACGGCTTTTGCCCTGAAGCCCAGGCTGCTCCTTTTGGACGAACCGGTCAATGGGCTGGACTTCCAGAGTACGGAATATCTGTACCGGCAGATTTCGGGGTATAAGGAGCATGGGACCGTGCTGTTTTCTTCCCATATCCTGGAGAGCATTACGCTGACCTCTGACCGGGTTTTTGTCCTGGAAGATGGTAAGATCCGGCAGACTTTTGAAGGCGGGCAGATCAATGCCGCAGATATCCGGGAGGCACTGCATGATGAAAATGACAGGTAAAGCCTTTGCCAAAAAACTGTTTGGGGCAAAATATGAACGGCTCTCACGGACGCTTTTGATTGATGTGATCATATTTTGGGGGCTGTATATCGCAGGCTTTCAGGTGCAGATTGCGGCATCTGTACGAATCTTGATGATAAGCGCCTTTACAGCCGGCGTGATGTGGCAGGCCCTTTCTTCCAGAGATAACGCTGTGGAACTGAAACATATGCTGATGCTGCCGCATCAGTCCCAAAAGTTTGTCTTCCCCTATGTGGCGGCGTTGGGATGCTATACGGTTCTTACAAAGACAGGGCTGCTTCTGGCGGTTCTGCTGGCCGTTTCTGCATGGAAACCCATAGAGATTATGGGAATGGTTATCAGTATGCTTCATGCGATCCTTATGGCTGCCGCCGCCTATTCCCTGAGAAAATATTGGTATGGGGGCGGGCTTTGGGCTGTTGCCATAGTGTGCGCAATTATATTTTGTGGAAGTAGGACATGGTTTGGACTGTTGCTGCTTGCGAATAGCTTAGTTGCTTTTCTGATTTTGTGGAAAGCAGACGGATACGCTTTTTATCAGGGGGAGAGTGAGAAACACCATACGCTCCGGCAGAGGAAGAAAGCTTCCTTATGGCGGTACTTTTTCCGGTATCTGAGCTGCCACAGGAATTATCTGGTCAATACTGCTGTGATGTGGTGCGTAGCCATTGTGATGCCGTATTTTTTAAGAGAAATGGCCGGGCTGTTCGTTGTCCCGGTAGGCTTTGCAATTTTATCCCTGAATACGCCCATCTGCATCCTGCTGTCCTGTGACTGTGACCTGGAGCAGGCAGTCCGTTTCCTGCCCGGACAGAAACGGCTCTTTTGCATCCCATACTGCCTGTTTATCTTTTCCTGTAATATGGCTGCAGATGCGATATTCCTCTGTAGCTGGCAGATACAAAACGGTGGCATCACTGCCCTGATGATTGCCGGGGCTGTTTTCTTTGCCCTGCAGAGCGCGGTGCTGTCTGTGCTTTTGGAATGGTTTTATCCCATTCGTGGCTGGAAGATTGAAAGCGATCTGTGGCACCATCCGCGGAAATATGTGGTTCCGGTGGGAATGCTCCTGCTCGCGGGGGCAGTCTGTTCCTGGCCGGTACTTCTGTATGTCCTGCTGGTCCTGCTGGCTGTGGAAATTGTAATTTTGCTATTTATACCCAAAGGGCGCTCGTGAATGCGGCGGACTCCGTCCGTCAAGGTATATATCGGAGGCGGCGTGTCATGAAAATTAGTACCCATACTTCCTCCTATATCTCAGAAGCATGAACACAGACAGGACCAGCGCCATCAGTTCCGCCGCCGGCGTCGCCAGCCAGATTCCGTTCACGCCAAAGAGCCGGGGAAGCGCGATCATGGCAATCATCATAAATACAAAGGACCTGGAAAACGCCAGGACAGCCGAGACAAGCCCGTTGGATAACGCGGTAAACATCCCGCTGGCAAATATATTGAATCCGATGAAACACAATGCCACCGTGCATATCCTGTTCCCCGCCACCGCCAGGTCATACACCGGATTATCCGGCCTGGCAAATACGGATACCAGCGGCCTTGTCAGCAGAAAAGAAGCCGCTACCGTGGCTGCGGAGATTGCCCCGATCACTTTCATGCTCAGCGCCACCAGCTTTTTCAGCTTCCCGTGCGCCTGAACATTCCCTCCGTCCAGACTGCGTTCCCCGTAATAATAACTCAACATGGGCGCGATTCCATAAGAATATCCTGTATACAAAGAGCTTGCGAACATCAGCACATACATGATGATAGTGACGGCAGCCACCCCGTCCTCCCCCACAAATGTCAGCATGGTCCAGTTGAACATCATTGTAACAATCCCGGTGACAAGTGCGGTGGCCATCTCCGAGCACCCGTTTGTGGCCGCGCTGGCAAGAACCCGGAACCGGCATACAGGCTTCTTGAAATGCAGCAGGCTCTCTTTTCGGCTGAATACAAACAGGCCCACGACCGCCGTCACGGAATACCCAAGCCCTGTGGCAACCGCCGCGCCGCTGATTCCCATATGGAATCCGGCAATGAACACATAATCCAGCGCCATGTTCAGAACGCCGCCCGCCACCGAACAGATCAGGGAGAGGGCCGCCTTTTCGCTGGCAATCATATAAAGCGTGAAATTGTTCATCAAAAGGATCGGCACCGTGAACACCAGATAACGGCTTAAATATTCCACACAGTACCCCTCCACATCAGCGGAAAGGTTCATCCCGGCAAAAACGGAATCCATCGCCAGATACCCGGCCACGCACATGACAATCCCCACAATCACGTTCACCATGATCAGGAACGTAAAATCTTCCTTTGCCTCCTCCGTCTTCTGTGCCCCCATCTTCTTCATGATGACTGCGCTGCCTCCGGTGGCCAGCATGGTGGAAATCGCCGTGACGAGCTGGATGACAGGCGCCGTGAGATTGATTGCCGAGAGCGCGTCCGTCCCTATCAGATTCGACACAAACAGACCGTCGACCATCGTGTAAAAGGACATGAATACCGTCATGGCAATCGTCGGCACGGCGAATTTCACGATATTTTTCAGAGTCACTGGCTTTTCGTACGCATTTGTGTTTTCCATAGATTTTTCTGCGGGTTTCCCCATAGGGTTTTCCATAAATTCTTCCATCCGTTTTTCCTCCAACTATCTTGTATTTTCTTTCTGTGTGGAGTATTATAGACCGTACAGTAACTGTATGGTCAATGGGCAAAGAGCATTTATTTTCTGCCATCCGCCTACGCCGCCAGTCCTATTGCCGCAGGCGCCAATTTGTGCCGATAAATATGGATCGGGAAGTGCGCCAAAGCGCGCAGAAAGGCATAAAAATGAATCAGAAAGACAAGCCGCTTACCATCGGGCAGTTCGCCGCCCTCCATGGCATAAACAAGAAGACATTGATGTGGTATGATGAGATAGGCCTATTCGGCCCCGCCTCCGTCAACCCTGAAAACGGATACCGCTGCTACAATTACCACCAGAGCCCCATGCTGGAAACCATCCTTCTGCTCCGAGAGCTGGAAGTCCCCATCCCCGTGATACAGGATTTCATGAAAAACCGCTCCGCCGAAAATTTGAAAGAACTCCTGGACAAGGAGATGGCCGACCTGGACCTGCGGATCACCCATCTGCAGGCCCTCCGGACAACCCTCTCCGCACACCGCCGGAACATGGCCACCCTGCTGACAATGGACCTCTCCGAAATCAGCGTAATCGAGAAAAAAGAGCGCTGCCTGGTCACTGTGGAAATCAGCAAAGACACTACCTACGAAGAGGAAGTGGAGCTCATCACGTCCGAAACGGAAAAATACCGTCTCGGACGCCTGCACCATGCCACCTATGGCTCCATGATCCCCGTCTCCAGCCTCATCAGCGGCAATTTTGACGATTATACCAAACTGTTCATAGAGATTCCCCTGCTCACATACCGGGAGGGCCTGCACCTGGCTCCCGGCGGCAGATACCTGAGAGCTTTCCACAAGGGCGACCTGGCCGGAATCCCCCGGCGCTACGAAGCGCTTTTCGCATATGCGGAAAACCGCGATCTGGCGCTCCACGGATTCTCCTATGAGATGGGCATCAATGAAACTGTCGTCGACCGAATCGAGGACTACATTGTACAGATAGAAATCCCTGTCCTCGGATAAGGCCTGCCGCAGCGACCCTCTCGGCAGTTCTGTTCTTTTTTCTACGTCAGGAGAACTCCGGCAATTGCCCCTGTGAAAATACTGTTTTCACGATACGTTTCCCACAATATTTTCATTCTCCGCTCCCGCGCCAGGCTGTATGACTTCTTTATATTTCAATGTGATATTGCTCTAAAAACCGTAAAACAGGGGCCGCCTCCTGCTTTCGCTCCAGCCGCACCAGGCACAGCGCAGTCAGCCACCGCACCCGAATCAGGCAGTATCGCCCCATGCCCTCTTCGCCCTCAGGATCCAATGGCAGCAATGCCGTATTCTTCGACACTGAAACTGCCTGCAGGAAACCCTTTCGCTCCGCAACGTTCAATCCGGCAGGGCTGCCTAAAAGCCTCTCTGCCCGCCTCAGCGGCATCAGCGCACGCTCATACTCTTCCAGCATAAAGAGACACAGCCCACAGTTAAATGCTGTTGAAGCTGACAGGCAGTCCGCCCGCCCCGGTTCCAGGAGCGGACGCGCCAGCAGCCATGCACCGGGATAATCACCTATCGCCAACGCCCGGTACAAAGGTCTGTCAGCTCCATTCCCTTTTTCATTTCCTAAAATAACCATATCAATTCCCTTCCGCGCCTGCTTCAATCAGCAGCTCCACAGTCTGCGGCAGTTGTGCCAAAATCGCATAGGACAGCGCACTGCCCTGAAAGTTGTCCACAGCATTCACATCTGCGCTTTCCAAAACCAGCATTTGGGCAAACTCGCTTTTTCCCCTGATAACCGCATACATCAGAGGGGTTTGCCCATCCAATGTCTTCGCGTCAATGTCAGAGCCTGCCGCAAGCAATGTTTTCCCCAAAGATACATTTCCCAGTATGGCTGCCAGATGCAGCGCCGTGACGCCCTTTGCGTTCGGACATCCTGCCTCCGCGCCTGCCGCAAGCAGCTGCTTTACAATCAGCAGATTGGAAGCCCTTGCCGCCATCATAAGCGGCGTTTCTCCAACATTACTGACCCTATTGACACTGTCCGGATTCCTCTCCAAAAGAAGCTTTACAATTTCAGCCTGCCCATACTGACAGGCATAATGAATCATTGTAAAACCTTCTGTGTCCGCGTCATCCGTATCCGTTCCCATCAATGGCAAGAACGCCTTTACAAGCTGCGGCTGTTTGGCGATAATGGCGTATATAGCCGCTGTCCGTCCGATACTGTTCTGAATACCGACATCCACCGTTGGATTCTGAATATAACTGAGCACGGCAGCCGTTCTCGCGTTCTTTGCCATATACATCAGCGGCGTGTTGCCATCCTTATCCGTACAGTTTACGTCTGCCCCGGCTTTTACCAGCAAATTGATGATGGGGAGGGTTCCCGATGCCCCCGAAAAATGCAGCGGCACAAGGTTATCCTGATTCCCGACATTCGGATCTGCGCCGTTGTCAAGCAGCATTTTTACGATTTCAAGGGCATTGTTCCGACAGGCATAAATCAGGGGCGTATAACATTCCCCGTCCCGCTCATTGATATCCATGCCGCCACGTTTTAAGATCACCTGTACCGATCGTTTTTGATTATTTTTGCACGCCTGCAGCAGCGTATCCGCCGCCATAAGTTCCAGGGCGCGGGAATAGCCTCTTTTTGCTGCCATGTCCTCGGCAGTCCTGCCTTCGTTATTTTGAAGCTTATCGTCTGCGCCCGCCTTCAAAAGCCAGAGCACAGTTTCCTCTTTCGCTTTCATGCATGCATACATCAGGGGCGTATTGCCGTCATTATCCTGTGCATCAATCTCCGCTCCGGCTTTCACAAGCGCCCTTGCCACTTCCTCCATCTCCACCACGGCCTGATGCAGCGGACGCTTGCCGTCATTGCCTATCGCATTCACATCTGCGCCTTTTTCGATTAATTCCAGCGCAATCGGAAGATTCTTCTTTGGCGAAATCCCGTCTCCAAACCCAGTGTACCAGAATTTCATGGGAAACAGCGATTTCATGAGTACTGTATATCCCTCGGCGTTTGTGAGGTCAGGCTGTTTCAGCAGCGAAACAATTTTCCGTTTATTGGCAAAAACAGGGTGATCGTCTTTGACGCAGCTGCCGCAAAAGTCCCGGAAAAAATCAACCGGATAGAGTACCAGTGAGAAAACTGGCGGATTCCCCTCCGCGTCATAGACGGCTTCATCCGCCCCTGCCGCAAGCAGCATACGAACCATCTCCACGTTGCCGAACCGGATTGCAAGCGCAAGCGGAGAGACGCCGTCTGTCTCCACCTGCAGTTTTTCGTCGGTAACGGGCGCGCTGCCGGCTGCATTTACATCAAAGCCCCGCTCAATCAGTATTCCGGCAAGCCTGTCGTAACCTCTCATGGCCGCGTACATCAAGGGCGTTGCACCGTACTTGTCCGTCTTGTCAAGCAGCTTCATGTCATAAAATTCCGCCACATAAACCGCAGCGATTTCGTCCCGCCCCGCCAAAATGGAAAGCAGATTGTCACCGTCTAACGTTTCCGAACAGACATCCGCGCCAAGCCTGACCAATTGCTTGATCACCTCAAGCGGAAAGATACCGTTCTCCAACGCATCGTCCACATATCTTAACAGCAGGCAGTCTTCTCCCGCCAGCTTATAGTTGATGTCAAAACCATTGGCGATCAGAAACTCCACAAATTCTATATTGTTTCCATCCAGCTTTAGCGCACGCAGGATAATATCTGTCATATCCTGCATATCGCTGTCGTCGTCAAAGCTGATCCGTCCAATATTTTCTTTCATATACGGAAGCGCTCCGTAACAGTCTGCCGGACTTCTTTCGCGGCTAAAGCACTCTTCCAGCTTATGTTTCATTTCCGCAGTCATCGTTTCGTCCCCGCTTTGTCACAAATAAAAAATGTGCGTCAATAAATCAGAAATATAATACCACATTCCTAAAAATAGTCAACATTTTCTAAAGTTTTTGTGTTTTTGCAACCAAATAAATAAAAAATCAAATATATCCAGTTTGACATCGCTACTTTCCAGCGATATAATCACATACTGTAAATTTTTAGCCGTGAAAGCTGTACCATTTTGAGTAAATAATATCACGAGGTGCCGTATGTATAACATTGGAATTTGTGATGACGGAGAGAATATCTGTACATCTATTGAAACGATGCTTTTGCAGTATGCGAGGGAAAAGAAAATCCAGGTCGATACAAATGTCTGGTATACGGGGGAAAGCCTAAGAGATTATCTGGTATCCGGCGGTTATCTGGATATTCTTTTTCTGGATATAGAACTGTTCAAAATGACGTTCCTGCCAGGGTATTCCGGGTTGAAAAATCTGGACTATTTAGCGTCTGTCAGGGGAAAGGTTCAGGAGGACGAAATACGAAAATACATGGAACTGGTGGGATTGAATCCTGATGACAAAAAGCATGTGGGAAATTATTCCCTTGGCATGAGGCAGCGCCTTGGAATCGCACAGGCACTCATGGAAAATCCAGACATCCTTATACTGGACGAGCCGATGAACGCACTGGATCATAACGGCGTGGAAGAAATGAGAGCGGTTTTGCTGCAGATGAAAGAACAGGGGAAGCTGGTTCTTATCGCAAGCCATTTCCGGGATGACATCGATATCCTGTGTGACGAAGTATATGGGATGGATGCGGGGATTATGGAGAAGATACGTTGAAAAGTACCATTCCGGAAGCTGTTGTTTCTGGAACAGGTCAAAACATTTAGTGTTTGGTGAGTAATAATGTCCTCGGCCAAAAAGGGAAAAGCCAGCAGTTCAGACTGGTATCCGCGCCGCTGGCTTTTTGTATTATGCCTGTCAGTTGTCGTGTTATACGTTTCAGCTAAGCAATCTCGATTGGATTTTCTTTATCACTGCCGTAACCGCTCGATAATGCTGGCCCTGGCGATTTCGCGATACAGCAGCGTTGGTATTGCCACGGTTAGAAGTATAAGGAACGGATAGACCGCCAGCATGGGCCACATGACAAATTGATAGGTAAAGAACCAGATTCCGTTGGAAATCCCCCTTACAACTGCCACAGAAAGCAGAACACCAAGGACGGCCGATGTGATGATCGTTCCCACAGCATAATACAGTCCCTCAAAAGAGAGCATGCGCTTTAGCTGCCTGCCGGTCATACCAATGCTCTGCAGCATGGCAAACTCCTTTTTGCGGGTGATAACGCTTGTCAGGACAGAGTTGACAAAATTTGCGATACCGATAATGCCGATGATGATGCTCAGCGCCCCGCCGATTGTGATAATCAGGGAAGTCAGGTCGTCAAAGGAGCTGACATAGGTTGCTTTGGATTCAAAATCCATACCCGGCTCCGCACTATCGATATAGTCATTCAAAAACTCTGTCATTTCATCTTCTGTTCCCTCTTTCACATTAAAGGGGAAATTAACCAGATGGGGAGCATCACACAGCGGCAGAAAGATTTCTGTCGGGAGATAAAACCGGGCCTCGCCCGTGTTACGGGTGGTGGCTGTGTTCTCGTTGGCCCGGACTTTTGCCAGGATGATAAAGTCATAGCTGCCCGTAATGGTGGTGGAAAGTTCCTCTGCTTTCAGATGGTTAATCCGCACCGTGTCACCTACACTGATATTTGGGTTGTCTATGACGGTTCCATCATCATTGCAATCCACGCTCAGCAGGATATACTTGCCTGACTTCAGTTTTTCCAGGTCAATCGTCCCCTCTATGACCTCCATGTTATTCAGCAGAAAATCATCCGCACCATATAGACTTATAAAGGGATTGCCTTTCTGATCCCTGTTGTAGCTGAAAAAGGCGTCGTGTTCTGTGGAAAACGGTTCTTCCAGCATCCAGGAGGAATAGAGCCTGCCGCCATCCTCAAAACAGTTATTCTGTTTGACGGCCTCGATAAAACTCTCGGACAGGTCATTTTCGCCTTTTTCAACCTGGTACTGGAAGTAGTCCGCGGTAGAAATCACAAAGTCTGTATCCATAAATTTTGCGATGTACTTGTCAATGTCAAACCCGCCGGACAGAGTGAACACTGTGTTGAACAGCACCAGACTCAGCGTCATGGACACAATAACCAATACCGTGCGTTTGCGGTTCCGCCCCAGGTTCGCCAGAGCCATAAAGCGGAGCTTTGCGCCATGGGTCGATTTCCTGTCTTTGGCCCCGCGCTTTCCAAACGCTGCTGTATCGTTTTCGGTGTAGCGGACAGCCTCGATCGCAGAAACGGTACCGGCAATCTTCGCGGGTTTGCGGACGCTGACAAAGACTGTAAAAAGGGTAAACGCGGTGGAACCGATAAAAATCAGCGGATTTACTGTCACCTTAATACCGGCGTCCGCAGTATAACTCGTTCCGTTCATCAGGAAAGGAACCAGGGCCCGGCCGATAAAGAAGCCTGCCAGCAAACCCACAGGAATACCGATCAGGGAAAGCCGAAATGCCTGTCGGTTAATCAGCTGCCTGATCTGCCTCTTTGTTGTGCCCAGCGTTTTTAGCTGTCCATAGGACTGAATATCCTGAATGACGGAAATCTGGAAAATGTTGTAGATAATCAGATATCCTGTTATGATGATCAGCAGGACACCAATAATACCTGATATCAGCATAGCCGGGTTATCCAGCAGGGCGCCGCTCTGATAGGCCGGACTGACACGGGCAATCACATAATTGCTGTCCTCCCGGCTGCCGCCCATCGTATCGCAGGTATAGCCGGTTTCGGAAAGAAGCTGGTGGAGCCGGGCTTCTATATCGCCCCGTCCCCTGAACATCACATAGGCGGAGACAACACCGGAATAATCATTGTCCACAGGATAGGTATAGGTTAAAATGTCCGAATGGGCATCCATAAAGGCTTTCGACACAATCAGCCGTCCGATGTTGCTCAGACTGTCTGTTTCCCAAAAGCCACAGAGGGTAAAATCGGTGGTGTATGACTTCCCCTTTACTTCATAGGTCAGAGAAACGGTTTCCCCAATCTGCGCCGGTATCCCCAGGGCATCCAACGTCTTTGTGTCCGCAATGATTTCGTTTGACCCTTCGGGCCGGCGGCCTGTTGTAGGCGTGTATCCGGCAAATTCCAGAGCGGTATCATCCATGTACCACATGTCAGACCGCCAACGCTCCAGCCCCGGATTTTTCAGCCGGTAGGAAATCGCTTTTGCATAGGCAATCCGGTCAATCAGGGGATTTCCCACCATATCCTCATAAACTTCATCGCTGATATAACTTAATACTGCCTGCCCGTCACCGCCGGCCTTGCGGATGTTCTGATTGTGAACGGTGTCTATCAGACCGGATCCCAGTGTGAAAATCGTAGTGAAAAGTATCGTAGTCAGAATGATCGCAATGATTGCGATTACATTTCTGCTTTTGTTTGACTTGAAATAGCGGCCCGACAGTTTCTTTATGACAGCGCCGTTATTGTTGCCGAATAAAATATCATTCATTGTCTGTGCCCCCCTTACCTGGAAATCCTGCCATCCTCAATACGGATAATGCGGTCCGCAAGCTGTGCGACTTCGTTGTTGTGGGTAATCATCACCAGCGTTTGATGGAATTTATTGCTGGTAGCTTTCAGAAGGCCCAGCACATCGCTGCTCGTACGGCTGTCCAGGTTGCCGGTGGGTTCATCCGCCAGGACGATAGCAGGCTTGGAAACGAGGGCGCGGGCGATAGCGACACGCTGCTGCTGGCCGCCGGACAGGTTGTTTGGCATATTGTTCAGTTTGTCCTCCAGGGCCAGAAGATGCACTACTTCATCCATGAATTTCCGGTCTGCGGTATCTCCGTCCAGCTCCACGGGCAGGACAATATTCTCATAGACATTCAGGACGGGGACAAGATTGTAATTCTGGAAGATAAAACCGATGTTGCGTCTGCGGAAAAGGGTAAGCTGTTCGTCATCCAGTTTGGCCAGTTCATTACCTTTCACCTTGACACTGCCAGAGGTCGGTATGTCCAACCCGCCCATCATGTTCAGCAGGGTAGACTTGCCGCTGCCGGATGTTCCAACGATAGCGACAAATTCCCCCTGTTCAATGGAGAGAGTCACTCCGTCCAGCGCCTTTGTGATATTTGGCTCTGCGCCGTAGTGTTTTTTGAGGTCAGTTGTTTGCAAAATACTCATAGTAAGCACCATCCTTTCTGTGATGCCGCTATCATAACAGCCAATTCTCACAGAAATGTCACAAGCCGCAGTTTTTTCTTTTACCGCCGTACGGCAGATTATTATTCTATATTCATTTCAGCGCTTTACAACTTTTTATGCCGTGTATCTGCTGCCGGATGATTTTATATTAAATTTATCGGCATATTACCTCTAACCCCCCACTTTCCAAGTGATTTCTGCTATCAGTCCGCCCGGCCTGCCTGCGGAAACGCCAGACCGCCGTATATGGTGGATGAAGTCCATAGTGCGGCGGTTTGTCTTTTGTATCATCCTAAAGATTTTAAGTTCCTGCGGTATTCCTCCATTTCCTCCTCACTTACTGCACGAAAGTCAAAATCAATCCCAGGGCAACAATACCAGCCATCAACAGACACCAAAATACACTGATAGCTGTTGACGCAATATTTACAAGGCTGCGGCTTTCATTGCTCCTGACGCATATAATTGAGAGAATCAAACCTGCCACAACGCAGGCAATATTGACACCCGCCCAAGCCGTGCTTACCCCTTCCGGCAGCGTGAGTTTAAGAAACACGGGGATGAAAGTTGCCAGCGGAAAAACGCTGATAACCAGCGAAACCCTGCTTAAAGTTTTCCATTTTTTACATTCCATCATTATTTACCTCATTTCTTTTTTTCCAAATTTTATTACAGCAACCGCAAACACCAATACAAAGACCAATACCGCAACCGGCAGGAAGGGGAACCATGAAAATGCTATTCTGTTAGATTCCACCGAAAAATCATGCAGGGAGCAGGATACCAGATAGCCACTGTAGCAATAAGGATATGCTATCCATAAAGGTGTATTTGCGACCAGCACTCCGGGAATGACAAGGAGGAGGTTGAGTCCCACAGAAAGCAGCGGCTTTTCAAACAGGACAGTAATCGCCCACATGGTCCCCACGCACGGCAGCATTGTCAAAAACAGCCCGGCGCACCATTTCACCAGATAGAGGACAGGCAAAGTTTCCGTCACACCCATTGTCCTTGTGGCAACTGTCCCGGCAACTACGAACACCACAAGGAACACGGCCATCTCCATAAGCAGATAAAATGCCAGCACACAGAATTTTGCTATGGAAAGCGAATACCGGCTGACCGGCAGGGCAAGCATTTTTAAGATGCCGTTATTCCCTGTTTCCCGTCCTGCAATCATCACGCAGACCACAATCATAGAAAACGGCAGTAGATAGTAGGCGTAGACCAGTGCGCTCTGGATGAACATGGCAGGCCATGCATTTGTATATTCCGGCGTAAAATAACGGCTCAGGTTTGCAATCCCGGAAGCAACCACCAACAGCGGGGCAATAAAAATCAGCGGTACGATCTTTGATCGTTTAACTTTCATAAATTCAATTTCGAGAAGCTCCAAAAAACTCATTCTAACACTCCCTCCTTATTCATAGCGCAGGTTCTTTGCCATCCACAGCCCTGCACCGAGGAAAAGCAATGTTTCAATAACAGCGGCTTTTGTCACCGTTATGTCCGGCTGCGCGCTCATGGCAACTGCAGGTTTCAGCATTATGACAAATGGATGGGCCAACAGCAGACCGGAACCCGAATTAGCCAATGCCATGCCGCTTAAGAAACCGGCAACCCCGACGCCCAGCGGTATCCACATATTGATGGAACGGGATGAGACCAGGACCATAAATGACAGGACAGGCATTGACGTAAGGAATGAGTAGCCTGCAAATCTGACCAGCGTCCCCATTTCAAATGCCCCTTGCGGCAGGTCTGTCATACCTATCTGCATAAGCGCCAGATTCTGCAAAACGACTGCCACCAAGAACATGGCCGATAAGATCAGGAACTTGCAAAGGTACATCCCCGAAACGCTTATAGGGAGCATATACATCTTTTTGACGGCGTTTCCCTTAAACTCCATATTGTAAACCATGCAGGCGGAAACTACGATGCCGAACATATTCAAAACCATGATCATGCCGTAAAGCTGGGTCAGCAGGACGTCCATCGGCGGAAGCGGAAGCCCCAGCAGTGTATCTTTCCGCACTATGAAATTGAGAAAGGCATAGGCTGCGCCCAGAATACCGACAGCCAGCAGCACCGGGATAACGCCCGTCCGTTTTTCTTTCCGAAGTTCGACAGCCAGTGCATTCATAGTCTTGCCCTCTGCTTTCTGGCAGCGTTGTCCTGCTCCACCATTCCCAGGAACACATCCTCCAGATTAGCTTCGCTAATCTCATGGCTATTTCCCGCCTGCCCTGCACTGTGCCGCAACTCCTCCAGGCTTCCTTCAAACAGAAGATTCCCATGATTGAGGATGCCGATGTCATCCGCCATCAATTCAATCTCAGAGAGCATATGGGATGAGATCATTATGGTGCAGTCATAAAGGCCCGGAAGGGACTTCACCAGATTTCTGATTTCATGGATGCCGGAAGGGTCAAGGCCGTTTGTTGGTTCATCCAGGATCAGGACAGGCGGCCTGCCTAACAGCGCACCGGCAAGGCCGAGCCGCTGCTTCATGCCCAGCGAATACTTCTTTGCCAGACGGCCTCCAAATTCCTCCAGCCCGACCAGCTCCAGTGCGTCATCGACAGAATCCCCTGGCAACCCCAAAATCCGGCGGATGATATCAAGGTTTTCCCGGCCGGTAAGGTTTGCATAAAAAGACGGCGATTCAATAAAGGAACCCACCCCTTTCAGTATGGCAATCCGGTCTTCCGGGAAATGCCTGCCGTCAATGGCAAAACTGCCTTTTGTCGGGGCTGTCAGTCCCAGCAGCATTTTCATGGTAGTTGATTTTCCCGCACCATTGGGGCCAAGGAAACCGTAAATACTGCCTTTCCTGATGTGAAGCGAAACATTGTTGACAGAAACAAAATTTTTATATTTTTTCGTCAACTGTTCAGTGGTAATAATGTATTCCATAGAAACATCTCCTTTCCATGTTTCTATGGTACAACATCAACCAGACATTAACTTTCCCGCAGCCTTATTTTTACCTTACTTTTTTGCAAAACATCTTTTAAAACAAAAAAATATGCTATAATTAAGACATCACGGAGGTGACGATTATGGATAATACATTTTTACAAAATAAAAAACTCCTGCTTGTGGATGACGAGCCGGAGCTGCTGGAAATGGTTACAGCAATCCTGTCGGATGAAGGCTTTGGGAATATTGTGACTGCGGTTTCCGTAAAGGAAGGAATTTCAGCAGCCCAAAATGAGAAGCCCGACCTTGCCATTTTAGATGTCATGCTGCCAGATGGGGACGGTTTTTCCCTTATGCAGCAGATACGCACATTTTCAGACGTGCCTGTAATCTTTCTGACCGCAAAGGACGAGTCCGTAGACAGGCTGTCCGGGCTGGGGCTTGGGGCGGATGACTATATTGCAAAGCCATTCCTGCCACAGGAACTGCTGTTCCGCATCTATGCCGTTTTGCGCCGGTGCTATAAGGATGATACGCCCTTTATAAACCTGGATGGCTGCACCATCGACTTTGCCCGGGCCGAGGTCCACAAAGCCGGCAAGACCATCCCGCTGACAGCAAAGGAACATATTTTTCTGGAAACACTCGCCCGCAGTGAAGGCAGGATCGTGACCGTGGACACGTTATGCCAAGCCTTGTGGGGCGATAACCCCTTTGGCTATGAGAACAGCCTGAATGCCCATGTCCGGCGTATACGGGAAAAAATTGAAACCGATCCTTCAAAGCCTGTATCACTCATAACCGTTAAAGGACTTGGTTATAAATTAAATGCAAGGAAGTGAAACCATGAAAGTATTTAGCAGATATATCTCAAAACACTTACTGTCTTTTATTGGGCTTATTCTGGCTCTTGTTATATTGAACATAGCTGCATTTGCTTTTACATTTTACAATGCAGTATCAAAAAACTTTGGAAGTATCTCTCCGCAGAATATGCTAAAGCAGGTGGCAGCGGCTTCATCTTCCAATGGCATAACGAATGAAGCGGAAAGAATGATAATAACCAACTCTTTATGGGCAATGTATCTGAATATGGAAGGCTCCTGCAATTGGACTGTTAATCTGCCAGAGGAAATTCCAACTGAATATTCGATTCAGGATATTGCAATATTTTCCAAAGGATATTTAAAGGATTATCCCGTATTTGTATGGAGTGATGTGAATGGCTTATTAGTGATTGGTTATCCCAAAAACAGTTATATGAAAATTACCAGCAATTATTATCCTATTGATACGGTTCGTAAAATCCCCCTCTTTTTTCTTGGCATCACTGTAATCGACCTGCTGGTTCTGTTTCTTGCCTATTCACTTTCCAAAGCACAAATCAGCAAAAATACAGAACCGATTATTTCCTCGATTGCAACCCTGTCAGAAGGGAAGAGCATAAACCTTTCTATAAATGGCGAACTGTCAGAAATAGCTGTCAGTATAAATAAAGCATCCAATATCATCAGCCGTCAGAATACCGCACGGGCAAACTGGATCAGCGGTGTATCCCATGACATCCGTACTCCGTTATCCATGATTATGGGATATGCGGATAGAATTGTTAAAGACAAAGACGCCGATAACCGGATTAAAGAACAAGCCGCCATTATATCCCGGCAAAGTATCAAAATAAAAGATTTAGTGCAGGATTTGAACCTTGTATCAAAGCTTGAATATGAAATGCAGCCTTTGCAGAAAGAAAATATCCGACTTTCAAAACTGTTACGTTCCTTTGCTATAGACCTGTTAAATAGCGGTCTGCCGGATTTCTATTCTTTAGAGGTAAATATTTCTCCTGACTCTGAAAACAGCATGATAGAATGCGATACAAAACTGATTACACGAGCCGTCAATAATCTGGTTCAAAACAGCATTCACAGCAATCCCAAAGGCTGCACAATTATTTTGTCATTGCAGGTAACAGAAAGCAAACTTCTTTTAACCGTTCAGGATAATGGCATTGGTATTTCTGTTGAAAAACTAGAAGAACTGAAAAACAAGCCACATTACATGGAGAGTACCGATGACCGCTTAGATCTCCGTCATGGCTTAGGACTTCTTTTAGTACGACAGATTATTGAAGCGCACCACGGAACAATAGAAATAGAAAGCAGGCCACACGAAGGATATAAAACAAACATATACTTCTCAGGCATATCAAAACCATGAGCAAACCATAAAACCGCATGGCAGTGTAAAATAGATTGAACAAAAATTTTTATACCAGTAAAGTTTACAAAAGAGCGCATGAAAAATCTTATGAGGAAGCAGCCCGTATTGCGTGTTATCAACCTATTACTTTCAGCGTTTGTTTTCCTATGTGGCGGGTGTTTCTCTTTCAGAGTACATACGCAGGCGCAGAATGTCACAGGCTGCTTTCAAATTACAGCGGACAGACGAAAAGGTGTTAGATGTTGCCCTCAAATATGGCTATACCTCTCCAACATCTTTTAGCAGAGCATTTCAAAGTGTTCATGGAATAACGCCTGCTGCTGCAAAAAGCAAAGGAACTACCTTAAATGCTTATCTGCCAATTAAATTTTCCGTAAAAGTCACAGGAGGAAATGCTATGCCTTATCGCATTGCAGAAACAGAAGCTATCAGAATTGCTGGTATTCGTACATCTCATTTCAGCATCCGTAATCGCCTGTGCATCTTTGCACTCCATATTACGAATCGTTATCTGCCCGTCAGAAAAATAAACCATGTAAATGCACCTGCTTTCTGAAATATATAAAACTCGTTGAGCTTTTATATATTTACATCGAATACCGCCTTTATTTGCCCATCCTCTGTGAAAAACTCTATTTCAAACCAAAAATCCAACTCTTCTCCAAAACTCATTGGTCTGTAACACACCACATCACTATTATCCGTTTCAAGCCTTGCTTCGTCCGCATCATCTATATCTTCCATACAGGATTTTTGGAAATGGTCTACCACAAACTCTTTATTTTCATATTCTTCCCACATAGCCAATTGTTCAACCAACCACTTCCCAAATCCCAGGCAGGCATTTTCTGATGTCGGTTCTGCGTCAATAAAAGCGGCCCATGAAAGTTTTGGTGGAATGTTGGATACAAGTTTTTCGTATTCTTTGTCTGCAATCGTATCTACCATCAACTTAATCAATTCCTGTGCTTTTGTCTTAAACCCCGATTCTACCATTTTATCTCTCCTCCTAAATTCAGATAGTTTGAGATACGATTCACAATTCTTTTGCCAGACATAGTGTCAGCTCATCATAGGTTCTGGACACCCCAGCCCAGTCCTTTTTTCTTTGGAAATCAGCCAACCGCTTCTCCGGGGCCTTATCCTCTTTTTTCCAAATCCAAACACAAAATCATCTCCTGTTGTATTTTGTTGGAGCGAAATAATCATGCCATTTTAAACTCTCTGATTTATTTTCCCCTGCTTCATAAAAAACTTCGATTTCTCTGTGATTCTGCTATCATTACGGCCAATTGTCACAGAAATGCCGTGCTCCTAAGACATTTCTATTTCAGGATTTATCAAAATACTGTTAATCATCGGCTCAGGATATTTTACAAATAACTCTGGCTGTATCTCATGTGTATTTCTCCAAACAGCGTATTCTTTGGAAAAAATCTTGTGATTTGGCATAGGCAGCTGCTGAAACAGCTCTTTGTCCCACAAACAGGCGGCAAGCTGATATAATCCATGTGCAGGCACAAAAAGCACTTTATCCGTATCAGCGTCAAAATCTGCCCGCATAACTCCTTTACACAAAAGTTCTAATTGTACTCCCGCTTCTTCCGGGTTTTTATCGTACACTGCAAGCAAATAAGCTACTGCCGCCCGTTCCCATTGCGGTCTTTTTCCAGACACAAATTTTTTTGCCCTCGGAACGGCATAATCCAAAACGCTGCTGTCCTTGCGCCAAAGTCCGATCAGCATATTGGTGGCAGGTCTGTATGCAGGAAAAATATTTGTTACCGGTTCTGTCTTATGGGGGACAAGCAAATCCAGTGTTTTCATATTTCCCACCGCAAGAGCATCCAACATATCCAGAAAAGCCCAATAATGAGTATCTCCACACATCAAAGAGCACAAACTTCTGAAACAATTTTCCTGATAAATAAGGTTGTTCAGCCTATCCCAATTCTTATCCATCAGCACTTTCCCGAGGCATTCCATATACGGAAAAAATCCAATCCTTGCGACAATGCTCTTGAATACACTCCCTGTTTCACGATACCTTCTCGTCATAAAATCAATATGTTCCTCTATGATTTGCGCAATTTCTTCCCGTCCGTTTTGATTTTGTTCCATAATTCTATTCCTCCACAATCAGCATTTGTCCACCATACCGCTATCATAACGGCCAATTGTCACAGAAATGTCACAAGCGCAAGTTTTCTTAAAAATTTTACCCAGGAGAGCATTTGTCAAGGTGGATTTCACCCAAAAGATGAAATCACCCGAAAAACTGGGGGCACAGGTAATTCACTTCATCCTTAGAATAGAAAGGCCCTGCGTAGATGACAGAGGTCTCCTGGCCGCAGCAGGGGCAGAAAACCGGCTCGTCCATCCTGCAAAAAGTCCCAGTGGAGAATGGATCAGGGTGGTATTTGAAAAAAGGCAGGTCTGCGCTCATAGAAATCTCCTTTCAGCCTTACAAATCCCAGTTTGTCGTTGCTTTATTATATATCCGTTTTTCCAAAAATGAAAGCGATTTCTTATACTTCCTGTTTATTAATTATTAAAACGAAACTTGAACAGGGCAGCGGCAAGTACCTCATTGGTGAAGATAGCTGTCTGACCACCTCTTTCAACGAGGGACGACACAGCGCCGCCAGCAAAGCGGCAAAGGTACATTCAGGCAACTTATTACATCGCACACAAAAAGGTGTGGTATAATTTTTTTGAAAAACTTTTGGATTTGATGTAGTATTTGCCGCTGAAACCGTAGTATACAGTGGAATCCGAAGTTGAAGCCAGAGAGTCAGCCCGTATCATCCGACGATATTCTTGTAGTGGTAGATTCCATAAAGTAAAAGAACCATGACCAAAGGGCAGCCGAGAAAATCGGTTGCCCTTTTCCATTCATCCATGAGGCAGAAATACGGAAAAAGTTGAGCCATCCCCCACCTTCGAAGCAACCTTGATGTAGCCCCCCTGCATGGTGACAATCTCGCGGGCAAGGTACAGTCCTATGCCGATGCCCTCAATGTCGTGTACTTCTTCTTCCCGGTAAAAGCGTTTGAAGATCATTCCCTGTCTGCCCTCAGCTATCCCTTTGCCGCTGTCAGTTATATCTACTTTTACATAGAACTCCCAACTTTGAACAGAAACCTGAATATCTCCGCCTGCCGAGGTGTACTTCACCGCATTGTCCAGAATGTTGAACAGGGCTTCACTTGTCCATTTCCTGTCGTGGGCCAGCACTATATCTGCCGGACAAGCTACGTTGACATGAATATTCTTCCTTTCAGCGTTCAGCAGAATGCCGCCCAACGCTGCCGCCAGAGTATCATAAAGAGGCTGCATCTTTCTATCCAGTGAAATGATGCCGGTTTCCAGACGAGAGGTTTTTATCATAGCCTGCATGAGAAAGTCCAGCTTTTCGAGCTGGCCGCTGGATGCCATTAAAAACTCCTGCCGTTTTTCCTCTGGCATAGGCTGTTCCAGCAGCGTGGCATTCAC
Source organism: Acetatifactor aquisgranensis (assembly GCF_943193215.1). Classification (NCBI taxonomy): domain Bacteria; kingdom Bacillati; phylum Bacillota; class Clostridia; order Lachnospirales; family Lachnospiraceae; genus Acetatifactor; species Acetatifactor aquisgranensis. The sequence goes on along the minus strand of NZ_CALPDH010000006.1, from coordinate 167,870 downwards.
CATCTGGAGATTGGCAATGGGCGTTTTTACCTGATGGGATATGTCGGAAATCAATTCCTGCAGGTTGGCACGTTCTTTTGCTATGCTCTCCTGGTTCTCCCGCAGGACTTCATACAGGCGCGTCAGCCGGTGATTGATTTTGTAAAACAGATTTTCTTGCTCATAGTTTTGCGGCGGTGCAGCCGATCCATTCAGCATATCATCCATTGTCCGACACAGGTTGTCCGAGAATAAAACCAGTTTGTGGCGGAGAAAGGCCACAAAAGCGACAACACCGGCAAACACCAGCACAACGAACAGTAACCCCAGCCACACGACCGCCAAATTTTTTGTTAAGAGAAACGCTGCAACGATAGCAGCAATAGAGATTATGCCTAAAAAAGTAGCGCAAAGCGCACAGGCACGGTTGATGGAAAGTCTGCTGGCATTCACTTTTTCAGCCCTCCAATCCACATATAGCCCATGCCATAGACAGTTTTGATATATTGCAGGTCGTTTATCTCAATCTTTCCCCGGATACGGCTGATTGCAACGGTCAAAGCGTGCTCATCCACAAAGTTTTCGTCTGCATCCCACAGTCTTTCAAGAAGCACCTGTCTTGTCAAAACAATCTGCGGATTTCTCACCAACACCTTAAGCAAGCGATATTCCATTGGCGTGAAAATAATTGAATCTCCTGCGAGAGTGGCGGTCAGTTCTGAAAAATTGATGGACAGCGTACCGTCCGTATAGCAGTCGCCGCCTGTCTGCTTCCGGACGCGGCCCATCAGCGCCGAAACCTTTTTGCGGAATACACTGATAGGGAACGGCTTTGTTACATAATCATCTGCACCCAACTCAAATCCTTTCAGCATATCGCGCTCCATGTCGTTTGCTGTCAGAAAGATTACCGCAGTATCAGGACGGCGCTCCTTGATCATCTCACATAAATCAAACCCGTTTCCGTCAGGCAGGCTGACATCCAAAACAATCAAATCATAGTCCTGTGTCTCGCAGAAAGATACTGCCGCTGTCTTTGTCATAGCGGCATCCACAGTATAACCGACTGCGGAAAGATTGTAGCAAAGTGTATTGTTCAAAAGACGATCGTCCTCAACTACTAAGAGCCGCATAGCTTCACTTCCTTTCTCCTCATAAGATAACATAAAAATGTCACAGAAATCTCACTGCGTAAAAAATTTTCTTAAAAATCAGATTTTTATACTTAAATGAAGAAAGACGAAAACCCTTTCGCTGCATCAGATAAGCATTTCGCAGAAACGGTGTTGTTTTGCTGCTTAGGGTAGGTTATAATAAATTATTTATTTATGGCAGCGGCATAAGCTTCTGCTCTGGCACTGCAACTTCGCAACCGAAAAAGAGTCTGTAAAGGCTGCCGCATAGAAATTGCGGGGCATCCGGGGGATGGTTAGAAATGAAAGACAAAAAGATATTATATGTAGAGGATGATTTAAGCCTGATAGAGGGCCTGAAATATACTTTGGAGAAGAATGACTTCCTGGTGGACAATGCCCGTACCGTAGAGGAGGCGTATCGATTCTTCCAGGCAGGCCGGTATGACCTTTTGCTGCTGGATGTGACGCTGCCGGACGGGACGGGCTTTGATATCTGTAGGGAAGTGCGGAGGACTTCCGCCGTCCCGATGATTTTCCTGACCGCTTCGGATGAGGAAATCAGCATCGTAAAGGGACTGGACATGGGCGGGGACGACTATATTACAAAGCCCTTTCGACTGGGGGAGGTCCTTTCGAGAATCAACGCATTGCTGCGCCGCTCCACGCAGTTTTCGAAAAGCGACATGATTTTGGCATCCAATGGAATCAGGATAGATATGTCGGAGCGTATCTGCTGGAAAGGGGAGGCAGAAGTGCCTCTGACATTGGTGGAATACAAGCTGCTCTGCCTGTTTCTGCAGAATCCGGATCGAATCCTGCCGCGGGAGCTGATCTTAGACCGCCTTTGGGATGGGAACGGCAGCTATGTGGATGACAATACCCTTTCTGTCTATATCCGCAGGCTGCGGAGGAAAATCGAAGACGATCCCAATGCCCCCGCGAAGCTCCTGACAGAAATCGGGTTCGGATATAAATGGGCAGGGGAGGAGCGCGAGACGGAATCGGGCATCTGAGCTGAAAGGCAGCTAAAGCCCCATGACAGGTGGTCTGGAGATTCCAATTGTATAACACATTCTTCAGGAGGGATAACAGACAGTATGAAAAGAATGGGAAAAGAGACAAGGAAAATGCTGTGCTGGCTTCTTGCCATCTGCCTGGCCGGGGCTGCGGGTTCAGCCATCCTCTTATCACACATGGCGAAAGAGTTCCAGAGAGCAATGGTGGAGCATGATTATGAAACAGCGGGATATCTGGTGAACCACCCGGACATAAATGTGGCATCCGCGTTTACGAAAGACAAAACGGACTCTGACCTGGAGGCCGGAAAGCAGGCCCTGCAGGGGGCAGGTTACCATGAAGACACTGATTCCGGACTGATTCCCGCTGTCCGCTCTTATCGGAAGCGTACCGCCGTTATGCTTGGCGGTATGCTTTCTATCGTTTTTTCGTCTGTTTTCCTGACAGTCTGTATTTATATCCGGAGACAGGGAAAGGTGATCGCAGAGGCGGATATGGTGATTACCCGGTTCCTGGAGGGAGATACGGACCAGCGCATCGACAGTGAGGAGACCGGGGACTGGTACAGCCTGTTCCACAGGGTCAATGAGCTTGCCACCATCCTTTCCGCCCAGGCGGAGCATGAGAAGCAGACGCGCGTCTTTTTGCAGGATATGATCTCGGATGTGTCCCACCAGCTTAAGACGCCCCTGGCCGCGCTTAAGATGTATGATGAGATCATGGCCCAGGAGGGCGCGGACAGGAAGACGATTCAGGAGTTTAGCCGGAAATCCATGCGGGAGATACGCCGGGTGGAGGATGTGGTCTACACGCTGCTGAAAATAGCCAGATTGGACGCGGGCACGGTCAGAATGGAAAAGGCGGATGAAAATATCGAAATGCTCCTGCGGGATGTGACGGAGCGCTTCGAGACCCTGGCCGCCCGGGAATCAAAAGAAATCCTGCTGTCCGGGGACAGCGATGCTTATTTTTATTGCGATGCCCTCTGGATGTCGGAGGCCCTGGGAAATCTGGTGAAGAATGCGCTGGAACATACCCGGCGGGGCGGGAAAGTGGTGGTCAGCTGGGAGCGGACACCTCTGCTTACAAATATTGTGGTGGAGGACAATGGGAAAGGAATCCACCCGGAGGATATCCATAATATCTTCAAGCGGTTTTACCGGAGCCGCTATTCCCAGGATACCCACGGAATCGGCCTGGGGCTGCCGCTGGCAAAGTCGATTGCGGAGGCCCACCAGGGGACGATATCCGTAACCAGCAGGGTCGGCCTGGGCAGCAGATTTGTACTGAGCTTTTTCCATCCTGCAAAAGAGTAAATCTTACAACATAGTAAGATGAAATTCATGTGAAAGTAAGACACATGGGATATAGTGTAAGAAGAATCTCCAAGATGCCAAAACGCGCCGTCTGGGAAATTCCGGGTCTCACATGGAAGCGCCGCGAGAGAAGCGGCTCTTCCCGCATGAATAAAATGCCCGCCGGAGCGGGCGGATAGGAGCAGGTATGAACATTCTTGAAGTACAGAATCTGTGTAAAATTTACGGAAAGGGAGAAGCGGAAGTCCGGGCTCTGGACAAGGTCTCGTTTACCGTGAGCAAAGGGGAATTCATCGCGATAGTAGGCGAATCAGGCTCCGGGAAGAGCACGCTTCTAAATGTGGTGGGAGCCCTGGACAATCCCACCTCCGGGAAAGTGCTGATTGACGGAAAGGACATTTTTTCCATGCCCGAAAAGAAGCTTACAGTATTCCGCCGCCAGAATATCGGGTTTATCTTCCAGTCCTTTAACCTGATTCCGGAATTGAATGTAGAGCAGAACATCACATTCCCTCTGCTGCTGGATTACCAGAAGCCGGACCAGAGGTACGTGGAGGAGCTTCTGGGGATCCTGGGCTTAAAGGAGCGCAGAAAGCACCTCCCAAGTGAGCTTTCCGGCGGCCAGCAGCAGAGGGTGGCAATCGGGAGGGCGCTGGCCGCCCGGCCCGCGATTATCATGGCGGATGAGCCTACCGGAAACCTGGATTCCAGGAACAGCCAGGAGGTCATCGCTCTGCTGAAATCCATGTCGGCAAAATACAGGCAGACAATACTGATGATCACCCACAATGAGAACCACGCGGACGCGTCGGACAGGGTGCTGCGCATGACGGACGGCAGATTAAAGGATTTGGGGGTGGCGAGATGAAAAGCTATCTTGGACTGATACCCCGGTATGAAAGAATCCACCGCAAAAACAACCGGATCTCCGTACTGTGCATCACGCTCTCCGTGTGCCTTGTGATGGCGATCTTCAGCATGGCGGACATGGCGGTGCGCTCCCAGAAGAACTATTTTATCAAGACAAACGGTGAATACCACGCCGCCCTCCATGCCGTGGGGGAAGAGACGGCAGAGCTGGTGTCGGCAAGGATCGACGTGGCCTTGTCGGGATGGGTCTACCAGGGCAGCGCGGGGACGCTGGAGGGTAAGGCCGTCAGTTTCGTGGGGGCAAATGAAGAGACCATGGACGCGCTGACCGAAATGGACATGATTGACGGCACATATCCGGCACTGCCGGACGAGGCGCTGCTGAATGAAAACGCCATGAGGCAGCTGGGGCTGTCCATTGGCGATGAAGTGACGGTGACGGTTCCGGGCGGCGCGCAAAAGCAGTACCGGATCACCGGCGTCCTTGCGGACATGGGTTCCATGCTGAAAGCGGATATCTGCGGAATGGCGTTGAGCGAAGAGGGCTTCCTTGCCATTGCGGATGAAAATGCGTCAGAGGGCACCACCTACCGCATCCAGTTCAAGGACGAGGCCCGCGTCCGGGAAGCCATAAAGGAGATCAGGGAGCAGTATGGCCTGTCGGACAGCCAGATTTCAGAGAATACTGCTTTACTGGGCCTGATGGGGCAAAGCGAGAGCAATATCATGCAGGCCCTCTACCTGATCGCCGGGATTCTTGCCTTCCTCGTCCTGGTTGCGGGAACGGTCATGATCTCCGCAAGTTTTCATACCAATGTGCTGGAGCGGACGAAAGATTACGGGCTGCTGCGCTGCCTTGGGGCCTCGCGGCAGCAGGTAAGGCATTTTGTGGTCCTCCAGGGGCTGGGGCAGAGCGCCAGGGGCGTTCCGCTGGGCCTGCTTGCCGGACAGATTGTGACATGGGCGGCCTGCCTGCTGCTGAAATCCATCAGCGGAGAGAGGTTTTCAGAGGTTCCGCTGTTTGAGTTCAGCATCGCCAGCATTCTTGCGGGAGTTGCGTCGGGCTTCCTGATTGTCCTCCTTGCGGCCCTTTCCCCCGCCAAAAAGGCTTCCAGGGTCTCGCCTGTGACGGCGGTCAGCGGCAGCTCGCAGCTTGTGCAGAATAAGCGCGCCACAGATACGAAGCTGTTCCGTGTTGAGACAGGCATGGGCGTGTTCCACGCCCTGTCGGGAAAAAAGAACCTGTTCCTGATGACCTGCTCCTTTGCCATCAGCATCATGCTGTTCCTGGCTTTCCAGGTGATGGTGGTCTTCCTGGATCAGGGGATGCCCGCGCTGTCCCCGTCTGCGGGAGACGTATCCGTCACGGCCCCTGCAGGGCTGGAGGCTTCCCTGATAGAGGAAATCAAAGCGATTGAGGGCGTAGACCGTGCCTTTGGAAGAATGGAATACGGCGGATTATCCGTCTCCTCGGATGCCGGGAGCGGCACGGTTACTCTGGTCAGCTATGAAGAAAATCAGTTCAAATGGGCCCGGGAGGCATTGAACGAGGGGGAGATTGAGGCTGTTTCGGCCGGGGCCGGGGACGTCCTGGTCTCCTATCGGGACGGCATGGACTGGAAAGTGGGGGATGTTGTGACGCTTCATGCGCCTGTGGGGGAGAAGCAGGTGAGAATCGCGGGAATCCTCTCTTCCGCCAACGTCTCCGGCGAGGCCGGGAGCCTGGGCTATATGATAGGCTCGGAACGGCTGTTTACTGAGAGCATCGGAACGGCGGGGTACAGGGCCGTCGATATACAGCTTGCAGGCAGCGGCGGCGACGCGGCGGTATCGGCGATACGGAACCTGCTTCCGCCGGAGAGCTTCCTGTCCGATAAGAGGCTGTCGAATTCGGAAGCTCAGAGCTCCTATTATACGGGCGCCGTGTTCATTTACGGATTCTTGATTATCATTGCACTGATTACCGTATTCAATATCTTCAACAGCATGAATGCCAGCGTGGCGGCCAGGACAAGGCAGTACGGCGTGATGCGCTCTATCGGCATGGGGGCCGGGCAGCTCTGCAAAATGATTGCCGCGGAAGCGGCCACCTATGCGATATTGGGATGTATCGCCGGATGCGTCCTGGGCCTGCCGCTGAATAAGATGATGTTCCGGTTCCTGATCGCCGATAAATGGGGGACAGCCTGGCAGCTTCCGGCCGGGTCATTGCTGCTGATTGTCATATTATGTTTCGGGTCTGCGGCGCTGGCCATCATGCGGCCGATCAGAAATCTCCGGAAACTGTCGATTGTGGATACCATAAAACTCCGGCAGTAACGGGCGGATGCTGGCAAATTTACGGAAATGTCAGGGGATGTGCGGAAAGTTTAGGAATATATGGTATATTTATGGCGATGAAACAGGAGGAAGGAGTATCTGTCTGTCAAAAATTCTGATTTCTTTTTTCGGCCGGAAGTGTTAAAATGGAAATATGAGATATAGTCCGGCGCTGCGGGACAGCTTCAGTGACAAATTCATGTGTGAGGAGGGAAGAATATGAAACTGATTTATGCTATCGTGGAGAGAGACAATGTGGAGCGCGTGACAGACGCCTTGAACAGCAAGGGATATCAGGCCACTGTAATTTCTTCGACCGGAGGTTTCCTGAAGAAAGGAAATTCCACGCTCATGATCTGTACAGAGGACGAAAAGCTGCAGGAAGTGGTGAAAGTCATAAAGGCTGTATGCGGAGAGAGAATCTCGGTGGACGTGGATGTGCCTTATAACGCCATGGCGCAGGGGATGCAGCACGCGCCGGTATGGGTTGGAGGCATCCGACAGACTATTGAGGTAGGCGGAGCGGTCATCATGGCGGTAGATGCCTGCTATTATGAAAAAATCTGACTATTCCGTTCATTTTTTTATGATAAAGCACTTTTCTTTATGCCGATAAAGGGAAGTGCTTTTGTCATGGGCAAAGGTGACATAAAACCTGTGAGAAGAACGTATAAAATGTTGATTTACGAATACAGGGAAGTATGGTATACTGGTAAACAGATAACAACCGATTATCATACTGATGGACCGATAGAGAAACGAATGGGAAGGGAAGTGACAAAATGGCGACATTAAAGGATGTTGCAAAGGAGGCAGGCCTTACGGTGGGAACAGTGTCCCGGGTACTGAACAACAGAGGCTACATCTGGCATTGGCAGGCTCCCATGGCTTTACGCTGAAGAACTTCCCGGAGGCCATGGAGAAGATGAATTTCTGGAGATCCTTTGGGAACTCTATGGTCATTACGGTGACCTCCACCATTTTCACGATTTTGCTGGCTTCCATGACGGCCTATGTGATTGTGCGCAATAAGTGGAAAGCCTGCGGCGCGCTGTTCGGTATGATGATCGCTTCCATGGTCATCCCGTTCCAGATGCTGATGATTCCGTTGGTATCCCTCTATGGGGGGGTATTCGGAATCCTGAACCACAGAGCGACCTTGATATTCATGCATGTGGGATTTTCCCTCTCCATGGCGACATTCATGTTCCACGGGGCGATTCACACCAATGTGCCCATAGCGCTGGAGGAGGCGGCCACCATCGACGGCTGCACCCGCTGGCAGACCTACTGGCAGATTGTGTTCCCGCTGTTAAAGCCCACGATTGCCACAGTGGCCATCATTGACGCCATGGCATTCTGGAATGACTATCTGCTGCCCGGCCTGGTACTGGGAAGAAAGGAACTGTATACCATTCCGATTGCCACCCAGATATTCTACGGAACCTACTCCACGGATATCGGCCTGGTGATGGCGGCCCTGCTGCTGGCAATGCTGCCGATTCTGATCCTGTATATGTTCCTGCAGCGCTACATAGTGGAAGGCGTGACTTCCGGCGCGGTAAAATAAAAGCTCGGAGGGCTGTTGCATGATGGAAAGACACAGGAATGCAACGGCCCTTTTGCAGCAGCTGATTTCGATAAAAATGCAAGAGGTGAAGCTATGAGAGAAACAAGTGCTTATAAAAGGCGGTTTGCAAGACATCATGACGAGCTGAGATGGCTTTACATGGAACTGTACAATAACGGGGATATGTTCGCCGAGCTGTGCGGCAATATGGAGCGATTCTGCCAGGAGCGCGGCAGGAAGCTGAAATCCATGGATTCCGACAGGGAGAGCCGTCCCGACTGGTACAAGAGCAACGACATGCTGGGCATGATGTTCTATATTGACAATTTCGCGGGGAACATGAAAGGCGTGGCCTCCAGGCTGGACTATATTGAACAGTGCAATGTGAATTACATTCACCTGATGCCTTTCCTGGATACCACGAAAGGCAAATCCGACGGCGGATACGCGGTGTCGGATTTCAGGAAAGTGCAGGAGAATCTGGGATCCATGGAGGATCTGGACAATCTCACGGCGGCCTGCCACAAAAAGGGAATCAATGTGTGCATGGATTTCGTCATGAATCACACCTCTGAGGATCATGAGTGGGCGAAAAAGGCCCGCCAGGGGGACGGGGAATATATGAGCCGCTATTTCTTCTTCTGCAATGATGAGATTCCTTCCCTGTACGAGAGGACAGTGCCTCAGGTATTCCCCACCACGGCTCCGGGGAACTTCACATGGCTGCCAGACTGCGGCCACTATGTGATGACCACCTTTTATCCCTACCAGTGGGATCTGAACTACCGCAACCCCAGAGTGTTCAACGAGATGATGTACAATTTCCTGTATCTGGCAAACCAGGGGATAGATATCATCCGCATCGACGCGGTGCCCTATATCTGGAAAGAGCTGAATACCAGCTGCCGGAATCTGCCCCAGGTGCACACGATTGTGCGCATGATGCGCATGATTGGCGAAATCGTCTGCCCGGGCATCCTGCTGCTGGGGGAAGTGGTGATGGAGCCGGAGAAAGTGGTGCCTTATTTCGGCACGGTGGAGAAGCCGGAATGCCATATGCTCTACAATGTGACCACCATGGCCACCACCTGGCACACGGTGGCTACCAGGGACGTGCGGCTTTTGAAGCGGCAGCTGGATATCGTGAATTCCCTGCCGAAAGAGTATGTATTCCTGAACTATCTGCGCTGCCATGACGATATCGGATGGGGGCTGGATTACGGCACATTGAAAGGGGAGGGCCTTGAGGAGCGCTCCCACAAGAAATACCTGAATGATTATTTCCAGGGTTATGCGGGAGGAAGCAACAGCAGAGGAGAGCTGTACAATGCGGATCCCGTCACGGGGGACGCCAGGTTCTGCGGGACTACCGCGTCCATGTGCGGAATCGAGAAAGCAGGATTCGAGCAGGATAAGGACGCCATGGCGAGGGCCATCGATGAGGATGTGATGCTGCATGCCTACATGTTCATGCAGTCCGGCATCCCGGTGCTCTACGGCGGGGACGAAATAGGCCAGGTCAACGATTATACCTACAAGGATGACCCGGACAAGGCGGCGGATTCCAGGTATATCCACCGGGGCGCCATGAACTGGGAGCTGGCAAAGAACAGGGAGGATTCCGATACAGTGGAGGGAAAGCTGTTCGGAAGGCTGAAAGCTTTAGAGGAGATCCGGAAACGGGAGAAAGTATTCGTATCGGGAGCGGACACCTGGACTATTGAGACCTGGGAGAAAGCGGTTTTGTGCATGGGCAGATACTATGAGGGGGAGAAGCTGATCGGCCTGTTCAACTTCAGCGGATATGAGAAGACCGCATGGATCCATGAGGCGGACGGCGTGTATGTGGACCTTGTGACAGGCGGGGAAGTACGGCCGGAGGAGGTCAGGGTACCGGCGTATGGGTTCTATTATCTGAAGAAGACTGACGGCCGGGCCAAAGAGCAGAAAGCTGAAATCGCTCTTGACAATGCTGTCTGAGTATACTATAACTAGGTTAGTGCTGTCAATCTGACAACAGAGATACCTCAATAGGGTAAGGAACGATTGGGGCGGATTTTTCCGTCCCATTTTTATGCGCAGGATTGCAAGGCATGGGAAAATGACCGGAAATGCAGAGAGGAGTCCACAGAAGAATATGGCAGAAACCGCTAAGACAAGAGAAGAGAGGATGGCGACGGAGTCCATCGGCAGGCTGATGGCAAGCATGACCCTGCCTGCCATTCTGGCTCAGATCATCAACATTTTATACAGCATCATTGACCGGATCTACATCGGCCACATGGAGGGCGTAGGAGCCAACGCGCTGACAGGGGTGGGTGTCACTTTCTGCATCACCGTGTTCATCTCGGCCTTTTCCGCTTTTATCAGCAATGGGGCGGCGCCGTTAGCAGCTATCTGGCTGGGGAAAGGGGACAGGGAGCGGGCGGAGAAGATTCTGGGAAACAGCGTCAGCTTCCTGCTGCTGTGCACGGTTGTGCTGATGGCATTCTTCTACCTGTTCCAGAGGCCGCTGCTCTTCATGTTCGGCGCCAGCGGTGCCACCATCGGCTATGCCACGGATTACCTGTCCATCTATCTGGCGGGGACGCTCTTCGTGGAGATGGCCCTGGGGCTGAACGCTTTCATCATCTGCCAGAGCCAGCCGCGGACGGCCATGCTCTCCGTGCTGATTGGAGCGGTGGCGAATATCATTTTGGATCCGATATTCATCTTCGGGCTGCGTATGGGGGTGAGGGGCGCGGCAGTGGCCACTGTGATTTCCCAGGGACTCAGCGCCGCCTGGGTGGTGTCTTTTCTGATGGGAAAAAAGTCCTCCCTGAAAATCCGCAGAAGCTGTATGCGGCTGGAGGGAAAAGTGCTGGGCAGCGTATTTTCGCTGGGGATTTCGCCCTTTATCATGAATGCCACGGAAAGTTTCATCAGTATCGTGCTGAACCATGGCCTGCAGGCCTATGGCGGCGATCTGCACGTGGGATCCCTGACCATCATGCAGAGCATCATGCAGTTGTTTTCCGCGCCCATCAACGGATTTACCCAGGGTATGACGCCCATCGTCAGCTACAATTACGGAGCACAGAATTTCGACAGGGTCAGGAAGCTGTACCGCTGGATGATAGGGATGTGCTTCGGGTTCCGGCTCCTGACCACGGCTACCAGCATGATATTCCCACGGTTCTACGCGGGATTCTTCACCAATGAGGCCGAACTGGTGGCGCTGACGGGGGAGGTCATGCCGGTATTTATGGCAGGCATGCTTGTCTTCGGCCTGCAGAACGGTATACAGCCCACCTTTCTGGCGCTGGGGCAGGCGAAGATTTCGCTCTTTATCGCCGTGCTGCGGAAGATTATCCTGCTGATTCCGCTGGCCATCATCCTGCCGCGCTTCCTGGGCGTGATGGGCGTCTATTACGCGGAGCCGGTTTCGGATGCCATCTCGGCTGCCACAGCCACCACTTTGTTCGCGCTGAATATCCGGAAGATACTGTCTAAGGAAGCGCTGGCAAAGATACAGTAGGGTGGCTTTATAGAATATGTTTCTTCAGCAGAGAGATCACTTCTTCAAAATTAATCGGTTTCGCGGTATGCGCATTCATGCCGCAGTCCAGACATTGCTTGATGTCCTCCGAGAAGGCATCCGCAGTCATGGCGATGATGGGGATAGTCCCGGCGTCCGGATGGCTGGAAGCGCGGATGCCTTTGGTGGCTTCGTAGCCATTCATCACGGGCATTCGGACATCCATCAGGATGACGTCGTAATAGCCCGGAGCGGATGCCTGGAATTTCTCCAGACAGATTTTCCCATTCTCCGCCCATTCCACCTCCATGCCGATATCTGACAGCAGCGCCTGGAGGATTTCCCAGTTCAGGTCATTGTCCTCGGCCACCAGTACATGCTTTCCGGAGAAGTCCGCGTAGTCGTCGGGCATGTCCGGGTTCTCTTCGATGTCCATATATTTTTTCAATCCATAGAATAAAGTGGACTTGAACAGCGGCTTTGCGATAAAGCCATTGATTCCGGCCTCCTTGGCATCTGCCTCAAAGTCGCTCCAGTCATAGGCGGAAATCAGGATAATCGGCATCTCCTCGCCTACGATCCGGCGAATCTGCTTGGCTACGTAAAGCCCGTCCATACCAGGGAGCTTCCAGTCCAGCATGACAATCTGATAGTCGTCCCGCGACTGATGGTGCTTTGCAACCATGGTCAGCGCTTTCTCCCCGCTCAGCGTCCAGTCGGCCTGGATGCCGATGGACTCCAGGGCGTCCACTGCCGTCCGGCACAGGGTCTCATCGTCATCCACCACCAGCATTTTCCATGGAGGAAGAACCATATCGATTTCCGAAGCAGTCGCCCTTTCAAGGTCCAGGATGACATGGAATTCCGTTCCCTTGCCCAGCTGGCTTTTAACGGTGATGGTGCCGTCCATAGCATCTATGATGTGCTTCGTGATCGCCATTCCGAGCCCGGCGCCCTCCGTTTTGTGTACCCGCAGAGTGTCCACTCTGGAATAGGAGTCGAAGACATGGCTCTGGAATTCCTCGGACATTCCCATACCGTTATCCGTAACGGTGATATGGGTCCGGACATAATCGGCGCCTTTCTGGGGAGGCGTATCTTCCTGATACAGGGACAGCTGTATGGTCCCGCCCTCCTGTGTGTATTTGATGGCATTGGACAGGAGATTGAGCAGGACCTGATTCAGGCGCACGCTGTCGCAGTAGACATCTTCCGCCGTAATCTTGTCTATGTGCACATTGAAATGCTGGCTCTTTCCCTTTATCTGCGTCTGCACGATGCCTACGACTCCCTCGATGACCTCCTGCAGGGAGACGAGCTCCGCCGTCAGGGTCATCTTGCCGCTTTCGATTTTGGACATGTCCAGCACATCATTGATCAATCCCAGCAGATGCTTGCCGGACAGGGTGATTTTCTTCAGGCAGTTCATCACCTGCTCCTTGTCGTCGACATGGGCTGTGGCGATGGCCGTCATGCCCACGATTGCATTCATAGGCGTACGGATATCGTGGCTCATATTGGAGAGGAACGAGCTCTTTGCCTTGGTGGCGGCCAGAGCTTCCTGCCGCGCCTCTTCCAGCTCTTTCAGCTGTCTGCAGGTCGTCCTGTAGTAAATAAAGAAAATGATCAGCAACACCACGAAAATGACAGAGCAGACCAACAGCGTGGCGAGAGTCCGGTTCCGGTCCAGGTCTTCCACGGTTTCATTTAAAGGCCCGAAAGGCAGAATCGTAATCAGATGCCACTCCGAATAGGGGAGCATGGTACAGTATATCTGCTGGTTGCTCTCGTCGAAATCCAGTACCGTGGCATAGTTTTCCTTTTTTTCCATTGCCTCGGAAAGCTCCTGGATATAGGAGCCTATCTTTTCGGGGTCGCCATCCGGAAAACGCGCGTACAGGCTTTCGAAATAGTCCTCGTATTCCGAGCCCATGTCGCTTATGATAAAGCTGCCGTCTTTTCGAATGATGCTGGAGAATATCAACGCGTTCTCCTCATCCGTTCCCAGCATGGCGCTGATGTAATCTATGGGCACCGCGACGACCAGGGCCAGGCTTTTTTCTCCGTTGCTCATGGGATACTCCGCATTGAGACCGAACATGACTACTTCGTTGCCCAGAGAGTCATAGCCCACGGCCACCTTTTTCTCATGATGAGCCAGGGATTCCCGGAAAGACTCCGGATCGGCAAGGCGGAGAAAGCTTCCGTCCAGCATCTCGATTGTCCCGTCCGTGGAATAAAGAGCCACATAATTAAAGTTTCTCACATCAGCCCTGTGAACCAGTTCCTCATACAATTCGTCTGTGCCGGATATATCCGCCGGGATGGTATCCACTATGCCCTCGGCCTGTTCCAGCTTCAGGTCGATCAGCGTGCGGAAATGCGCGGTAATATGGTTGTTGATGCCGGCCATATACAGATTCCCCACTGTGTGGATGGATTCCTCGCTTTCTTTGCTCATAAAGCGGCCCAGGCAGACAAAGGCCCCGATACTGACCAGCAGAAGCACAGTGAAGCTTCCGATTAGAAAATGTGTCGCGTGGTGTTCTGGTTTGAGGCTACGAATTTTCATGAGTGACCTTCCTTTTTGGCAGTTCCGTTTCTTTCTTGTTTCTTAATGTATTATAACAACTTCTATAGCGCAATTCAAGACTGATTCATCAGCGTTATATCAAGAAAGTCTGATTTGCTTTCTTTTTGTCCCGGGATATGCTATACTGACGGGAAAAAGATGATTGGCAGGGGATGAGAGGTATTTCTGATGCGCGTTTTGATTGCGGAGGATGAGGTCGAACTTGCAAAGGCCCTGAAATTCCTGTTGGAAAAGAATAAATTTACTGTGGACATGGTCCATGACGGCGCCGAAGCGCTGGCCCGCATCCGGAAGAGCGGCGCCGCGGTTCCGGTGCTGATGCTGACGGCTAAGGCGGAAATCGAGGACCGGGTGGCGGGGCTGGAAGCAGGGGCGGATGATTACCTGCCCAAGCCTTTCGCCAGCAGGGAATTCATCGCCAGGGTGAAAGCCCTTTCCCGCAGGAACGGGGGATACTCGGAGACGATCCTCTCTTTCGGGGATGTGGAGCTGGATTGCAATCGGTACACGCTGGGCTGCGGCAGCCTTTCGGTACGGCTGAACAATAAGGAGTTTCAGCTGGCGGAACTGTTTTTCCGGCATCCCCATTACGTATTCTCCACGAATCATCTGATGGACAGGATATGGGGACAGGATTCCGAGGCGGGAATCGATGTGGTCTGGACTTACATCGGATTTGTCCGCAGGAAGCTGCGGGAAATTGCCTGCAGCGTGGAAATCAGGACAGTCCGCGGCGCCGGCTACTCACTGGAGGAAAGTGTATAGAGAAGTCCTGGATTACACACGGAAGAATGCCGAAAGAGGGAATTTTTCCCGGCTGTACAGCACATAGCGGGCGGCGTGGAGGTTCAAATGTTAAAGAAGATGCAGCGGCGTTTTATTCTGGCGGCCATGGCGGCTTTCGGGACGGTCATGGTGGTCTGGCTTGTGGGAATCAATCTTGTGAATTATTACCGGACTACTTCCATGCGGGATGAGATGGCGGAAGAGCTTTTGCGGCGGGAGCAGAGGGCTTTCCGCAGGCCGGGGGCTGCGCTGCCCCCCATGGCGGATATGCCGGGGGGAGGGCCGGAGGCGGAGTTCACCACGCGTTTTTTTGCTGCCCATTGTGACCCGGCGGGGCATATCATATTCATATCGAGGGACCATATTTCCTCCATCGATGAGGAGCTGGCCGGGGAATATACGGAGACAGTCCTGTTAAAAGGAAAGGGGCTATTACGGGGACTACCGGTATCTGATCCGGGAGGATGAGACGGGGATTACGGTGTTGTTCCTGAATGTGGCGGATTCCCTGCAGGCCATGCGCACTTTGCTCTTTGTGTCCCTGGGCACAGGCATCGGCAGCCTGATTGTGGTCTTCGGGCTGATTGTGTTCTTTTCCCGGTATGCAATCCGTCCTTTTGCGGAAAATATCGAGCGGCAGAAGCGGTTCATCACAGATGCAGGACATGAGCTGAAGACGCCGATCACTTCCATTGCCGCCAGCGCTGATGTAGCCGCTATGGAGCATGAGGGGGATGAAATGTACTGAAATATATGGCGGTGCATGCCTTTTCAGTAAATCTGGACAGCCTGTCCGGCAACATGGCCCATAATTACTATCTGTATGAGTATAACGGGAAGCTGAATATTATCCCGTGGGATTATAATCTGTCCTTTGGCGGCATGGGAGGGAGCAGGGACGCGTCCGGGACGATCAATGATGCCATTGACACTCCTTTTCAGGGAACGGCGTTTTTTGATGCCTTGCTGGAGGACGAGGGGTATCTTGAGGAATATCATGAATATCTGCGGAAGCTGACGGAAGAATATGTCTCCGGCGGGAGATTTTCGCAGGTTTATCAGCGTATTCGGAGCCAGATTGATACATTGGTGGAAACCGACCCTGCGGCATTCTATTCCGGTGAAGAATATGGGGCAGCGGCGGAAATGCTGTACGAGACTGTGATATTGAGGGCGGAGAGCATCCGGGGACAGCTGGACGGCAGGATACCCTCTACAGACGCTGGACAGCAGGCGGATGCCTCTAACCTGGTTGACGCGTCGTCTATCGATATTGAGGTCATGGGGGCATTTGACAGAGGCGGAGGCGGTTTCCCGGGTCAGGGCGGCGAAGGCCATTTTGGCAGAGGCGGTGGAAAGCCGGGCGACACCGAAAATGCAGGCGCAGAGGCTGCAATCGGCGGGGAGGCTAGTCCGCCGGAGGGAATGGAAAGACCTGACGGTGACGCCGCATTCGGAGAGGAGTTCAGTCCGCCGGAGGGAATGGAGAGACCTGACGGTGACGCCGCTTCCGCAGGAGATTTTCAGCTGCCGGAGAGGGCAGGCAGAAAAAATAAGAGGCTTTGTTAAGGATTCAGACGGTTGGGCCCCCGGAAGAGGAACATGGCATCTTTGATGCCCAGGTTCAGCAGAAGCATGGTCAGCCGGTCTATGCCGATGCCGAACCCGCCGTGGGGCGGGCAGCCGTATTTGAAGAATTCCAGATAAAATCTCACATCCTCCTCAAGCCCTTTTTCCGCGGCCTGCTTTTTCAGGACATCGTAACGGTGCTCTCTCTGGGCTCCGGTGGTGATCTCCACGCCCCGCCAGATCAGGTCGTAGCCCATGGGGACGCCATTCTCGTCGCGCATGTGATAGAATGCCCTCTTTTCCGCATCAAAGCCTGTCACAAAGAGGAATTCGTGCCCATAGGTCTGCCGGACCCATCTGTAGCTGAGTTGCTCCGCCCATGTAGTCAGGTCGCCTTTCTCGGATTCGTCTACGGTATAGCCGTATTTTTTCTCCAGTTCTTCGTATAGATCGGCCAGGTCGATGATGGGGAAGGGAAGGGTGGGGACGATGACATCGGTGCCGAAGGTCTCCTTGATCCGGCTGCCGAACCTTTGGCTGATCTCCCCCAGCATGTGGGTCAACAGCTTCGCCTCCATGTCCATGACGTCCTGGTAGGAATCGATGTAGCTGAATTCCAGGTCGAAGCCCGTGAATTCGGTGGTGTGGCGGTTGGTATTGGATTTCTCCGCACGGAATACAGGGCCTACCTCAAAAATGCGTTCAAAGCCGCTGGCCATGGCCATCTGCTTATAGAACTGGGGGCTCTGGGCCAGGTAGGCGTTCCGGTCGAAATATTTGACCTCGAACACATCGGCCCCGCTTTCGCTGGCAGCGCCGATCAGCTTGGGCGTATGGATTTCCAGGAAATTCTGGTTCAGCAGAAACTGGCGCATGGAGTTCACCATGGCGGTCTGGATCTGGAACATCAGCTGGTTCTCATCGGTCCTTAGATCGATCCAGCGATAATCGATTCTCTGGTCGATGCTGGAGCGCTCTACCGCCTTTTTCTTCTTCGTGGCCGGGATGGCTTTCCGGGCGATGGGAAGGGCTTCCGCCACAGATTCGATCCGGATGCTTTCCGGAATCACTTCTACGCCGCCTAGCTTGACGTAATCATTGGACGCCACGTTTCCGATGACAGAGATGACGGAGTCCTCTGTCAACCGGGAAACGGCATCACATAGTTCGGGACGGGCCTCCTTTTCTATGGTAATCTGTATCTTTCCCGTGATGTCCTTTAAAACGATGAACGCCATGTATTTGCTGTCCCGCAGATTGTCCACGAAGCCCTGCACCAGAACCCTGTGCCCTGCGGCGGAGATGGCATCCGAAATGTATGTTCTTTCCATGTCTTTTTCCTCCTTAAGTTTCTCAATTGTAGCAGACTCCACAGGGTTTTGCAAGGTTTAAGTGCCTTTGCCGAGATTGCGCCTGTGCATTGATTGTCATTCATTGACCGGCCAATATGGTGCGTGCTGACCAGATGCTTATCAATAGCTGCGATGGAAAGTTTTCGGACTGCTTTTTGCGGCTAAAGCTGTTTACAAAATTTCCCGATTATGTTACTGTAGGCACAGTATGAGCATTATGGCTGTTGCCTGCAAGTCTTAGAAAATGGAGAGGGTATAAATATGTTATCGTCCTTTTTATTGCTGTATGCTAATTTGTGCGGAGAAGAGGAGCGTACCTATGCTTATATACGGGCCAGCACTCTTTGGACCTTATATCTGTTCGTTGTCACACAGCTGCTGTCCCTGCCCGGCCAGCTGCGCCCTGTGCCGCTGTTCTGTGTATGGTTTGGAACTGCCGTAGTGCTGCTTGGACTACTGATATATCGTAAAAAATACAGAAACCTGCTGCCGCATTTGGCTGAATTCACATTAGTCCGGGCAGAAATAGGGATATTGGCAGTTTTCGGGGGGACAGTACTGGTTTTTTCCCTGATTACAGTTCCCTATAACTGGGATTCCATGACCTATCATTTGCCGCGTATTGCCCACTGGGCACAGAACGGGTCTGTGGCGCACTATGCCACACATATTCTGCGTCAGATTTCCAGCCCTGTCTTGGCGGAATTTGTCAATCTGCATGTCTATGTGCTGACTGGCCAATCTGACATCTTATTAAATCTGCTGCAATGTGCCAGCTATTTGACAAGTGTCTGTATGATATACCAGATTACCCGAAAACTTCATGGTTCTCAGGGATTTAGCCTTTTGGCATCGCTGCTGTATATGGCTATGCCTATCGCCGTGTCAGAGGCGCTGACGACACAGACGGATCACTTTGCCGCCTTGTGGCTATTGTATTTTGTATATCTGCTGTTGGATTTCACGAGTCCTCAGAAAATCGTTTTTGATGGCCCCACAGTCCGTAAGGTTTGCACCATGGGATTTTGCGTCAGCCTGGGATATCTGGCTAAGCCTTCTGTATGCATTGCCATGGCCCTGTTTGTGCTGTGGCTGTTGCTGCACTGTATCTTGAGGAAAGATTCCCTGGTTTGCCTCTGTCGGCTTCTGGCCTGTGTGATTCCTGCAATTTTATTGCCGTTGATACCAGAGACATTGCGTAACCTGCAGACTTTTTCCGCTATTTCTGATTCTGGTGTAGGACGCCGCCAACTCATTGGAACGTTGCATCCATTGTATGTGATTGTAAATTTTTTGAAAAATTTTACTTTCAATCTGCCCAGCCGTTATCTGCCCGATAGTTCCAGTCTGATTCTGCGTCTAGTGCGCAAGATTGCGTTCCTGTTGCATGTGGATTTAAACGATGTTTCCATAGCTGAGGACGGAAGAGAATTTTTCGTACATGGAGCCGCGGAGTATGGCCATGATATGGCAGTGAATCCTTTGATTGTGTACTTGTTGGTGTTCTGCATACTTCTGGGCATATGGGCATGCCGCCGGTATTCTGTAAAAAGGATTGTATTGGGCTATTCTTTTATAGCTGCAATATGTTTTATGGTATTTTGTGCCGTTCTGCGCTGGGAGCCCTTTGTCAGCCGCTATATGCTTTCTTATCTGGCGCTGTTGTGTCCGCTGATTGCGATACAGCTTCAGAACCGGTTGCCGCGGATTCCGCGATATGCATTGGCCGCTGTGGTGATTTTGCTTTGTGTTGCAGACCTGTCATACCAGAGCATATACCACTGGACTATGGTGACAAAAAGGGAGGCCGGCCAACGCCCCGAGGGCTATTTCGCCAATCGTTTTGAGGAATACGAACCTTATGCCGCTGTGTGTGCAGCCATTGATGATGGCGGTTATAATTCGGTAGGTCTGTCCATGGGGGGTGATGATTATGAATACCCATTATGGCGAATGCTGCCGGATGAGGTTATGCGTATAGAACATGTGGGCGTCACCAATCAGTCCGCTGGTTACGCTGATGGTTCATTCCAACCGGATTGCATTGTGTGGTTGGGAACAGAGCCTGATGCTCCTTATGAATACAATGGGAAAACATATGAAAAATGCAGGGAGTGTGGGGAGGGGCATTATCTGCTGTACTCCTCCCCATAATACCTGTCTGTAACAACAGGAATAGTCATGGCCTTCTCACATCATCGTATCATCCCGCAGGACCTGCGCCAGATTGATTCGGCGCACCTGCCGCCAGCCAAGAAAATAGGCCAGCGCCACCGTCCCCCAGATGGCCAGCAGGAAAACAGTAATCGGAAAGAAAGGGGTCTGGGCGAGAAATTCCCCTGCGTCCACATAGCTTGCCCTCAGCATGAACCAGACGGCAAAGACTGCCGGCGGGAGAGTGAACAGCACCGGACGGCAGGCCAGAACCGAAGCCTCTATCAGGAACATTTTCCGGATGCTCTCCGGCGTCAGGCCCACGGACATATATCTGGCGAATTCTCTTTTCCGCTGACGGACAAAGCCCATGGTATTGGAAAATACATTGCCGATGCCGATGATGGCAAGCAGGACGCAGAAGCCGCCCAGGATAGCCTTGAAGCCCGCCATCTGGAGGTCATTGGTTTCCTGTTTCTGGATCCGGTTCTCGCTTTCAAGGGAGTATTTCGGGCTCAGGAGCCGGCTGATTTCGTCCTGCAGGGCATTCAGGTCGGCCAGGGATGCATTTTCGGCGGCAAGGACACAGATAAGGACATCCTCTTCCGTTCCTCCTATCTGTCCCCTGATTTCTTCCCACAGAGAGACAGGAAGGAAATGTACCAGTTCATAGTAGTCAAGGGTCGCGTATTCCTCCCGCAGGGCAGGCGTTTCCTCTGTATAGGACACAATGGGAACCTCTGCCTTAATTTCTGTATTACCATATTGCCTTAAAATGCTGACGGCGCTTTCGGCCCCGCCGGATGCTTTCAGATAGGGCATATAATCCGGATGCCGAAAGTCCGGATTGGTCACATCGCGGATCTGATTGAGCACCACTGCCCCGTCAAGCCGTGGCGAGGCGCCGATCTGCCCGCAGTAGGATAGAAAGCTGGCGTCATCCAGGATGACAATGGGGGCGTTCACCAGCCAGCCGGCATCTGTCTGAGATACATAGTTGCCAGCGGCATGGGAAAATCCGCCGAAAGATTTCATATCCTCGCTGATTTCGTCTTCGGTGACCAGCCTTTTTGCCGCGGCCCTTTGATAGACGATGGCATTCTCCGCGCCGGGAAGTTCCTGTATTTCGGCTGTTTCCGCAAAAGAGTCCAGGGCTGCGTCCTTTATTGTCACATAGATATCCCAGACATTCAGGTATCTCTCAAAATAGGTCTCTCTTGTGCTGATTTCGGAGAGCGAGAAAAAGCACTGCATCATCGTAAAGGCCAGGAAAGAGAACACAAGGGACAGGGACGCGGTCCGCAGGGCTTTCCGCTGTGCTTTCAGCGCGTTTCCGGCCAGTTCTCCCGGGGTGCCGAACAAACAGGAGAGGATGGGGGATTTCTTCCTGCGCTTCAGATGCAGCTCATCCACGTTTTTGATTGCCTCCAGAGGGGTCAGCCTGCTTAATTTCCTGGCCGGGAGCCAGGCGGAAATCCATATGGTGAGGACAGTCACCAACAGGGTCAGCCCCAGGACAAGAGGATGATAGCCAAAGTCCGATTCATGCCGTCCCGGCACATTGCTCCCCAGCAGAATATTTGACAGATTCACAAGCGCCATGCTCAGCAGGATTCCCAGCAAATTGCCGATTATCACAGGCAGGGCGCACAGCGCGGCCGCCTCCTGCAAAAGACAGGCCCGTATCTGCCTGGGCGTAGCGCCGATGCTGGAGAAGATGCCGAACTGGTGGATTCTGGCATTCATGGTCACAGCGAAAGAATTGTGTATGATGACGATCAGCGAAAACGAGGCAAAAGCCGTTATCAGCAGAAACAGGGGAAACAGCATCCGCGGCGCAGGGTCTGAAGGGTCGCGCACCAGATACATGGCCAGGAGCGAGTGGTGGTAAGTGACCGCATCCGGCGAGACTCCCACTGCCTGGGCAATCCGGGGCATATCTTCCAGGACGGAGGATATATCGGTAAAATAAATATCAATAACCGTCCCTCCGCCGTTTCCTGCCTGGTTTGCCACAACCTCTTTCACATTGGCAAAATTCTGTATGGCATCGATTGCCTCCGGATTCAGCTCTCCGGCGATCCGGCTGTGCCACCCTCCCTCTTCCAGCTCCAGCCGCTCGATTTCATATTTCCACATATTATAGAATGACCCGCACAGCAGGGACAGAAGCAATGCAGAGATAAATGCCGCTATGGTGACGGCCAGGCCTGACGTCCGGTTGTTCCTGACATAGCCGGAGGAATAATCTTTCCACATATTCAATTGAGACATCGATTTCACCTCCGCTTTTCGTCGCTGACGATGTGCCCATCGTTCAGGGTGATGATGCGCTCTGCCTCCAGAGCCACCTTTTCGTCATGGGTGATCAGAATGATGGTCTGTTCCAGATTGCGGTTAGAGAGCTTCAGCATGTCGATGATCTCCCTGGAATTCTTCTGGTCCAGGTTTCCCGTGGGCTCGTCCGCTAAAAGCAGCGCCGGACGGTAGATCAGAGAGCGCGCGATGGCCACCCTCTGCTGCTGGCCGCCCGAGAGCTGGTTGGGCAGGGCATCGAGCTTCTCGGAGAGGCCCAGGGAGCCCACCACTTTGTCAAAGTACTCCTGATTGGGCTTTTTCTTGTCGAGAGCCAGGGGCATCAGGATATTCTTCCGCACGGTGAGGGTGGGGATCAGGTTGTAGAATTGGTACACCAGACCTACCTTTCTGCGGCGGAAAATCGCTGCCTGGGTGGGATTTAGGCCCGCAAGGTCAGTGCCGTCTATGGTCACCTTTCCGCTCGTGGGCTTGTCCACGGTGCCCAGGATATGCAGCAGGGTGGACTTGCCTGAGCCGGAGGCCCCTATGATTGCCACGAATTCCCCCTTGCTTACCGACAGATCGATTCCGTCCAGCGCGGCTACCTGGTTGCCGCGGTCTCCGTAAGTCTTTCGGACGCTTTCACATTTTAAGATTTCCATTTTCTGTTGTCTCCTTTCCTGCAATAGTAGCGTTATTGCAGTGCTATTGCCAGGGGAATGCCCCCTGGCTGACCGGGTCATAAATACAGTATAGCAAACGAAAGTTACAGCTCAGTGACGGTAGAAGCGAATTTCAAAACGGGCGCCGCCGCCCGGCATGTTTTCGGCCTGTATGGTTCCGTTCTGGCGCTCGATGATTTCTTTTGACAGGGCAAGCCCGATGCCGATGCCGCCCTCCCCGGCGTTCCGGCCTCTGTAGAATCGTTTAAAAAGATATGGGATATCGTCTTTCTGGAAACCGTCCCCCTCATCCCAGATCAGGATTTCCGTGTACAGAGGATTCTGGGCATAGGAGCAGTGGATGGTTCCGCCTTTTGCATGCTCCATGCAGTTTTTCATCAGATTCATGACTGCCTCCATGGTCCAGTCCAGATCGGCGGTGACGGCCATCTCTCCCAGTTCCGGGATATGGATGGAGGTCCCGGAACCGGCGAACAGTTCCCGCAGATTGTCCGCGGCCAGGACCAGCAGGGTAAAGACATCCACTTCCGTCTTCTGAAAAGGCAATGTGCCTGCATCGATTCGTGACAGGACAAGCAGGGCCTCTTCCAGGCGGGTCAGCCGCAGGAGCTGTTTTTCCACCTGGGCCAGCTGGCTGTCATGGGGCGACTGGCGCATCATCTGGACAGACAGGGAGATGGCGGTGATGGGGGTCTTGATCTGATGGGCGATATTGGACAGGTTTTCCGCGAAGGCGTTCTTTGCCTGGACTGCATCGTCCCTGGTCTGGTAGAGAAAGGTCACGGTCTTGTAGATTTCATCCTCCAGCTTGGAAAATTCATCCTCTCCGGAGGCGGAAAGCACCGGGGCATTCCCGATATTGACCTCTTCCAGATAGGCCGCGAGAGCCTGGATGCGGGCAGCCTCTTTTTTGTTCCGATAGAGAAAGGTAAGGAGAAAGAGCAGGATTCCCGCCAGAAGCCCTGCCAATGGGAATAAGAAATTCCGCGGGGAACGCGTATCTGTAAAGTCCCCGGCACGGTATCCGAGTTCGGACAGAAAATCCTTTTGCGCTATGCCATTGCTGTCTGCCGCATTGCTGCCCGCAGAGTCGTTGTCCGCAGCGCCTCCGCCCCCGGTCCGGGCGGTGTATTCTTTTAAAGCGGAAGCGATTATTTTTTCGGACTCCGGCGCCTGTGCCAGCATTTCCCCGCAGACGGCGTCCAGCATCTCGAACTGCAGCCTGCCGTAGTGGCGGGAGAGGAGCGCGGCCGTCAGGGCACAGGAAACCAGACTGACGCAGAGCATGAACCCGAAAGTGAGTAAGAAGTCTTTTCTGCCGCTCATATGGTATCCTCCATGCGGTATCCCACGCTCCTGACCGTCTTCAGGCAGGCCGGCTGGGAGAGCTTGTCCCGCAGCCGCTTCATGGTCACGGTCAGAGTGTTGTCATTTACGTAATTGCCGTTCATGTCCCACACCTGTTCCAGGATTTTCTCTCTGGTGACGGTTCTTCCCTTGTTCTGTATTAAGTATAAAAGAAGTTGGTATTCCAAAATGCTCAGGCCGATTTCCTCTCCCTGGCAGGAGACAGTCATGCGGCTGCGGTCGATGACGATGCCGCCGCAGGAGAGATATTGCCCGGCTGTGTCTCTGGTCCTGCGCAGCAGGGCCAGGATACGGGAATACAGCACCTCCAGCTCAAAGGGCTTCACCACATAATCGTCCGCGCCGCTTTTGAAGCCGGAGACGATATCCGCGCTGTCTCCCCGGACAGTGAGGAATATCACCGGCAGCTCTTTCCAGCGGCTGCGGATCCACTGGCACAGCCTGTCCCCGCGGCCGTCCGGCATGTTCCAGTCGAGCAGCACCAGCGTGGGCACATTGGCCTGCAGAGTCTGCCTTGCCTGGGCAAGAGTGGCGCATACGGTCACGCGAAAGCCTTTCTGCGCCAGATATTGCTTTACAGTATCCGCGATATCTGGATTGTCCTCCACATAACATAATTCAATCATTTCCGGTTTCCGCCTTATCTCATTATCTGTTTATGATTTACACTGAAAATTACTGGAATTTGCCAAGTGACCCGGCTTGGACATCGCGGCAAATTTCTTCTTCCATGAGTATATTATAACAGAAAATGATTACAGTTTGATGACAGATTTTGTAACCCTGCGCTGAAACGTGCCAGAGATTGACGTATTTTAGATAAAAGATTAACATAAATTCATCCTGCATGCCGGCGGATTGCCGTGAAGAGTTGACTATTTCGAGAATTCGGATTATACTGGAAAAGGAAATACGAAAATGCGGCAATGGCCGCAGAAAGCATCAGCTGCCGCAAACGGCAGCTGAATAGGAGGAAACGCGACATGGCATGGTACGACGAGGCAATATTTTACCATATCTACCCCCTGGGGCTTACAGGGGCACCGAAAGAAAATTCATATGCAGAGCCGGTGCGCCGGCTGAACACCCTGATTCCCTGGATAGCGCACATAAAGGAAATCGGCTGCAACGCAATCTATATCGGGCCCCTGTTCGAGTCCGTGGGGCACGGATATGAGACCACGGATTACAAAAAGCTGGACAGCCGCCTGGGCACCAACGAGGATCTGACGAACTATGTGGCGGAGTGCCACAGGCAGGGCATCCGGGTCATCCTGGACGGCGTGTTCAACCACACCGGGAGGGACTTCTTCGCTTTTAAGGACATCCGGGAGAAACGGGAGAATTCCCCGTATAAGGACTGGTACCGCAATGTGAACTTCTGGGGGAACAACCAGTACAACGACGGCTTTTCCTATGAGAACTGGGGCGGCTACGACCTGCTGGCCAAGCTGAATCAGCAGAATCCCGCGGTGAGGGACTATATCTGCGATGTAGTGCGGTTCTGGGTCAGCGAGTTCGACATCGACGGCATAAGGCTGGACGCGGCGGATGTGCTGGATTTCGATTATATGAAAGCGCTGCGCCGTGTGGCAGACGAGGTGAAGCCGGAGTTCTGGCTCATGGGCGAGGTCATCCACGGGGACTATACCCGCTGGGTCAACGAGGGGACGCTGCACTCCGTCACCAATTACCATCTGCACAAGGCCCTGTACTCCGGGCACAACGACCACAATTACTTCGAGATTGCCCATACGGTGAAGCGTCTCTACGGCATGGGAGGGAACCGGCCAGACGGGCTGAAGCTGTACAATTTCGTGGACAACCATGACGTGGAGCGGATCTACACGAAGCTGAGCAACAAGGCCCATTTCGCGCCGGTACATGTGCTGCTGTACACGCTGCCCGGCGTGCCTTCTGTCTATTATGGCTCGGAATTCGGAATAGAGGGTAAAAAGGAACGATATTCCGATGATTCCCTGCGCCCTGCGCTCTCCCTGGCGGATTTCGGCGACGCTCTGGAGAAGAACGCCTGCACCCGCCTGATTGCGGCGCTGGGCAAGGCGCGGCAGAAGATAAAGGCGCTTTCCTACGGGGACTATCAGGAGCTGCTGCTGACCAACCGCCAGTACGCTTTCTCCAGGAACTGTAATGGAGAGTCCGTCCTGGTCACGGTGAACAATGACGACAGCGACTATGTGATGACCCTGCCTGCGGGGAACACGGCGGAATATATCGGCGCGCTCAGCGGCCAGCGGGTGAGCGTGGCAGGAGGCCATATCGCCGTGAACGTAAAGGCAAATTCCGGGGAGATCTGGGTGCCGGAAAACGGGGAGTGGACAGAGGATCTGCCCCAGGGCGCTTCCGATAAAGAAGCGGGGGAGACTGCCGCTCAAAGCCCTGGGCAGCCCGGGGCCGGAGAGACGGCTCAGGATGCCGGACAGAAGGTATCCGGCGGGGAAGCGGCGAAAGAATCCACCGCGGTAAACGAGGCTCAGCAGAACAGCGCCGGCACAGAAAGGGCCGCATGGGAAGCCGGGGGGAAAGCATCCGGCAAAGAGGGTGTCCTCGGGGAAACAGCGCAGAAATCGTCCGGCGCAGGGGAAAATACCCGGGATGGGGCCTGCGGCGGGAAAGCCGAAGCGACAGAGCCGTCCGGGGCAGCAGAATCCGCCCTGGCAGGCGCGGCAGGGCAGGAGACGGCACACGGCCCTGCGGACGGAAAAGCCGCCGCGGAAGAGGCCGTGAAGAAAGTGTTCGAGGAGGGAAAAATCGCCGGACTGCAGGAGGCGATCCTGGCCATCATGGAAAAGAACGGGCCCATTACCGATCAGATGCGCAGGGACGTGACGGAGAACGTGTACCATGACTCCCTGATAGCCTGGGTGAAGAGCTTCCGCTGAGAAATGCGGCGGGAGCCGGACCTGGCATAACAGGCCGGACTCCCGCGGTTTCAGGAAGCGGAATCAGGTGCAAGTCAGAAAGGTTCCTGGAAAAACAGGGGAATCGGCAGGAACGGCTTCCGAAAATCCGCACGATAAGCGGCCTGGAGACTCCGGGAGGATACACGAATGCAAAGGAGTAATAAACAGAAATGAAATATCACAACAATGTCTTTTTCCGCGCCGTCACAGCCCTGCTGGCAGCAGCCTTTCTGCTTTCCTGCACGGCCTGCGGCGGGACGGCGGCGACCACCATTGAGCTTTTAAGGACACAGGGCGAAGTGGCCGTGGCGGACAAGGATGGCAAGGGCGTCTCGATTATCGAGGGCCTGAAGCTCTACAGCGGATATCAGGTAGACACCCGCTCCGAGAGCTATGCCTGGATCAACCTTGACGATACGAAGCTGGCCAAGATGGACGCGCAAAGCCAGGTGGAAATTCAAAAAGAGGGCAAATATCTGGAAGTCCTGGTTCATTCCGGCAGTCTCTTCTTCAATGTGGCCGAGCCCCTTGAAGAAGACGAATCCATGGACATCCGGAATTCTACGATGGTAGTCGGCATCCGGGGCACCTGCGGCTTTGTGGAATCGCCGGATGCGCAGCATATGAATGTCTATCTTCTGGAGGGAAAGGTGGAATGTACGATTTCCAGTCCGGAGGGCGAGATCCTGCAGACAGCTACGATAAAGGCCGGGGAGACGGCGCAGCTTGTCTATGCCGGGGAAGACAGCTCCATCACAGTCTCGTCCTTTACCATTGATGATGTTCCGGAGTATGTGGCGGAAGAGATTGCAGATGCGGGCAATGCCGAAATAGATGCCCTGATAGAGGAGCTGGAGCGGCAGAAAGAGGAGTTGCTGGAGCAGCAGCAGAAAGAAGAAGAAAATGCCAGAATCCTGGACCGCCAGCGCCGGGAAGCGCTTCTGGAAGCGCTGAATACATACAGCCCTGAAGAAGCCATGTACGCCGCGCTTGGGGATCTGAACGGGGACGGCACAGAGGATTTGCTGATATTTGGAAAGGGCATTTTTGAAGAATCTGGACGTACACGCTATGATTTCACCTTTACGGCCCTAATCTGGGATGGCACCGAAGTGCAGCGTATACCATTGGAGCAAGGCGGTACGAGTGATTTGGGATATGCTGCCGTTGGAGTAGCGGTATACCGGGAGAGGACAACAGGTGCACTCTATGTCCGCCACAATTTGGGCATGGTTGGATGGAGTGAGAGCAATTTTGAAAACGCAGTGGACTATGTGAGTTTTGTCTATCCCGATGATCCTTTTGCCAGCGGAGAAATGGGTAGAGAGCCGACTGCGGAAGAGGCTGCCGAAATGGAAAGAAGAATCAGACAGGTAGATCAGGAGATAGACACTCGTTTCGAGGTGTTCGATCCTCTGGAATTCCCGATAGAAAATAATCAGCCTAGAGTGGATTACTGGGCCTGGGAGTCTTATTGGAATAGGGGTCGCACAGATATGCCGGGCTATCCGCCGTTCCATGCCTCCGTAGAAGAGGTCAGGCAGAGTCTATCTGCCCCATAGGACACCCGCCGCTATCCGGCTGTAACCAATGCCGGCAAAACCCTGTCCCGAAAGCGGTGTGCCGCCCTGGGACTGCCGCCAGGCCTGTGGGCGCCCAAATGCAGATTTTCCGCGTTTCGGGCGCAGCGGCTGGCGCCTTGCCTGAACCGTGAGCCCTGTCTGAACCGTTGCGAAATGCTTTGACAACCATCAGGCAGAATGTTATAATTTTAACAAAAAGGAGGATTGTACCATGTCACATCAAGCTAATATTTCCGCAGAGGAAGCGCTGAAGAAGCTGCAGGGCGGAAATGAAAAATACCTGACCTCTTCCACAGGCACAGGGGACATCTCCCCCGCGATTCGTAAGGATACCTGTGAGAACGGCCAGCACCCCTACGCCATTGTAGTCACCTGTTCGGACTCCCGCGTGATTCCCGAGAGCATCTTCTCCGCGGGCATCGGCGAGCTGTTCACCATTCGGGTAGCCGGAAATGTCATGGACGACAACCAGCTGGGCAGCGTGGAGTACGCGGCGGATCATCTGGGCTGCAACCTGGTGGTGGTTCTGGGCCACACCCACTGCGGCGCGGTAGGCGCAGCCATCGGCGGGGGCGCGGGGGGCTTCATCAAGTCCATCACGGATGAGATCATGGCCGCCATCGGAGGCGAGAAGGACGATTACAAGGCCTGCTGCCTGAACGTGGACAACAGCGTGAAGAAGATTCAGGAGAATATCCGCATCTCCGGCCTGAAAGCCATAGGCGCCGTCTACCATATCGAGGACGGCCGTGTGGAATTTAAAGAGCAGTAAAATCAAGGCGGCCGTTTGAACTGCCGCGGCAGAACAGAAAAGTTGAAAGAGGAGCATGCCCGGGATGTGACAGCGGGCATGCTTTTTTTATACTGCTTAACAGTTAAAATTTCCGGGTAACCCGACGCCTCGTGGGAGAGGCGGAAGGGAGAGAGCCGGAACCGGATAGCCCCAGGGAAGAGCTGATCCGGCAGGAAGACGGTGACCCGCAGCAGCCTTAATATATTATCAACCCATTCTTAACCGACAGTTAAGATTTGCCTGCGGCAGACGGCTTATAATAAACAGGCAGCATATCAAGAGAGCTGTGGAAAGAGGGAATGGGCATGAGACATGTGAAAGGAATTGCGGCGCTTTTGAGCCTGGCGGTACTGGCAGGGACGCTTACCGGATGCGGGAAAAAGGACACAGGGGGAAGCGTCATGACAGAACAGCAAAAAGGCCGCTGGACGGAGGCCGGGGAAGAGCTGCCGGAGGAACTGGCATCCTGGGAACTGAGGCAGATAAATGCCATAGACGGTGAGATACATCTGCTGGCATCGAAAGAGGAAGAGGGAAAAACGGTCTTCTCGGAATGGGTGCGGCAGGAGGGAGGCTTTGCGGACAGGACACAGGACTGGCTGGCCTGTCTGGAGCTGGACTGCGGGGAAAACATGAATGTCACTTTGCTCCAGGGAGGCAGCGGCACGCAGTATCTTCTGGCCACCTGCGCAGCAGAGGGGGAGGATTCCTACAGGAGCCGTCTGTGGAAGGGCGAGGGCGCCCAGGCCAGGGATATCACGCCCGCGCAGTGGACGGTTCTGAATGAGGAGTGGGGCGCGTACGAGAGCGTCCGGGGCATTGCGGCGCTGGAGGACGGCACGCTGTTCGCCCTCTCTTACACCTCCACGGCCGTCCTGTCGGGAGAGGACGGACATATACTGGAGAGCGGGCAGTTGTCCGCGCAATATAATGACGCCCTGGCGTCGGACGGCAAAAATATCTATCTGTGCACCGGTGAGAATACGGACATGCAGATAGAGAAGCGGGAAAACGGCAAAGGAAGCAGCGGCGCCACAATTGATTCACCCACTGCCAGCGCTTTCGGAACCGTGCTCTGCGCCGCAGATGACGGCGCCCTGATCGCTGCAGACAGGGACGGCATATTCCGCTGCGGCGCGGGGGAGGATGCCTGGGAGAAGCTGCTGGACGGCCTGGAGACAGATTTTGCCATGACAGACTGCTGGTGCATGGGCCTGGCCATGTCAAAGGAGGGGGACATTTATGCGCTGTTCCGGGAATCCGGAGGCGGCGCCAGGCTGAACCGGTACGCCTATGATCCGGATGCGGTGGTGGAGGTAAAGGAGGAGCTGAAGCTGTACACGGTTTTCGAGAGCCCTTTGCTGCAGCAGGCGGCTGTCCTGTACCATAAGGAGCATCCGGAGATCCGTATTACCATTCAATATGCCTATTCCGCCTATGAGGATGAGAGTGTGGACTACAATACTGTCTACCAGGGGCTCAATACCCTGCTCATGGGCGAGGACGCGCCGGACATCCTGGTGCTGGACGGGCTGGACATGGATTCATTCATTGATAAGGGACTGCTTGTGGACATCGGCACAGTGGTGGCGCCCATGGAGGAGAAAGGAGAGCTTCTGTCCGGAATTACGGGCTCTTATGTGCGGGAGGACGGACACAGATATACCGTGCCTCTGCAGTTCGGCTTCAACATGGCCATGGGCAGGGACATCGGGGAGGCGGACATGGCTTCGCTGGAGTCCCTGGCACAGTTCCTGTCAGGGACGCAGGACAGTTATCTGGGCCCGCAGACGGTAGACGAGCTGGTGGATAAGTTCTATCCCTATTTCTGCGGGGACATTGTAAAAGGGAAACGGCTGGATACGGAGACCCTGGCCGGAAAGCTGGAATGCCTGAAGCGCATCGCGGACAACTGCGGCATCACGGACCGCAGGGACAAGGGGGAGCATGCCTATAAT
The DNA here is from genome assembly GCF_943193215.1 of Acetatifactor aquisgranensis. NCBI lineage: Bacteria > Bacillati > Bacillota > Clostridia > Lachnospirales > Lachnospiraceae > Acetatifactor > Acetatifactor aquisgranensis. The sequence continues at coordinate 136,085 of NZ_CALPDH010000006.1, read as the reverse complement.
ATGTGGGATCTGGCCTCCGGGGCGAAGATGGCGTTTGAAAGGGCTACCGGCTTTAAGAACTGCATGTTCCCCATAGCCATGGTGGATTATATCAGGGGGAGTTTCACCGCCTATGAGAACAGCTTCATACCGCTGCTGCAGACAGGGATATGCGCGAAGAGTCCTTATCAGGACACGGCTATGGATTTTCTGGGGCTGGCCCTGTCGGAGCGGATTCAGGATACGGATCACTATCTGGGATTTCCGGTGAACCTGGCCTCCCTGGAGAAGCAGGCCCGTGAAGACCGCTCGGAGTCCCAGGCATATACCTCCATAGAGGCAGAGGGCAGCGAGGTGGAGTTTGCCATCAAATGCTACTCCGACGAGATGGCGGACGCGCTGGTGGCCATATGCAAAGGCCTGGATAAGCCCATGGCGGAGGACGCGAAGATACGGGAGGTGCTGATCGAAGCGCTGGGCGCGTATCTGGAGGGCTCCCAGACCACTGAGGCCACGGTTCTGAAGATAGAGGACGGGCTGAAGATGTATCTGGCGGAGTGAGGACATAGATGTAGGCGTCTACCGGTGCGGCAGGGGCGCTCTATGGCCGGAAGCCGCAGGCACAGTGGCCTTGCGCAGGCGTGACCTGACCGGATGGGAAACCCGGTGGCGGGCGCGACAGCCCGGGCAGGCCGCTGAACTGTCGCCCGACTGCTCCGGGGATGAAAAAGATATGCGGCAGGTATTGACAAAAGACGGAAAAATGTGTTATAGTCCCAGATGCAAATGAGTCGCATTTGCATCTGGGACTTTGCGGTTTGGCTGTAAAGCCCGGATAGATATATGCAGCTATCGGAAAAGATTGTTCTTTCGGCAATGGGCCGGACGGCCATGACTGCAGCCGGATGATTGATTCTGCCCAATGGCTGTCTTTGAACAGAAAGGATGTGTGCAATGCTGCATTTAATAGAAGACGCTCTCATAGACAGCACGAAGCTTGTCCCTTTTTTATTCCTGACCTACCTTGTGATGGAGTACCTGGAGCACAGGACAGGGGAGCATGCCAGGAAGCTCATCAGGCGGCCCGGAGCGGTGGACGCGGGGCGCTCCCCCCGCAGGCGTTCTGCCCGGAGCCTTGCCGCGCCAGTCATCGGCGGGCTGCTGGGGGCATTGCCCCAGTGCGGTTTCTCCGCGGCGGCGTCGAACCTGTATGCCGGGCGGGTCATTACCCTGGGCACCCTGATGGCGATTTATCTGTCCACTTCCGATGAGATGCTGCCCATTTTGGTTTCCGAGCAGGCCCCTGCGGGCATGATTCTGAAGATTCTGGCGGGCAAGGCCGTCATCGGCATGGCGGCGGGGCTTGCCGTGGATTTGCTGTGCCGGAAAGGGGACGGGAATCAGGAGGGCATCCGCGACATCTGTGAGCAGGAGCACTGCCACTGTGAGAAAGGGATTCTGCGCTCCGCCCTGTCCCATACGGTGAAAATCGCGTTTTTCATCCTGGCGGTGAATTTAGGGCTGAATCTGGTCCTGCATTACCTGGGGGAGGACGCCCTGGGGAATCTGATTCTGAACAGGCCCATTGCCGGCCCTGTGCTGGCGGGGCTGGTGGGCCTGATACCGAACTGCGCCGGGTCTGTGGCGATCACGCAGCTGTATCTGGCGGGCACCATGGGGCTGGGGGCCGCCATGGCAGGGCTGCTGGCGGGCTCCGGCGTAGGGGTGCTGGTTCTGTTCCGGGTCAACCACGACCGGCGGGAGAACCTGAAGATACTGGGGCTGCTGTACGCAATCGGCGTGGCGGCGGGGATTGCCATGGAATGGATCGGAATCGCGTGAAGCCGATTCGTCCCGTGCAGGGATTCTGCCAGGCACGGCTTCTGCGCCGTCTGCCCGGCGGGCTGTAAATGCGCCAGGCGGGTGAAGGAGCAGTCCGGCAGGATTCTGGCAGCTGGTTTGGCGGCACGGATTGCGGAAAAGGAGCAGGAGGAGACGGCCATGAACAGGAAATGGAAGATTCCCGCTGAGGGAATGCCCTATGCGGACTGCGGAAAGGAGATATCCTATCCCCGGGGATTAAAGTGGACGAAACAGAGAAAGAGTGTGTACAAAGTGCTCTGGGAGACGGCGGAGCCCCTTAGCGCCATACAGATCTATCAGCGTATGTCAGCCCGTGAGGATGACGGGGCCCAGGCAGAATATGCCGTCTCTACGGTCTACCGTATCCTGGCGGCTTTTGAGGAGAAGGGCCTGGTGGAGAAAAGCACCTGGATGGAGGACGGAACCGCGGTCTACAGCCTGAACCGGGGAGGCCATACCCACTATGCGGTGTGCCTGAACTGCCGCAATCGGATACCTCTGCGGAACTGCCCTTTCAGCCATGTCCGCCTGGAGGAGGGGCTGGGAGGCTTTACGGTCACAGGGCATAAGCTGGAGTTATACGGGTACTGTAAGGCATGCGGGAAAAGCGCCCCGGGGCATCCCTGCGAGGACGACTCACACGGCTAGCGCAGGCGGTGCCATAGCATGATGATTTTCCTCCATAATCAGGAAGCATGTTGAGCCCCGGTTAATTTATATGAACGATATTTAACGTATGCTCAGTTGCAGTCCTGGCTCCCATCTGATAGGATAAAGACAGCAAAGGCCGATGCGGATGAAAAAAGAGGGATTCACAGCGAAAAGGAGATCATGCTATGGAGATAGGTCAGGTAATACGGAAATACCGGAAAGAAAAGAACATGACCCAGGAGGAGATGGCCAGGAGGCTGGGAGTGACGGCTCCCGCGGTGAACAAGTGGGAGAACGGCGCGTCCGCCCCGGACATCGCCCTGCTCGCCCCCATCGCCAGGCTGCTGGGCATCACCACGGATGCGCTGCTGAGCTTTAGAGAGGAGCTGACGGAGGAGGAAATCCGCCGGTTCGTCCAGGAGGCGGACGAGAGGCTGCAGAGGGAGAGCTATGAGGAGAGCTTTGCCTGGGCCAGGGGCGTGCTGGAGCAGTATCCCAACTGCGACAGCCTGACCTGGCAGCTGGCGCTCCTGCTGGACGCGCATCGCCTGATGAAAGAGATTCCGGCGGAGGCGGCAGAGCAGTATGACGCTTATATCAGCTCCTGGTATGCCCGGGCGCTGGAGAGCAAGGATGAGGACATCAGGCTCCATGGCGCGGCGGGTCTGTACGGATTCTATTTCAGGAAAGAAGAATATGACAGGGCGGAGGAATATCTTGCGTACTATTCCGGCCAGGATCCGGAGCGGAAGAGGCGGCAGGGCGATATCTGCAGCAGGACAGGGCGCATCCGGGAAGCCATGAAGATATACGAGGAGCTTGTGTTCTCGGGATACCATAATCTGCAGATCGCCCTCCAGAGCATCTGCCAGCTGGCAATGCGGGAAAATGACATGGAGAGGGTCCGCTTTATCGTGGAGAAGCAGACAGCTTTGGCCCGTCTGCTGGAGATAGGCCAGTACCAGGAGGCCTGCCTGGAGATAGATCTGGCGGTTTACAGGAAAGACGCGGAGGCCACTTTGCGGATCGCGCATAAGCTCCTGTCAGGCATAGAGGATCTCGCCAGCTACAGCCGGTCGCCGCTATATGAGCATATGGAGTTCAGGGAGCCGCGGGAGGAATTCGGGAAAAAGATCAAAGAGACATTGATAAAGGGTCTTCTGGATGAGGAGAAGTTCGAATACATGAAAGGGGAGGCGCGCTGGCAGGAGCTGCTGGAAACGCTGCGGTAGGACAGAATATTGTATCAAACCGTTTACGCGGCGGCACATCCCGAGAACGAATGAGCGGCATCAAATAATGCTTGCAGTTAAAAGCCGGCCCAAAGAACAGGGCCCATATGCGGGAGACGAACAGGGCAGAGCAGAAATGGATGGCTGTTCTGCATGATGAACCGGACGACCTGCCAGAGGAGGGAATCATAGAACAGGCCGCCGGGCTTCATGCGGAAATCATAGATTGCAGACCGGAAGAGCCGGTATCCTTATTGACAAGGGAAAATGCATTCACGCTGTGGTGGGGCCAGGGGGAAAGGGCGGAGCCGGCAGACGGATATCCACCGTGGTCCCTTCCCCCGGCGCGCTCTGGATCCGCAGGCCATACCGGGGGCCATAATTCAGCGTGAGCCTCCGGTTGACATTGGAGAGACCGATATGTCTGCTGTCGGTGCCGGTATTCTCCCTCGGCTCCAGTGAAGATTGAACCTGCCGGAGCGTCTCCGCATCCATGCCGCCGCCGTCATCCGTAACGCTGATCGTGAGCGCGTCCCCCTCTGTCCGTGCCGTGACGCAGACTGTCAGCACCGGTCCATCAGGGATATAACCATGCCGGACGCAGTTTTCTACGATGGGCTGCAGGGTCAGCGGCGGAATCGGGACGCTTTCCAGTTCCGGGGCCAGCGAAATGTCCAGGCAGACCTGGCTGCCGAACTGGTGGCTCAGAATCAGCAGATATTTTTTCAGATAATGGATTTCCTTTCCCAGCGGAATGGGGCCGATATTCTCCCGGAAGACAGGAAGGAGGATTTCCGCCAGCGCCGCGATGCATTCCTCCAGGTCATTCGCATGGTAGGAGAGAGCCATCCACTTGAACGTGTTCAGCACATTGAAGATGAAATGGGGGTTTATCTGCGCCCGCAAGGCGAGGATTTCCTGGACATGGAGGGCCTTCTCCGCTTTCCGGTTTTCCTCGTCCATCCTTGCCAGGGCCTGGGACATAAGGTTGAAATGCCGGATTACATTCCCCAGCTCATTGCGCAGGGGAGACTCGATCTGTACGCCCAGCCTGCCGGACTCCAGTTCTCCCATTTTCTGGCAGAGGGCATCGAGGGGTTTCAGGCAGCGATAGATCCAGTACCGCATGAAAGCCAGGGCTATGACGCCGCACAGGACGAACGCCAGAACGAAGACGATTTCCAGAGCGGCGGCATCCTGGCGGTTTTCGCTGTCCGAGATGTATTTTACAATGGTAAGCCCGCTGTCTTTGCAGCGCATATAGACGGCCTGTCCGGTGGTGCCATGGAGGGATGCGGAGAACTGCCCCATTGCATTGTTCCCCTCCGCCAGTGGCGAGAGATCTGGTCCCGCTTCGTCTAAAGCATCTGTGGTATAGAGAAGAGACAGATCCCTGTCCAGCAGAAATGCGAAGCTGTCCTCTCCGAAGCAGGATCGGAGAAGGGAGTCGAGCATCTGTGTGTTGAGGTTGATGATCACGACTCGCTTGCGGCGGTTCCGATAGGAACTGCCGGAAGCGCAGCCTACGGTAATCAGTGGGAGGTTCTCCGCCGAGGGATTGAGATATCCATGGAATTCGTTGATTTCATGCCCCGCGGTGAAGAGAATCTGATAGACAGAGCTGCAGATTTCCTTATAGAAATCGGACTGCATGATCGGAACCGTCTCCCTGGTATCGGATGTGATGGAGTTGGTGATTATGGTGCTGATGAATGCATTGTCATTGATATAGAGAAATACGGAATCAATATATCGGTTGCTCCGCGCCATGCCTGTCATCAGGGTATGGATGTTGCTCACATGGGAGAAGTATTCATAGTCCATGTGGGTGCTGTGTTCGCTGGCGATGGCGAGGACATCCTGGTCGTACAGCAGGAGGTTTACATTGGAGCACAGGCTGTCATAAATCAGGGAGATTTGTTCCTGCGCATTTTGCAGCTGGATAAAGGCGGCATCTTTGTCGCGCTCGGAGAGGATGGACATGGTGTGGCGCCAGATGTAATGCAGCCCCAGCACCATCACTACCAGCAGGATTGCAGCCGTGCCCAGGGATATCTGCCAGGCCAGGGACATTTTCCGTTTCAGGAATAGCTCGCGCATATGAAGTTTCATGTCGCATCCTCCTCCCTTGCCGGTTCATTGGCGGAGCCTGTCTGGCCTTTTTTGACCGGCTGCTGCCTGTCCCCGGAAAACGTTCCGCCGTATCTTGCCGCAGGCATCCATTGCCTCGTTCCGCTGTCCTGCCGCTGGGCCGATGACCGATATTCGTTTGGCGTCACCTTGGCGTGATGCTTGAACAGCCGGTAAAAATAGATGTCCTGGGCAAATCCCAGCGAGGCGGCAATCTCGTTTACAGACTGATCCGTACTGCGCAGCAGCAGCTTCGCGCGCTCGATGCGCACGGAATTGATATAGCTGATGGGGCTCTGGTTCATCACCCGGCGGAACAGCGTGCTTAAGTAGGCCGGGTTCAGGTGGATATGTTCCGCAATCTCATTGAGCGACAGCGGGTGGTCCAGATTGTCATGGATGTAATGGAGCGCTTCTTTCACGCAGTCCGGCATCTGCCTGGAGAAAGAGGACAGGTTCAGGACGTCTGTGGCGTACTCTTCAAAACAGGCGATGGATTCCCTGAGCGTCTCGCTTTCCGAAATCCTGCGGGTACAGGCGACACAGTTTTCCTCCAGAGAATCCCTGGCGCTGTCCGTCTGCATGGACAGCCATACGGCCACAGCCGACAAAGCTTCCTGAAAGGAGCCGGAATCCGGATAGCTCCGGGAGGTGACCTGCCGGATGCGGGACTCGTAACTGTCCACAAATTTTTGGGGCACATGGAAAAAGGCGTTCGGGAGGGCCAGCAGCCGGATGGCGATATCCTCCGGGACAAGGAAGCCCTCCTGGCCGACATAAAGGGAGGGGCATGCGCCGGTGAAATAGCATAGATCCAGCCCCTTCCCTGCCTGTCGCACCGCCTCAGCCAGACTGCCCGGCCCTTGTGCCCATCCGCTCATGCCGGCCCGCATCCCGCCGCTGCCGCCGGCGGACAGCTCCGCGCACAGGCGTGGCAGGGCGATGGACAGACGCTCCGCGTTTTCCTGGTTCAACAGAAAGGCGCAGCATCCAGGTGAGATGCGCAGGATTTCTGCGTCCGCGCCGGAGCATGCCTTGATTGTCCGCTGCAGGATTTCGTGGTCAGGCAGCAGGGAATCTTTCCGGGGCAGGCATAGAAGCAGTATGGCATAGTTCTCCTCTGGAGAGATGCCGGCTGTGAGCAGGGCAGCTACGGCATCCTCCGGCGAAAGGGCTCCCCCGTGCTTCAGAATCTGTATCGCTTTTTCAGCGGAACTGGTATCTTGCGAAAGCCGTTCCTTGTCCAGGTCCCTGGTGGTGTTTTGGAGGATTTTCTGGATGTCACGGCAGCTGGCAGTCGCTTTCAGGAAATAATGGGACACCCCCATATTCAGCGCCTGCTGGGCCTGGGCGAAATCATCGATGCAGGTCATGATGATAATGCGCGTTTTCGCGTCCTCCTCCCGCTCCCGGATGTTCCGGATCAGCGTGAGCCCGTCCATGACGGGCATACTCAAATCGGTCAGGATGATATCCGGGCGTTCACGGAGATACACCTCGTAAGCTTCCCTGCCGTTCGCCGCCTCATATACCCTGTCGATGCCGGCCCCAGTCCAGTCCAGCATATCGCGCATGCTGTGGAGGGCAAACAGTTCGTCTTCTACAATCAAAGCTGAATACATATAATTCACCGCCATTCTTCTGTAACCGTTCTTCTATGTAAGCGTACTCATGGAAACATCCCGCTTTCTCCTTCCGGCAGCAGCTGATTTTCGACTTGCCTGCTTTCTGAGAGCGCTCCTGTATTCTGATTATATCAAAAGGATTTTACCAAAACAATATACATTTTATTAGTTTCGCCTAAAGAATGGTTAGCTATTTTGGAACTGGTTGTAAAAATAAACAATATTATAGAGAAAATAGTAAAAACTGTGCATTATATGAATGGGGCGAAAGTGCTAAAATAAATGCATATCAAAGAAAGGCGGTGTGAAAGGATGCCCAAAAAGGAGACTGTGAACAAGAAAAGTCAAAAAAAGGAATGGATTTTGTTCTGGATGATTCTGCCCTGGATACTCTATGTCTTTGTCTTTCACTATATGCCGATTGCAGGCTGGGCTTATGCCTTTGTGGATTACAAGCTGGGGAAATCGCCTCTGCAGAGCGAGTTCGTGGGGCTGAAGAATTTCCGGATGCTGTTCTCCAACATCAGCCGGCTGCCCCGCGCCCTGCGCAATACGGTCATTCCCAATACGATTGGCCTGGCGATTTCCTGGCTTCCGGTGGCCTTTGCCATCTTCCTGAATGAACTGCGGTCCACACGGTACCGCCGCATCATTCAGACCGTGACCACCATTCCGAATTTCATCAGCTGGGTAATGATTTACGGGCTGATGGTGGGGCTGTTTTCCACGGATGGGATGCTGAACATTCTTTTCCTCCGCAAAGGGATTATTTCCGAGCCGTTCAATCTGCTCAACAACATAAACATTTCATGGACGCTTCAGGCGGTGATGGGTACGTGGAAAGGGATTGGATTTTCGGCAATCATCTACCTGGCGGCCATCTCCGGCATTGACCAGGAACTGTATGACGCGGCCATGACGGACGGGGCGGGGCGGTTCCGGCGAATCTGGCATGTGACGATTCCGGGTGTGCTGCCTACCTTTCTGGTGCAGACAGTGCTGGGAATCAGCGGTTTCCTGAGCGGCGGAATGGACTACCCTCTGGTGTTCGGGACTCCCCTGACCAACCCCAAGCTGGAGAATATCGGCTTATACAGCTATAACCTGTTCAGGGATGCGAGCTATTCATACGGCATCGCCCTGGGGATTATGAATTCTGTCGTCTCCATTGTGCTGATTTGCCTGGCTAATACTGCAGCCAAGAAGGTTCGCGGCGAGTCTGTCGTATAGGAGGTGACGCTATGGAAAGAAAGAAGAAAAGGGCGCAGAAGAAGCATATGTTTAAGGCGAAGCCTTTTGACTGGATTAATGCAGCGCTGATGTTCCTGTTCGCTTTTACCTGTATCTATCCTTTCTATTACATATTTGTTTATTCGCTAAGCGACCCTTTAAAGGCGACGGCAGGCGTGTACTTCTGGCCGGTGGACTTTACCCTGGACAACTACCGGAAAGTGCTGACCCTGAAAGGCATCCCGCGCGCCGCTCTGGTCTCTGTGAGCATCACGGTAATCTGTACCCTGGAACAGATGTTCATCAGCGGGTTTCTGGGATATCTGCTTTCCCGCGAGCGGATGCCCTTCCGCAAGGCTGTCTACCGCTTCTTTGTGGGCACCATGTTTGTCGGAGGCGGCCTGATTCCGGAGTTTCTGCTGAGGAAGTACCTGGGTCTGTACGATACATATTTGATTTATATCATGCCGGGCGTAAGCGCGTACTATGTGATTCTGGCGAAAACCTTTATCGAGAGCATTCCGGGTTCCCTGGAGGAGTCCGCGAAATTGGACGGGGCCAGCTACTGGAACATCCTTGTCCGCATCATCATTCCTCTCTCCAAGCCAATCCTGGCAACGATTGGCGTGTTCACGGCAGTGGGGGTATGGAGCGACTATTCCACGACGCTGATTTATACCATGAACAAGGATTTGCGGACCTTGCAGTATATTTTGTACCAGTATCTGAAAAATGCCTCCACCATTCTGCTGGAGCAGGGGAGCAAGACAAATATGAGACGGCAGCTGACGCCCATGTCCATCAAGATGACGCTGCTGGTGGTGACGGTTGTTCCGATTCTGTGCGTCTACCCCTATATGCAGAAGTATTTTACTAAGGGCATCATGCTGGGATCCGTAAAAGGATGAAATTTTGTTTAATGATTTACAGATTAACAATATATTTACTTAAAAAGGAGGATGAGTTTATGAGGAAATCAATCAAAAAGATTTGGGCTGTCGCGTTGGCGGCGACAATGACAGTGGGTCTGGCAGCCTGCGGCAATGACAGTCAGGGGGAATCATCCAAAGCAGAGCAGCAGGAGAGTATGGCATCGTCTGGCGAGAGTATGGAGAACGGGGATGCCGGGAATGCCGGGGAGACACAGGACCGGGAGCCCATCACGATTACCGTGGCGACGATACTTCCCCAGCAGTGGAACGATTATCCGGACAACTCAGTGGCTAAATATATCTATGATAAGTTCGGGATTACTATTGAGGTGGTGGATATCTCGGAGCGGAAAGAGGCGCTGATGGCTTCCGGAGACCTTCCGGACATCTTTATCATCGAGGCCAATGAGGTGGTTCCGCTCATCGAGTCCGGCTTTATCCTGCCGTTGGACGACCTGATTGAAAAATATAATGCCGCTCAGTATCTTTTCCCGCCCACCAAGATAGAGGAAGTGATGGACTTCCAGCGCAGGGAAGTTTTCCACAGCGACCAAATCTACGGAATCATGGGCTATAGTGAGGCCGGACCGGACGCCAGTCTGGGGACACAGCAATGGGGGCTGAATGTGGATTGGGAGAGATATGCTGAAGTAGGTTATCCGGAGCTTAATGCCGATGTGGATGAGGTTTACCAGCTCCTGGTGGATATGGTGGCAGTGAAGCCTGCCACGGACGATGGACTTCCGGTCTATGCCATTGCCTATCCCACCATCGAGATGCGGGGACAGTCCCTCTACCACACGTATTCCCTGGGGTATTATCCCCTCACGCCTTATATGGCTGTTGACTGTAAGACAGAGGAGATGATTGCGCTCTATACCGATCCGGAATCCCCCAACTGGCAGTATAACCATATGTACTGGAAGCTGAACCAGGACGGTCTGCTTGACCCGGATTCTTTCCTGCAGGATTTCGACTCTGACTCCCTGAAGGCGGTGAACGGGCAGTATGTATCCACTCTCTATCATGACATCACAGGGAACGCCACCGCGCAGAAAGCGGTCAATGGCGTCGCAGGGGGCTTCCAGATGCTCCCTTTGAAAGGCTGCACCACAGATATGACATTTGAGGAATCCGAGGCTAACAAGGGATTGGGTATCGGCAATCTGCGCTGTATCTCTTCCAAGACTAAGTATCCCGACCGCATCATGGAATTCATGACATGGCTGTTTTCTCCAGAGGGAGGCCGCATCGTCACGAGCGGCTTAGAAGGGGAAACCTGGAATTATGTGGATGGAGTGCCTACCCTGACAGAAGAAGCCTGCATAGCCCATCAGGAAATGAATGATTTCTACTATGATTCCGGCATCGGGTTCGGATGGAATGGAAGCGGAGGGGGAAGCCCGGACGGATATCGCACTAATTTGTTCGATGAGCAGAGTTTCCTCCTGAAATATGCGTCAGCAATGGAAAAGGACGTGGCTGCGCACTATGGAATGAGCATGATGGAAAAGATTATGAAGATGCACGAGAATGGCGAGCTCTATGACCACGATTTCCTCTATGCGCCCGCCCAGGCTGCCGCGAATACGCTGCCGACTGACCTCCAGATGATTCTTAACGAGGTGGATGTGGTAATGGATGAGGGGATGATGGCATGTGTTCTTGCCAAGGACGAGGCAACATACTTTAAGATGCGCGACGATCTCATTGCGAAAGTGACCGAAATGGGCATGGATAAGGTAAATGAATGGTATTTGACTACTTATGAGGCCGCAGCCAGCGAACAGTAAGGCGAAGCAGCGGATGCCCGGCCTGTCGTGGGACGGAAGTAGGGGCGGGCGCATTGTTCGGGATGCGTCCGCCCGTTTTCATCGGGCGGGGCCAATGAGGCCCTTTGCCGGGGAAGCTTAAGTGGTAAGGTAAAATTCCGGGTTCGGATTATCCGGGTCAGAGGAAAGGAGGCGGACGGACTATGGCGTCAGCGGTGGAAGAAATTCGTCAGGGACGGGAGGGAAGCTATCTGTTGCCTTTTTTCTGGCAGCATGGAGCTGAGGAACCGGTCTTGCGGGAACTGATGGGGAAGATTCAGGAAGCGAATATCCAGGAGGTATGCGTGGAGTCCCGTCCTCATCCGGATTTTGGCGGGCCCGGATGGTGGAGGGATCTGGATATCATACTGGAGGAAGCGCAGAGGAGGAATATGCGCGTCTGGGTGCTGGACGATGTGAGTTTTCCCTCCGGACACGCGGGAGGGCTGATTGCCCGCAAGTATCCGCAGCACAGGAGGCGGGTGCTGGATTATGTGGCAATCGATGCCCTGGGGCCGGATGAGCATGCCTCTTTTCTGATTGATTCCCTGCTGCGCGATCCGGAGACGGATCGGTTGGAGGCGGTGGTGGCCGGACGCAGACTGGATTCCGGCGCTGAGTGGGAGCGCGCGCGGACGGACGTGACCGATTTGGTGGATTTGACTGACTGTGTGAAGGACGGCAGAGTCTACTGGCCGGTTCCGGAAGGACTGTACAGCATCATTGTAGTATATTCCCATCTGCCGGCTGGTGGATCGGCCTTGCTGAACCCGATATCCAAAGAGGCGGTGGCCTGTCAGATTGAGGGCTGTTACCAGCCCCATTATGAGCATTATGGACATCTGTTCGGAGGCGTGTTCGCGGGATTTTTCTCAGATGAGCCCCAGTTTGCCTGCGGCGGGTGGAGTTCCCTTCCGGGAAAAGATATTCCCTTGCCCTGGAGCGATGAGCTGAGAGAGGCTCTGCGGGAGAGACTGGGGGAGGACTACCGGAGACTGCTCCCGGCCTTATGGCTGGGCGGGGATGCGGCCAGACCGCCTGCATCCGGCTGTAGCCCGGAGGTGTGTGGGGCTGGCCATGCATCGGACAGCAGCTTGGAGGCGCAGGTAATCCGATATGCGTATATGGATGAAGCCTCGCGTCTTTTCTCGGAGTGCTTTTGCCAGACAATCTCGGACTGGTGCCATGCTCACGGTGTGGAGTACATCGGCCATCAGGTGGAGGACAACAATTCCCACAGCCGCTTGGGGTCTGGAGCAGGCCATTTCTTCCGGGCGCAGAAAGGGCAGGACATGGCGGGGGCGGATATCGTCATGCACCAGATTCATCCGGGCTACGCCGGTATCAGCCGACACTGGCACAGCGCCCATTCGCTGACAGACGGAGAGTTTTTCCACTATGGGCTGATTAAGCTGGCATCCTCCCTTGCCCATATAGATCCATCGAAAAAGGGGCGCGCCCTGTGCGAGAATTTCGGCGCTTACGGATGGATGGAGGGCGTACGGCTGATGAAATGGCTCGCAGATCACTGTCTGGTCCGGGGAATCAACCGCTTTACCCCTCACGCCTTCACGGACAGTCCCTTTCCGGAATGGGACAGCCCTCCCCATTTTTACGCCCAGGGGAACAATCCCCAGTACCGCTTTATGGGGCATCTGTTCCGCTATATGAACCGGATGTGCCATCTGCTGGACGGAGGAGAACACATCGCTTCTGTGCTGGTGCTTTACCAGGCGGACGCCGAGTGGTGGGGCGGAGCGATGCTCTCCCAGAGGCCTATGCGGCGGCTGATGCAGCGCCAGATTGACCTGGATGTTGTGCCCTGCGATGCTTTCCGGGATGAGAGCCATGCCAGGGACGGCTGTATCCGGTTCGGGCAGGAGCGGTATGGGGCTCTGGTGATTCCCGGCGCGGAGGCGCTGCCCGGATATTTCCTGCAAAGGCTCGAGGAAATTTCCAGCGCCGGAGTGCCTGTCTGCTATGTGGGAAAGAAGCCGTCGCGGACTACGGAGGGGGAGGCCGTCATGGAACTGCCCGGGGAGACAATCTCTCTGGATGGGTTGGCGCCCCGGATTCTGGAGTCGGGACTGGCGGATGTACAGGTTACGCCCGTCTGTCCGAATCTGCGGGTATATCATTACCGTAAGGAAGAGGAACATTACTTTTTCCTCTTTAATGAGGAAAAGAGGAGCAGTGTCGACTTTTGCTTAAAGCTGCCGGTAAACGGCCCTGTTTTCCGCTTTGATGTGATGAACAACCGTCTGTTCCGGCAGGACAGCCGCGAAGGATATGTCTCCCTGTCCCTGGAGGCGGGGGAGGCGGTGCTTCTGACAACGGTCTGCGGCATGGACTTCTCTTGCCCGGATGAGCCGAGGCCTGATGGAGCCGACAGTTCTGCGGGGGCTGACAGCCTTGCGGGGGTCAATGGGGTTTCCGGGGATGCGGGAGCCTGGGTGACAGGGGCGGAAGAGCCGTTCCGGGATGGCCGACGGCAGAGGCTCTCCCTGCGCTGGCGGATTTCCCTGGCGGATGTGCGGAACTATCCGAAGGCTGTGCTTTATAAGGATGACGCCCCGCTTTTGGATATCAACGGACCGGACGAGCTGCCATCATTTTCCGGCACTGTCCGCTATGAGGCGGATTTCCAAACAGACTGTGCGAATGGCGGCGAGAGCGGTTTCCGGACGGCAGGCAGTGTCCGGGCGCAGATTCGTCTTTCACAGGTATATGAGATTGCGGAGGTATGGCTGAACGGAGAGTATGCGGGTTACGCGCTGGGTGCGCCTTACCGTTTCGATGTAACAGGGCTGCTCCGCCCGGGGACGAATCATCTGGTGATTGAAGTTACCAATACGCTGGCAAAACATGTGGCTGACTACAGCTCCGCCATCGTTCCACAGGAGCCGGGCGGTCTGCTGGCGGATCCGGAACTTATCTATTGTGATTGAAAAAGGAGGCCAATCGTGAAAACCTACCTAAAAGATTTTATGGAAAGATTTGCCTATCCGGAGGAAGCGAAGAATGTCCTGTCCCAGGCATATGACCGGATTGATGCTGATGTGTCGTGCCGGGAGGCGTTTCAGGGGCTTTTGCAGAGCTATGAAAAGGATATCAGTCTTAAGATGAGGCCGCTTCTCAAGCAGATGACCGAGATAGCCGCCGGGGCGGGCGTTCAGGAGTACACGGGGCATCTGCTGCTCTGTATCTGCATGTCCAGGCATCTGCTGGAGTGTTACCGCGAGGCCGGCATAGACGAGCAGATTTGGTTCACCAGTATGAGCGACTTGAAGTGGAAGCTGATGGAGTGCTGGCTGGTGCGCGGTATATGGGGCACGTTCGTGGGAGAGTGGTTCGAAGGTTTCTTCCAGATGGACAGGTTCGGCTTCCTGAAGCTGCAGTTTGAACCCAGAGTCCTGGATTTTCGTTATGAGAAGGACGGCCTTGTCCTGGAGCCGGGCACTCCCATGGCTATCGTCCACATTCCCCGCACGGGGGAGAGGCTGGACAGAGAAAGCATGGAGCGCTCCTATGACCTGGCGGCGGACTTTTTCAAAGAACGGTACCGGTTCGACCCGATGGTCTTCGTATGTTCATCTTGGCTCCTGTATCCTGACAATCTGGAGGTGCTTTCGCCGGATTCGAATCTGTACGCTTTTATCACTACATTCGATTTGGTGAAATCCTGGGAGTCGGATGATTATTACGATGCCTGGAGGCTGTTCGACAAGGAGTATACGGGCGACGTGGATCAGCTGCCACAGGATACCTCGCTGCGGCGCGCCTATGCGGACTGGATTCGCAGGGGCAAGAAATTCGGGGGTGCGACTGGGGTATATATCTATAAATAAAGGCGCTGGCAACGCAGGGAGATTCTTTTTTCATGATAGGATAGGCTCTCAGAATCTCAGGGAACAGAACCAGGCATTGAGGCAGAAAAAGTGCCTGGAAAAGAGCCGCATTACAAGAGGACAGAGGATTCCGGGATTTGCTTCATTAAAATTAGGAGGAAAACATTATGAGTGATAAATTGAAGATTGGTATCATCGGATGCGGCGGCATCGCGGAGGGAAAGCACCTTCCGTCTCTCGCCCACCAGAGCAGCCGGGCAGAGATGGTGGCGTTCTGCGATCTGATTCCGGAACGCGCCGAGAAGGCCGCAAAGCAGTATGGGACACCGGATGCCCGGGTGTACACCGATTACAGGGAGCTGCTGGCGGAGAAGGAGATTGAGGTCGTCCATGTGCTGACGCCCAACGTCTCCCACTGTGAGCTGACTGTGGCCGCTTTGGAGGCCGGCAAGCACGTCATGTGCGAGAAGCCCATGGCTGCCACCACGTCGGACGCACAGAAGATGCTGGATGCGCAGAAGAAGAGCGGGAAGCTCCTGACCATCGGCTATCAGAACCGTTACCGCCAGGACAGCCAGGTGCTCAAGAAGATGTGCGAAGCCGGCCGGCTGGGTGAAATTTATTATGCCAGGGCACAGGCCATCCGCCGCCGGGGCGTTCCCACATGGGGCGTATTCCCGAATAAGGCGCTGCAGGGCGGTGGGCCGCTGATTGACATTGGTACCCATACCCTGGACCTGACTCTCTGGATGATGGATAATTATGAGCCTTATAGCGTGATGGGGGCGAGTTTTGAGAAGCTGGGCCGTCTGTTAAAGCCCGGCGAGCAGGGCAATGGCTTTACGCCCTGGGACAATGAGGATTACCAGGTGGAGGATTCGGCGTTCGGCTTTGTCACGATGAAGAACGGAGCGGTAATCGTGGTAGAGACGTCCTGGGCGCTGAACATCCTGGATGTAGGCGAGGCGAAGACCACGCTGTGCGGAACCAAGGCCGGCGCGGATATGAACGACGGGCTGCGCATCAATCATATCGTCTTTGACAAGCAGACGGTCACAAAGCCGGAGACGACGACACCGTCGGGCGTGGCTTTCTTTGAGGGTGCAGCGGTGATGAACGAGTCGGACTTCGAGTGCACTGTCTGGCTGGATGCCGTACAGGGGAAGGGCGAACTGCTGGTGAAGCCGGAGCAGGCTTTTGTGGTCACGAGAATCCTGGACGCGATCTATGAATCCGCCCGCACTGGAAAGGCGGTATATTTTAAGGAATGAGGAGGATGGGATTCCGTCGCCGACTACGCGCCCGCCAAGCGATTTCATGGTGCTTGCGGGCAGTGGAATCAAAGAGAAGCTTTCGTATTTCCGGATGACAAGGCAGCTATTATGCCGCACAAGAACAGGGAGAGATATTTGCAATGAAAAAATTAAAAGTAATTCTAATCGGAGCAGGAAACCGGGGAAAGGGTTATACAAAAACCATGCTGGACATGCCGGACAAATATGAAGTGGTGGCGGTGGCCGAGCCCAACGAGAGTTTCCGCGAATTTATCCGGGAACGGCATGCCATTTTGCCTGAAATGTGCTTCGAGAGCTGGGAGCCGCTTCTGCAGCTTGGAAAGATTGCGGATCTGGCAATGATTACCACTATGGATCGGGATCATTACGCGCCTACGATGGCGGCCATCGCGCAGAAGTACGACATCCTGCTGGAGAAGCCGGTATCGACGGTTCCGGAGGAATGCCGCCGGATTGCGCTGGCGGCCCGGGAGAATGGAGTTCGCATCGTGGTGTGCCATGTGCTTCGCTTCACGCGGCTGTTCCAGTGCCTGAAGCAGCTGGTGGACAGCGGCAGGGTGGGGCGGATCATCTCCGTCAATCATGAGGAATGCGTGGGCAACGTCCACCAGAGCCACAGCTTTGTGCGGGGGAACTGGGGCAACAGCACCCGCAGCTCCTGTATGCTGTTGCAGAAATCCTGTCATGACACGGACATCCTGCGATGGCTCATCGGAAAACCGTGCATTGAAGTACAGTCTTTCGGTGACCTTACTTATTTCAAGGAGGAGAACGCGCCTGCAGGTGCTCCCGAATACTGTATCGACGGGTGCCCGGAGGGGGATCATTGTCCTTATAACGCAGTGAAGCTCTACCTGGAGGACAAGGGGAGCGACTGGCGGGTTACAGCTACCCGTGTGGAAAATCCTTCCGACGAGCTGGTGGCGCAGGCGCTGCATACCAACCAGTTCGGGAAATGCATCTTCCACTGCGACAACGACGTGGTGGACCACCAGACCGTCAATATGCTCTTCGAGGGGAATGTGACAGCCACCTTTACCATGAGCGCCTTCACCAAAGGCGGCCGCGCGACCCACATCATGGGGACGAAAGGCGAGATTCATGCGGACGAGAACAATAAGCTGGTGGAATTCTTTGACCTTGAGACCAGGAAGACCGAGTTCATCGACCCCAACGCGGAGGGCGAGTTAAGCGGTGGCCACAACGGCGGGGACGAGGGGATCATTGAGACGTTGTACGATTATCTCTGCGGAACCTATACCGGCTCGGCCATTTCCACCATTGAGGAATCCTGCGAGGGCCATCTGATTGTGTTCGCCGCGGAGGAATCCAGAAGGACAGACAGCGTGGTGGATTTCCGGGAATACGTGAAAAGCCTGGAGCCTGCAGGCCCTGTATAAATCCCCTGAAACTGGCAAGACTTTTATAAAATCAAAAGTCTGAGTCAAAGAGCATGGCCGTTGGGCGGAACCGATGGCCATGCAGAGGAAAGGGGAGATGGACGGCAATGATATCATTTCTGGAGATGGTGCAGCAATATCCGATCGGAGCAAAGATAAACCTGCCCGGGGAAGGCAGGGAGACCGGGACGCAACAGGAAATCGTAGGCTACGAATACTATAACGGGACTGGATATCTGGTCTTCGGCAATGCGGAAAAGCTGAATGTGGACCAGCTTGCCGGCGAAAGGCGGCCAAAGCTTTATTAAATCTTAATATTTACACAATAGAAAAGTAAAAAACAAATCCTTTCTGTTTCCTATAATGAATGCTGGATAAGAGAAATTTTGAAGCGGTTTCTGTTATGGGAAAGCAGGAGGGATTTTTTATGACCGGAAGCATTACAGCGATGGAAAGGGATACAATGCACAGAAAGACGGCGGGACAATACAGGGAACAGCCCGGTGCAGGACGGCGCTATGAGAGACGTCCGGAAGGGACGAAAAGATATGAAAGACCGTCCCGGGGGATGGGAGGATACGAAAGACAGCCCGGAGCCGGGGGACAATATGAAAGACAGCCCGCACAGGTGAGACGATATCAGTATGAGGGACAAAGCGCAAGGGGATACGCAGAAAGAAGAATAGATAGACGGAATAACGTCATCCGCGAGGATGGCAGACGACAGACTGCCAGACAGGAAAATGCCAGGCGGCAAAACAATGGGCAAAGGAACCGGACAGAAGCAGGCTCCCGGACGACTGCCGCACAAAAAGCTATGCGCGAAAGGCGCAGAAAGAGAAGACGGGCCATCCGCCTGTTGAAATTTGCGGTAGGACTCGCGCTGCTTTTCGGAATCCTTACAGTGGTCAAAGACGGAATCAGTCTGGCAGCGGGGGGGCTGCCTGGTATGGATGAAGCCGGGAAAGCGAAACAGAGCATTTTTGCCGAAGAGGGAACCGGTCAAACCACCTGCGCGGACAAATATGCGGAAAAGCTTTCGGAACTGCTGGAAAAAAACCAGGAGACCGCGGACTATGTGAAATCCTATCCGGACCGGGAAAAGTATATGAACCAGCCCGTAGATTTGACGCAGGAGCTCCAAAGCGGCGACGTGCCCCTCCTGATGCAGTGGGACAAGCGATGGGGCTACAATGCCTACGGCGACAATATGATCGGGCTTGCGGGCTGCGGGCCGGTCTGCCTGACCATGGCCTATCTGCATTTTACCGGGGACATCTCCATGACGCCCAGAGAGATGGCTGCCTTTGCGGATGACAATGGGTACTGCGTGGAGGAGGGGACCAAATGGACGCTGTGGACAGAGGGCGTGGGGAAACTGGGGCTTTCCGGTGAGGAGCTGCCCCTGGACCAGAGCGTCATGGAGCGGGCGCTGGATGCCGGAAATCTGGTTGTCTGCAGCATGGGCCCGGGGGACTTTACCACGGACGGACATTTCATCCTGATCCGGGGCTATGATGCCAACGGCTTTTATGTAAATGACCCCAACCGCAACAGCAACAGCAGCAGGCAGTGGGATTTCGACACGCTGCGGGGCCAGATTCGGAATCTGTGGGCGCTGGGCCGGTGATTTGTGCCGTGACTTGCGGTTACAATTCATGGCCTGGCCGATAAAGAAAAACCTCACAGACACTGACTGTGGGGTTTTTGCATGGTTAATAGGAGGTAGCCTCTCCGTTCGGATTTCCTTTTGTTTTGATCCTGTGCGGTCAGAGGGCGGATTGCCGGTTTTTATATTCGATGATTAACTTTCTTATTTTAGCAGCAGTTTCCTCAACCAATCCTTCTTCCTTTGGTAAATAATCTTTTTTAAAAAATATGGAAATAATTTCAGAAACTATTTGAGTATCAGGTATGTGTATAATTTGGGCATCCTGTACGTTCAATAAAGCTGTATTAAATATTTGGCCATTGACGACATGATTCTTGACAAGTGAGTACAGTTTTTCATTATGAATCACTGCGCGCGTGAGTGTAGACATCGTTCTTGTCGGACTGATTATTGTGTCACGGCTCCGTAATTTTATCACAAGAGTATAGTCGTCTATTCTTTTTTCGACAGAGAAAGTGCGTTTATTTTTGCGAGATACAGTTGTCAAACAGGCCTCATGTGCGCACTGGGATATCAGCTCTTCCATTTCATTCGTTATCGGCATAGATGAATCTGCCATTTTAAGTGTTATGAAATAATCAATCATTTTTCCCCTCTTTTCGGAAGTATTCGAAAAAACTTCATCACTTATAAAATAAATTGAAATCTGATAAGGAATTATTTTTGTTTCTCACATTACTATAACACTTTTGCGGAAAGAAATCAAGATAAAAATACGGATAGCATTATATCTAAAATACTATTGACACTTTCGTGAAACTGTGATAAAGTAATTCCAGAGAAACGTTTTTCTGGAATTATAAAAACCGAAGGAGGATTATCTATGACCAACATACAGGCAAAAGCGAAAATTGGACAATACCTGAAGGAGCATTTTATAAGGCACCAGGAAGATGAGGACGACGGTATAAGCCGATACACCATACTGTACAAGGGCTGCGAGAACTGTCCGGACAAGGTACTCGAGGCCTGTATCTGGTTCTATCCGGATGTCATGGAATGCCGGGTATACTATAACTGTAATGGGGCACAGTGGTGCAGGGAAAGTGGGCATCGTGGCGAATTGATGCGGCTGCTGAATTTCTGCAATGCCAGAGTGTGGATCTGTATGGACGATGGGGAAGGCGGCGCCCTTTACCGCCCCGGCTACCTTTATACGCCGCGGTTCTACATTACGGAGGACGATTGCTTCGATATCACGCTCACAACCATGATTCCTCTGGATTTTTATGAAATGGCACCGTTGGAAACGGAGGATTATATCACCGCCGCCTGCCCGGAACTGATGGACAGGCTGAGCATACCTGTCTTTTCTGTTCTTCTCGGAAAAGCAAGCGCAGAACAGGCGATAGGGAGAGTGAAGGAAGAGCTTTTTGGCGAAAGCGGACAGGCGTGAGATTGGAGGGTCATATGATGAGGATATTTACATTAAATATAAACGGATTGCGTGGTTTGGAGAAAATGGGTTATGTTTTGCCGGAGGAAGAATTTGAGACAAATTTGAGATGTTTAAAGGAGCTGATTGACGAAAGCATCAATGATACTGAAAGCATCATTATTTTACAGGAGGTGCCGCATAAAATTTGGGACAGAATATATAGAACATGGCATGAAAATGCTTTTTACGAGAGATTTATAAGCTATTTTGAAGAAAATGATTACAGGGTTTTTAGGCCTAAGCATCTGATTGATTCAAGGCAGTGTACCGTTGCGCTTAGCAAAAAGGACAGTTTGTGGAAGTATATCGACCGGGAAATCATATCATATGAGAAAGGATACCCTTATGGGAACAGAATGGTTGAACTTCAATATGGTGATTTGACTTTATTAGGTCTGCATATGAAACCGAATGATGAGATGTGGAATATGATTTTTAATAGTTATAAAGAAAGAAAACATACGATTTTAGCAGGTGATTTCAATGCGTATGAATGTAGAGGAGAAATGAGGGATAAACCGCAACAGTTAAGAGGTTGTCAATACATTACATTGATTCCATGTAACGTTATCACTGATTTTAGAGATAAATCATCTATTGATAATTTCTTTATAAGTTCAGCTTATGAAATTACGAATGGAATAGATATTAAAGTAGCTAAACTTGAAAAGTTCAAGACAGATCATGCATTATGTATGTTTGAGATAAAATGATAATAATCAAACAGGAAAGACCGGGGGCAGATATGATTGACCAGATTCACAAAGCGGTCTACTTCCAGATGACGTTCAATGAGCAGATGTCATGGCCGGGGGAGGAGGTAGAGCATATCATAAAAGATAACGAAACCTGTCATATAAAACAGAAAATACAGCAGCAGGGCAGGCCGGCCATACCAGCGCGATAAAGTGTATAAGAACACAGATTTACCCTATGGTGGGATTAGGAGGGGAAACGGGGCCTGGTTCCGTTGCCTTATGAGGGCCCGGGTGCCTTGACTTGCGATGGGTGATTTGCGACGCCGGGTCAGGGATATTGCGGATATGCCGGAAAGATGTTACAATGGCTATATTCCTGTGAGGAACGGGCGGTCTTGTGCATAAAGGCAATCCCTGTAAGGAGGCGTTTCGGATGAGATATGAATTTTGGGCAGGTTCCTATGGAACCGCAGAGGAAGAAACTATCGCAAGGTTTTCTTTAGATGCTGAAACCGGACAGATAACGAAACTCTATGGATATCGCGGGGCGGAAAATCCCTCCTGGATCGGCATGAATGCTGCGAAGACAATGTTGTATTCTGTAGAAGAGCTGATGCCGGAGGGCAGGATTCTGGCTTTCAGAATCGGAGAGCAGGGACTGGAACCTGCGGCCGGTCTGTCCACAAAAGGAGCAGACCCCTGCCATATCTGTCTGGACGAAAAAGAGAAGCACCTTTTCGCGGCAAACTACACCAGCGGGTCCCTGGCCGTTTACAGGCTGAACCAGGGCGGAGCGCCTGTTCAGATGACGGAATTCCTCCGGTATACAGGCAGCGGCAGCGACCCTGTCAGGCAGGAGGGGCCGCATATCCATTTTACCGAAGTCATGGGGGAACAGGTCTTTGCGGTGGATTTGGGGACGGATACGGTATTCGTATATCTCCTGGATGCGGCTGCGGGAACCCTGACAGATACGGGAAAGGCGCTCCGGCTTCCGGCCGGTGCAGGGCCAAGGCATCTTGCGTTCCATCCGGAGATTCCCGGGATTGTCTATGTGGCCTGCGAGCTGGGCAGCAGCGTGGCCCTCTTTCGGGAAAAGGGAGGGGAATATGTGCTGGAGGCAGCTGTGTCCACGCTGCCGGAATCTTATTCCGGGGAAAATACAGTGGCGGCTATCCGGATCCGGAAGGATTGCCTGTTTGTCAGCAACCGGGGACATGACAGCATAGCGGTCTTTTCGATACAGGAAGACGGCAGCCTTTCATTGCAGCAGATTGTCCCTGCGGGCGGGAGGATTCCGAGAGACTTTGCCATTATGGGAGAATATGTGGTAATCGCCAATCAGGGTTCTGATAAGATTACGGTGCTCCGGATGAATCCGGAGACAGGGCTGCTGGAACAGACAGGCATCTGTGCTTCCATGCTCCGTCCTGCCTGCATCTGCCCCGTTTCATCCAGGTGATTTATACTGCTTAAATAGTAAAATGCCATAACTTGGCTTTGCTGCAGGCTTGTAACAAAGCGCGAAATGTGGTATAATGAGTCCATACGTGACAGGAAGCGGCCGAATGGGGAGGAACGAGTATGAATCTGGTGATTACCATGAGTCGGAGGTTTGGAACCGGTGCCAGCGCGATTGCGGCGGAATTGTCCGGGAAGCTGGGCATTCCGGTGTATGACAAGGCATACATAGAGCATGAGCTGGAGGGCCACAGCTATGCGGATGAGACAGAGCTGATAAAGGAGCTTGCGTCCCATCCCTGCATCATTTTAGGGCGCTGCGCCTCGGAAATCCTGCGGGATCAAGGGAATGTGTTCAATATTTATGTCTGTGCCGACAAGGAGGATCGGATTCGGCGCGTCATGGGTCTGAAATCCCTGTCCTACGAAGAGGCGAAAGCCATGCTGGAGGAGAACGACAGGGCTCGCAGCGAGTACTATTACAGACATACCGGAAGGGTCTGGGGGGATGTGAACAACTATCACATGATACTGGACACCTCCCAGTTCGGGATAGAGAACTGCGCAAATATCCTGATTAAATATTTTGAGCGGATTGAAGTCATATAGCGGAAACAGTGCGAAAAGCATGCAAAAAAGCAGCCCGAGGGTTGCTTTTTTTATTATGGAAACAAAGCAGTTATCAAAAACTCTTTACTTTGGGACAGATTGTGCTAAAATAAAACACTTGTAAGGAGGTATCTTATGTTTTTGATTTATTTTCTGCTTTGGGTCATTTTTAATGGCAGATTTACCCTGGAGATAGGTCTGTTCGGCCTGGCGATTGCGGGCGCGCTGCTGGCTTTTTCCTGTAAATTTGTGGATTACAGCCTGGAAAAAGAACTGAGAGTATACAAAAATATCTTCCTGTTTCTGAAATACTGCCGTCTGCTGGTCACGGAAATCGTCAAGGCCAATCTGAATGCAATCCGCATGATATTGACCCAAAGGGAAGAGATAGAGCCTGCCCTGGTGAGTTTTCGCACGGAGTTGAAATCCCAGGCGGGAAAAGCCATGCTGGCCAATGCCATCACGCTGACGCCGGGGACCATCACGGTCACGCTGGAGGGTTCAGAGTATACCGTCCACTGCCTGGACGAGTCCATGGCAGTGGGCATTCAGGACAGTGAGTTCGTGACATATATACGAAAATTCGAGTCTGAAATTATGCCATTCCATAAATTGTGCGGCGGAGAGGATAAGGATGGGAAGAGGGATTGAAAGCCTGGAAAAGGCTTATGACATATTTTTCACAGGGGCGCTCATTGTGCTGGCGGTTCTGGTGATACTATGTCTTGTGAGGGCCATCATCGGGCCGAGAGTGGCGGACAGAATCGTGTCGGTGAATATGACGGGCACCATGGTCATCGTGATGATCGCCATACTGGCGCTGATGCTGGAGGAAGGATATCTGGCGGATATCTGCCTGATTTATGCCATGATCAGTTTCCTGGCGGTGATCGTGCTGGTCAAGGTATATATGGGAGTGTATCTGGAGGAAAAGCAGAAAGGACAAGAAGACAATAATGCAGTAATAAAAGCGGAAAAAGGGGAAGAGGCTCAGGACAGGCTGTAGGCGGCCCGGAAACTACGGCGCCGGGAGCTTTCCCGCAGGCGCATAGGAGCGGGGAGACGGACGGGAGACAGGAGGACAGGAGATGGCTGTGCTGGAATGGATACGTTTTTTGGTTGGCGGCGGACTGCTTTTGTGCGGGCTGGGAACCTTTATCATCGAAATCATAGGGGTGTTCCGGTTCCGGTATGTGCTGAACCGGATGCACGCGTCAGCTATCGGGGATACTTTAGGCATCGGGTTCGCGCTGTCAGGGCTGATTGTCGTCAGCGGATTCAATTTTACATCCCTGAAGCTGTTTCTGGTGATTGTGTTTCTGTGGTTCTCCTCTCCGGTGTCCTCCCACCTGATTGCCAGGCTGGAGGTGAGCACCAATGAGGAGAGCGCGAAGCATTACAGGATTCTGGAGCTGGATGCTGGGGACAGCGCTGGCGATATGGCCGGGACAAAGCCGCCCGGAGCAGCGCAGAGCGGAAAGCCGGGAGAGGGCATGGATGTCCCCGGGGCCGTGAAAGTGACAGAAGCCCAAAGGAGGCGGGAATTGTGACGATATTTACCTGTATTTTGCTGGGATTTCTGGTGGTCTGCGCCATTGCGGCCAGTTTGTCCAAAAAGCTTTTGAACACCATATTGATTTTCATGTCCTACAGCCTGATCATGTCCATTATCTGGGTGCTGCTGGAGTCCCCCGACCTGGCGATTACGGAGGCAGCGGTGGGAGCGGGCGTCACCACGGTCCTGTTTTTGGTGACCCTGAAAAAAATCAACGCCATCATCAAGAAGGAAAGTTCGCAGGAGGAGAATGCCAATGAGCAGGAAAATACCTGAGGAGAAGTATCAAAAGACCTTTTCCTGTCAATTCAGACGCTGGCTTGAGGGCACGAAGGATCCTTTTGTGGGAGAGGTGGAGATGCAAAAGCAGGCGGCTTTTGCGGAGAGCCAAGAGGCCAGGGAGCGCAGGGAACAGGATGAAAAGCTGCTGAACACAAAAGTCTATGATCTGGAGAATAACTTTGAAGTGCGGATATTCCGCAGGTTCTACAAGGTGTTCAGCGTGCTGTTCTGCATCTTTCTGGTGGCCATGCTGCTGGTGGCGGTGTCGGACCTGCCGGTATTCGGCCATGCGGAGAATCCGGTGAACAACGAGGTGGCGGAGCGCTATATCGAGAAGGGCCTGGAGGAGACCGGGGCGGTGAACATCGTCACAGGCATGATCCTGGACTACCGCGCCTTTGACACCCTGGGGGAGTCCCATGTGCTGTTCATCGCTACCTGTACGGTATTGATTCTGCTGCGGAGGGACGGAGAGAAGGAACAGGAGCTGGACGAGGACAATGACAGAATCCATGAGCCGAAAGACGACGTGATACTGCAGACTGCGGCCAGGATTCTGGTGCCGCCGATCTTTCTCTTCGGCATTTATATCATCCTTGCCGGGCACCTGGGGCCGGGAGGCGGCTTTTCCGGCGGCGCGGTGATCGGAGCCGGATTGATTCTGTATCTGAACGCTTTCGGCTTTGCCAGGACGGAGCGGTTCTTCACGGCCAGGACTTACCGCAGGATGAGCTTCTGCGCGCTGGCCTGCTACAGCCTGGCGAAGAGCTATTCCTTCTACACCGGGGCGAATCACATTGAGAGCGTCATCCCGCTGGGGACGCCCGGGGCAATCTTGAGCAGTGGACTGATATTAGTCCTGAATATCTGCGTGGGCGTGGTGGTGGCAGGCACCATGTATACCTTTTATGCCATGTTCCGGAAGGGCGGCTACTGAGGAATCGTCCTGAAATGGGCACAACACCGGAAGGGTTCGCTGCCAGGGAGGTAAGATAGATGAATTGGACATATTTATTTGAAAATTATGAGGAGGCCGTGGCCATGATTCTGTTCGGCATCGGATTCTCCAATCTGCTGCTGCAGCGGAATCTGATCAAGAAGATCATCGGGCTGAATATCATGGACACCGCCACCTATCTGTTCCTTGCGCTGAAAGGCTATATCGCGGGCAGAAAAGCGCCGGTGGTGGTGGACGGGGTCACGGACGTGGAAGCCTATATCAATCCCATCCCCAGCGGGCTGGTGCTGACGGGAATCGTGGTGTCGGTGTCGGTGACGGCTCTGATGCTGGCCCTGACCATCCGCCTGTACCGCAGGTACCACACGCTGGATCTGGACGAAATCAGCACCCGGCTGAAGAAGGAGGGGAAATGATGGCGTTCGTGCAGAATTTCCCGTTCCTGTCCATTATCCTGTCGCTGTTTTCCGGGCCGCTGTGCGCTGTCCTGGACGGGAAATGGGCCAGGCGGGTGAACGGGGCGGTGATTGTGATAATCGGAATCCTGTCTGCCTTTGTGCTGAAAAACGTCATTTCCGCGGGACAGCCCTATGTGTACCGGATGGGGCATTTTTCGGCTCCCTGGGGGAATGAGATCCGCGTGGGCGTCCTGGAGGCCTTCATGGCGTGCTTTTTCTGCGTCATCATGCTGCTGTGCATGATGGGGGGCATCAGAGAGCGGGAAACGGAGATTGAGGAGGGTAAACAGAACCTGTACTATGTGATGGTGAATCTACTGCTGTGTTCCCTGCTGGCGCTGATCTATACCAATGACCTGTTCACGGCTTATGTGTTCGTGGAGATCAATACGATTTCCGCCTGCGGGCTGATCATGATC
Source organism: Acetatifactor aquisgranensis (assembly GCF_943193215.1). Taxonomy (NCBI): domain Bacteria; kingdom Bacillati; phylum Bacillota; class Clostridia; order Lachnospirales; family Lachnospiraceae; genus Acetatifactor; species Acetatifactor aquisgranensis. The sequence goes on along the minus strand of NZ_CALPDH010000006.1, from coordinate 108,539 downwards.
CGGCAGACCGGCAGGACCTTCGAGGCGGCTACCCGGTATATGATCATGAGCCTGCTGGGGTCGGGCCTGCTGCTTTTGGGGATCTGCTATCTGTATGCCATCACGGGGCATCTGTTGATGAGCAATATCAGGGAGCAGGTGCAGCTGCTGGCTGCAAGCGGGCAGCATCATATTTCTTTGATGGTGGCGCTGGGGCTGATGTCCGTGGGGCTTGCCATCAAGAGCGCCCTGTACCCTTTCCACGCCTGGCTGCCGGATGCCTATGGGTATTCCACGCTGTCTTCTTCGGCCATTCTGTCCTCGCTGGTGTCAAAGGGGTACATTTTTCTGCTGATCAAGATTTTCTGCCGGGTGATCGGGTTCGATGTGGTCACGGAGAGCAAGGTGGTGAATGTGCTGTTCGTGTTCGGCATCATCGGGATGATCATGGGGTCCTGGAGCGCTATCAAAGAGAAGAATCTGCGGCGGATGATTGCCTTTTCTTCTGTGGCGCAGATCGGGTATATCTATATGGGGCTGGGGCTGGCTACGGAGGCTGGGATTGTGGCCAGTATCTACCATGTGCTGTCCCATGCGGCTACGAAGTCTTTGCTGTTCGTGGCGGCTTCGGGGCTTTCGGACGCATCGGGGGGCAGTGACCGATATGCGGACATCACGGGAGCGGGATTTCGAAATAAACTGGCCGGGACAGCGTTCCTGGTGGGGTCGCTTTCCATGGTGGGCATGCCCATGTTTTCAGGATTTATTTCCAAGCTGTTCTTCGCCCAGGCGGCGGTGGGACATGCCCATAAAATGCTGCCTACGGTCATTGCGCTTGCCATCAGTACCATTCTGAACGCGGTCTATTTCATGAAGACTGTAATCCGGATATATACGCCAATGGGCGCTTATGAGGCGGTGAAAGGTGATGGAACAGGAAAAGCTGACGGCATAGGAAAGGCTGATGGAACAGGAAAAGCTGACGGCATAGGAAAAAGGGATGGGACAGGAAAGACGGATAGAGCGGAAGAGAACGGGGCCGGCTCTGAGAGGAGTGCCAGTGACTGTCAGGAAGTGGGAGGGACTGGCAGACAGGTAATCATTTGGGAGCAGCCAGCCAAATCGGCGGCATTGATTTGTTTTATTCTGCTGAATCTGATCCTGGGCTTGAATTCAGATCCGATTATGCGGCTGATCCAGGGCGGGATTGAGATGTTCGACTAGCGGGGCCTGAGGGCTCTTTTAGGGAGGAAAGTTTTGATGGATGTATGGTTATTGGTTCCGATAGCGCTGCCGGTGATAGGCGGTGCCGTACTGCTGGTCTCGGCTTTCCGGGAACAGGCGGCCTCGGACGCGGGGGATTCCGGAACCGGGGCGGAAAGGGAAAATCGCGTATCGGCGGGGCTCTGCGCCTATGTGGGCGCGGTGCTTGGGATTTCCGTGGCCCTGGCGCTGGCGGCGGCCTGGACAGGGGACAGGGAAGCGGTGCTGTTCACGCTGCTGGACGCGATACCGGTGTACTTCCGCGTAGATGCGGTGGGCAGGCTGTTCGTTACGGTGGTCAGCGTCATATGGGTATTGGCGGCGCTGTTCGCCTTTGTCTACATGCGGCATGAGGGGAAGGAAAAACGGTATTTCGGATTTTACCTGATGCTGTATGGTGTGCTTGTGGCCTTTGATTTTTCGGGGAATCTGGTGACCATGTATCTGTTCTATGAGTTGACGACGCTGGTCTCCATGCCGCTGGTGCTCCACAACGGGAAACGGGAGTCTGTGATGGCGGCGCTGAAGTATCTGTTCTATTCCCTGTGCGGCGCGTATGGGGGGCTGTTCGCCATCTTTTTCCTGTACCGGTACAGCCATTCGCTGACATTTACGGCGGGCGGGACGCTGGACATGGCGGCCGTACAGGGCCATGAGGGCATTCTGCTGATTGCTGTGTTCGCCGCGCTGCTGGGCTTTGGGGCAAAGGCCGGCATGGCGCCGCTGCACGCCTGGCTTCCCACGGCCCACCCGGTAGCTCCCTCCCCGGCTTCCGCGGTATTGTCCGGCGTCATCGTGAAATCCGGCGTGCTGGCAGTGGTGCGGGTGGTCTTCTATATCGTGGGGGCGGATTTTCTCCGGGGGACCTGGGTGCAGCAGACGTGGATGGCGCTGGCGCTGTTGACGGTGTTCATGGGTTCCATGCTGGCCTACAGGGAGCGGGTCTTCAAGAAAAGGCTGGCGTACTCCACGGTGAGCCAGGTGTCTTATATTATGTTCGGGCTGTCGCTGTTGACGGCGGATGGGTTTACGGGGGCCATGCTCCATGTGGCGGTGCATGCGGTGGTGAAATGCGGCCTGTTCCTGACAGCGGGGGTGTTCGTCTATTATTTCAATTATACAAGGGTGGAGGAACTGGTGGGGATTGGGAAGCGGATGCCGAAGATGCTGTGGTGTTATCTGCTGCTTTCTCTTGCGCTGGTGGGGATTCCGCCTACGGGGGGCTTCGTCAGCAAGTGGTATCTGGCACAGGGGGCATTGCAGTCGGATATGGGAGTATTCGCGTGGCTGGGGCCTGTCGTGCTGTTGGTTAGTGCGCTGTTGACGGCCGGATATCTGCTGCCGGTGGCCATGAAGGGATTTTTCCCGGGAGACGCGGCAGCGGCGGATTCCGGGGCGGGAAATCATGGAGCGGCGGCTGTGGCTGCGAATGAGGTAGGAGAGCCAACTAAGGGTACAAAGACAAGCGGGACAAAAGCATCCCATGAATGGGAAATATCCGGCAAAGAGGAGCCGCCCTTGGCTATAAGGGCTGATGGCAGAGAAGAAGCTTTCCCGGCTGCGAAAGCTGATTGCAGAAAAGAACCTGCTTTTGCCATGCTGCTGCCCCTTGTGATACTGGCTGCCCTGGCGGTGCTGGCGGGAGTCTTCCCCGGTGCTCTGATTCAATATGCCTCTGAGATTGCCACATCGGTATTATAGGCAGCCAGCGAGCGTTCAGGCATTAAGAAATGTCGTTTACTATATCTCGGCGATGACGATGGAGAAAGGGTTTGGTTGCCATGAGGGAAGTCATGATGTTGATAGTGGTGCTCCTGCCTGTGTTCACGGCCCTGCTGCTGCCGCTGCTGTCCTTTCGGAGCAGAAAGGCTATGTGGATTTATCTGGAGACGGCAGTGTGCGCCAACTCTGTGCTGGTATGGTGGATGCTGCTCCATGCGCCCGATAAGACGCTTACGGTATTCCGTTTCATGCATGATTTGAGCATCACCCTGCGGCTGGACGGGCCGGGGGCGGTGTTCGCGGGGCTGGTGGCCTTTCTCTGGCCTTTTGCGGAGCTGTACTCCTTTGAGTATATGGAGCGGCAGGAGAATGCGGAATCTTTCTTCCTGTTCTACACGGCCACCTACGGCGTCACCCTGGGCGTGGCCCTCTCGGAGAATATCCTGACCATGTACTTCTTCTTCGAGATGCTGAGCCTGGTGACGCTGCCGCTGGTGATGCATACCAGGACCAGGGAGGCCACCCTGGCCAGCAGGAGCTATCTGTACTATATGCTGGGGGGCGCGGCCTTTGCGTTCATCGGCATGATATTCGTGCTGGTCTACGGCACTACCTCTTCCTTTGTGCCGGGCGGGGTGCTGGACATGGCCCATATCCAGGAGAAAAAGGATACGCTGCTGCTGGTCTATGTGCTGTGCTTCGGGGGGTTCAGCGTGAAGACTGCCATGTGGCCGTTTTCCGCCTGGCTGCCCAGGGCCGGTGTGGCCCCTACTCCGGTGACGGCGCTGCTCCATGCGGTGGCGGTGGTGAACACGGGGGCTTTCGCGGTGATGCGGGTCACCTATTACAGCTTCGGAACCGGGATGCTGCGGGGGACCTGGGCACAGGATACGGTGATGGGGCTGGTGGTGTTCACGATTCTGTACGGCTGCAGCCGGGCGCTGAAGGAGACCCATTTCAAAAGGCGGCTGGCATGGTCTACGGTGAGCAATCTGTCCTATATCCTGTTCGGGGTGGCGCTGATGACGCCTATGGGGATGACGGGGGCCCTGACCCATCTGGTGTTCCATTCCTTTATGAAGATGTGCTCTTTCCTCTGCGCCGGGGCGGTGATCCATAAGACGGGGCGGCATTTCATCTATGAGCTGGACGGGCTGGGGCGGAAGATGCCGAAGGTGTTCGGCTGTTTTACGGTGGCGACCCTGGCGCTGATGGGCGTGCCGGGGCTGTGCGGCTTCGTCAGCAAGTGGTACCTGGCCAGGGCGGCGGTGGAAAGCGGGAAGCCCCTTGCCTATGCGGGGGTGGGGGCTTTGCTGGTCTCTGCGCTGCTGACGGCGATTTATATGGTTGGCATTGTGGTGCGGGCTTTTTTCCCGGGGCGGGATTTTGACTACAGCGCCGTAGAGGATGTGCGGGAGCCGGGGTGGAAGATGCTGGTGCCGCTGGCGGTGTTGGCGGCGTTGATTCTCTGCTTTGGGCTGCATTCCGAGCCTGTGGTGAGGGTGTTGGAGGAGTGTGTGAAGGGGTTCCGGTATTGATAGAATTGCCTGATAGATTTGAATCAAAAAGAGGGTACATTCCCCGCAGGGTTCTTTCTGCACTTTGGGTATCCTTATATTCCCAGGATTTGCTACAAGCCGCCAAATTGGGCAGCATAAAGGCGGCAAAGTATAGAGTTCCTGTAGCGGCTGAGGCATTTTTTGCAGGCAGATCTGAAAAGGTCATGTTTTGCGGAGGAAAAATAAGGGACTTCTCAGGTGAAAGTATGACAGAAGCAGAGTATGGAGGATAGCATGGAATCAGGGACAGGGTTGGGATTTTTGATATTTTTTCCGTTTATAGCGGGGGGCCTGGCGTACCTGGCAGGGCATGCTTCCGGAAAAAAGAAAGAAAATGCTCCCCACACCGGAGGGATTCTGCGGGATGCCATTGTAATCGTCTCGGTGGTGCTGGAATTCATTGTTATGACATCTGTGTCATATTTTGCCGTCAGCAGTCAGTCTTCCTATGTCCTGGAGATTCCGGATATCTGCGGCCTGGGCCTGGGTTTCGTGCTGGACGGATTTCGGTCTGTTTACGGCTGTGTGGCGGCGTTCATGTGGATGATGACGGCGATTCTCTCCAGGGAATATTTTGCCCATCTGCACCATCGCAGCCGTTTTTACCTGTTTCTGCTGTGGACTTTGGGGGCTACCCTGGGCGTGTTCCTGTCCGCGGATTTGTATACTACATTTATCTTTTTTGAGATAATGTCCTTCACCTCCTATACGTGGGTGGCCCAGGAGGAGAACGGGCCGGCGCTGCGGGCGGCAGACACCTACCTGGCCGTGGCGGTGACAGGGGGGCTTGTGATGCTTATGGGCATTTTCCTGCTGTACTATCAGCTGGGGACGCTGACGATCAGCGAACTGCCCGCCGCCGCTGCGAACTGCGGGGAGAGGAATCTGCTGTATGCGGCCGGGGCCTGCATGCTTTTCGGCTTCGGGGCCAAGGCGGGGGCTTTCCCTCTGCACATCTGGCTGCCAAAGGCCCATCCTGTGGCCCCGGCCCCGGCTTCCGCGCTGCTGTCCGGCATTCTGACCAAAACGGGTATTTACGGTATCCTGATTCTGGGCTGCTGCCTGTTTCCCGGGGACGGGAAATGGAGCGGGCTGATACTGGCGCTGGGAGTGGTCACCATGCTGGGGGGCGCTCTGCTGGCAGTGTTCTCTGTGGATCTGAAGAGGACGCTGGCCTGTTCCTCTATGTCCCAGATTGGTTTCATCCTGGTGGGAATCGGGATGCTGGGCATGTCCGGGATAGAAGGGGAGACGGAATACCGTATATTTGCAACCCATGGAACGTTTCTACACATGGTGAACCACTCCCTGATAAAGCTGGTGCTGTTTATGGCCGCCGGGGTGGTGTACATGAATGCCCATGCCCTGAACCTGAACGATATCCGGGGCTTTGGCAGGAAAAAGCCGCTGTTGAAGTGCATTTTCCTCATCGGTGCGCTGGCTATCGGGGGGATTCCGCTTTTTGGCGGTTATATCAGCAAGACCCTGCTGCACGAGAGCATCGTGGAATATGGCGGGGGAGCTGCGCTGAGGGCTGTGGAGTATATTTTCCTGTTCTCCGGGGGGCTCACGGTGGCTTATATGACGAAGCTGTTCGTGGCGGTCTTCGTGGAAAGGAATGGGGATTTTGCGCTGCAAGAGAAATATGACAGCATGAAAGGTTACATGAAGCCTGCAACGGTCTTTGCCCTGGCGGGGAGCGCAGCCGTTCTGCTGGCGTGGGGCCTGTGCCCGCATGCCCTGATGGACAGGGCGGCGCAGCTGGCACAGGGGTTCTTCCGGCTGGAGGAGACGGGGCACCAGGTGCATTATTTTAGCTTTGGAAATCTTAAGGGCGGATTGATATCTATTGGAATCGGCGGGCTGGTGTATCTGTTCTTTATCCGCAGGGCGCTGCGGAACGCTGAGGGGGAATATGTGAATGCGTGGCCGGAATGGCTGGATTTGGAGGAGCTGTTGTACAGGCCGCTGCTGCTGCGCTTTCTGCCCTGGCTGCTCGGGGGATTGTGCGGGCTGCTTCACAGGCTTCTGAGCAGTCCGGCGATTCTGAAGACCTTGTCTGCCGTGGCCGGGGTGTTCTGCCGGATACTGGACAGCCTTGTGGACGGGCTGGTGGTGTTTCTGCGAAAGACCCTTTACCGGGACAGCCCGCTGCCCTATGAACGGCCGGAGGGGAATGTGTTCACGGAAAAGCTGGGAGTCGCGCTGAACGCTTTCCAGAGCCTGGGCAACCGCACCTGGCGCAGAAAGAATCCTGTCCACAGGGACTATGTGCACCTGGCGGCAATGAAGAACGAACAGTTCAGGGAGACCAACCATATCATCCAGAGGAGCCTGTCTTTCGGATTGCTGCTCTTCTGCATCGGGCTGTCGCTGACCTTGCTCTATATTATCTGGTGGTAGCGGGGAGTTCCGGGGGTTGGCAGGCGGCCTGACAATCTGGCGGGCTTTTTTGCCCGTCACGTTGGAGCTCAAATCCCATACTGCTTGTACAATTCGTGACGCCTCTTACGGTTTGTGGATACGGCATCTATTTCGCTGAACTTCTTTTCCTTCAGGAGCGCCTGTATCAGGTTCCCCAGGCGGGTTTCGCCTATGGTGATGCCACGCTCCTCGCCTCTTGCTTCCCCTCTCGCCTCCAAGAAATCAATATACTCGCACATGGTAATCTCCTTTCCTTCTTCCTGCTTTCTCAATAATTCGTCCACCTGGTCAGTGAAGCGCGTGTCCCCGGTAAGCGCCGCCCTGATAAGAGGCCTTCCGCAGGATCTGCCTTCCCTCCAGGGCCGTCTCATTGCCTATGAGGAACTGCAGCTTTATTTCGCCGTTTTTTATCAGATAGGCGCTCACGTCCTCGAACTGGCTGTGCACCTTTCCCTTTCTGCGGTAAAAGCTTTCCGTGGGCGCCGGGAAGACATCCTCCGCCTTCAGCCGCTTCCGCCCGCTATAGACAAGCGCGTTCCCACAGTCCGCGAACACGTCGCTGTGTGCCATCAGTACTTTTTCCAGAATGTCCTTTTCTGCCATCCTGTCGTCTCCCTTCTTCACTTTCCGGGAGGAACGGAACCTCCCGCCTTCGTTGTATTTTGGATAGTTCAGCAGGAATTTTCCGATTTACAAGAATGGTCTCTTTGAAGTTAAGAATCTGTGTCTATAGGAAATCTGCTTGCATTTATCCTAACACAGTTCCGGGGGATTTTCAACCCTTTTTCAAGTTCGCTTATCTTCTTTAATTGGTTCGGACAACTCTGGAAAAAATGAATGATAAAGAAGTCAGAGGAAGGCAATAGGTATCGTAGATGAATTAGAATTCAGAGCCCCCTATGATTGCAAATAGATGCAGGCGGAGGCTCCGAAAACTTTCTGTTCATTCATTTGAGGGTTCCATTCCCTGCTCCCAGACATTCTCCACAGCATGGCAGACATACTGCGCCCGGCATTCCCCTTTCACAATCAGGCTCATATGTTCGGGGGCCATGGCATAGGTGGCCATGACGCTGTCCTGGAAGCAGAATTCCATGGTGGTGGTGTCCGCCAGTACTTGGAAATGCAGGTTTTCCCCATCGAAAACCGCGGCGTGGCCGTTCTCGAAGGAGAGGGTGCGGGAGGAGGAGTCGAAACGTATCCTATGCTCCCCGGCCCGGATGGAGACCGTGCCCTGGATGGCGGAGAGGTTCACGCTGTAATGGGCGGGATTGTGCATGGGCAGAGCGGTCTCGCCCTGCAGCTGGAAATCCGCTTCCGATGCCACGGCTCCGAAGAGACTGTCAACCTGGTCTACAGGCCTGCGGCAGACCCGGAGCCCGTCCTGGAAGCGTTTCAGGAAGATTTCCGCGGGTATGGACATGCACTGTGAAAAGGGCATCCCCTCGTACCCTAAGTCTTCCCCTGCGCCGCCCATGCCCCGGATCCAGCTGATGTGGACGCGTTTTCCCTCCGGGTGGTGGCTCCAGGTTTGGCCGGCGTAGGTGGCGCTGCCGTAGTCCAGGGGATTGCAGTGCCCGGACTCCACGAAATGGTATCCGTCGAAATCCCCGATCCTGGCCATGCCGTCCGCGCCGTAGAGCACCCATTTCGTCCCTTCCTCCCCTTCTATGGGAAGCGGGAAGATGTCCGGACATTCGTAGAGATTGTCGCTGCGGGAGGTGCGCCGCCAGGTGTGGAAGTCCTCCGACACATAGAAGGAAACGCAATTCCGTTCGTTTTCATCCGTCTCATAGACAGCCATCACATAGTGGTCCTCATAGCGCAAGAGACGGGGATCCCGCCAGCCCTCGCCGTTGCGGGTGGGGACGGTGGCTTCATGGGAGAAGCGGTAAAAGGTGTTCCCATCATCGGTGCTGGCGGCGAGGAACTGCCCGCCGCTGGGATAGCCGGGCTTGGTGCGGTCCGTGTTCTGTGTCCCCAGCACAGTGAAAGCGGCGATGATGGCGTCTTTGCCGTAACCGGCCCTGTCCTCATAGTCCACCACGGCGCTGCCGGAAGCGATGCTCCAGTCCCTGCGCCAGGGACAGATGGCGTCGTCCTTTTCCTCCCAGTGGAGCAGATCTGTGCTGACCGCATGGCCCCAGCAGATGTTGACACTGCCGTGGGGAGTGCCCAGGGGATTGTGCTGGTAGAACATGTGGAAGACGCCGTTCTTGTACACCAGCCCGTTGGGATCGTTGAGCCAGCCCCGTTTGCTGGAGAAATGGTAGGCGGGGCGCAGGGGCTCTCGGTACAGATCCGGATAGAGGGGGTTCTCTTTGGTGGCGGCTTCCCCGCTGACGATTCGGGCAAGGCATTTCTGGGTGATGCCCCTGGGGTCGGGCAGCAGGATTGTCAGTTCTTTTCCCCTGTGCTGGCTGACGTTCACATAGAAATAGGCTCCGCCCTCATCGGTGAGGGCCAGAAGGGGGCTCAGGACCAGCTCGCCGCCGGCCCAGATCTGCATCTCGTTGCGCTCCCCGCCAGGGATGACAGGGATGTGCAGATAGTCGTGGCTGCATAGGATTTTTCTTTGGATCATGGTGTGCGCTCCTTTTTATTGTTGTTGTAGTAGTTTTATTTACTGCGCTGCTTGAAATCCGTTTTTCGAAATTCGCAATTTGCTAAAACCCTGATTTATATGGAACTGTGAATCCAACTGCCCAGGGCTTCGGCATTGTCTTAGCAACTGTCGGAAAACAACGGATGCAGCCTGTTTAGGAGGAAGCCCGGAAATACAATGAAAACAGCTATAAACTCGCATCGGTTATTTGTAGACAAATCCTTATACCTGGATAGAAAGGACGGAATTCCGTTCTATCAAAAAGGGCTTAAACGAAGTGGAAGAGGGGTAAATCTCGTTTTCGGTTTCGTAGGACAGAATTTCGCGGACGATGGAACCGGCCAGGGCCTGTATGGGATGCCCGATGACGGATATCCGCAGAAGCTGCAGCCAGCGGTCATCGTCGAATGCCAGGAAAGAGATATCTTCCGGCACTTTCATATTCAGCTCTGTGAGGACTTCATAGGCCAGATAATTCATATCGTAGGCGATGGCGAATATGGCAGTGGGCTTCTGGCGGAGAATCGCCGCCTTTATTTTCCGGAAGTTCTGCTCCTTGCTTTCGGAGGACAGGTTCTGATAGGGAAAGGCGGGTTTGCAGCCAATCTCTTCAAAGGCCCTTGTATACCCCTCCACACGGTTAACCCCTCCCACCATCAGGATATTGCGGTGCCCCTGGGAAAGGAGATGGCGGGCGCCCAGATATGCGCCCAGGTTGTCGTCAAAGGTAAAACTGGCGAAATCGTCATAGTCATTGGATATCAGCTGCAGAAAGTGGATATTGGAATTCTTCATCCAGCGGTACAGTCTGTTTTTCTGATTCCCATCCCGGTACAGCGGAGTGAAAACAATGGAATTTACCTGGGCGCTGGCGAGGGATTGCAGAATGTTCCATTGTCTGTCAGGATTGTCTTCATCAAACGCTATCAGAAGCCGATATCCATGCCTGGCAAGCTCAGTCTCCAGGGTGTGGGTGATTTCCAGGAAAAAAGGGTTAAAGCCGAAAGAAATAATTAGTCCCACGGTCTTGGTCTTCTGAGACCTTAAATTGGAGGCAACTTGATTGGGGGTGTAGCCCAGTTCCTCCGAGATTTTCATGATACGTTCATAGGTTTCCGGTTTGACTTTCGGGTCTTTTCTGAAAGCGCGGGATACGGTGGTATGGGATACCCCTGCCAGCCGGGCCACGTCCTTGCTTGTTGCCATAAATACCTCCAAAGTAAAAACTTCAGATAACACATCCTACAGTGATTTTGAAATTGCTGTTGACAGTGATTAGATTATATGTTATTTTTGAGAAAATGTAAACGTTAACATTTTAAAGGCAAGGAGAGAACATGAAAGAAAGAAGACCGGGAAAAAGGGAAAGGGCGTGTGCAGAGAACTGAAAAAAGCTGGCAGCTGTGGCTGCTGCTTCTTCCATCTTTATGCTTACTTTTCATATGTAATCTCCATATACAACCGCCTTTCTTTGTGCTAAACTGTTTACAGATACGAATAAAAGAATTTATCACATTCTCCCTTTATCACAACATCTGCAAGTTTCCACTCACCACAAATGAGCCAGCCGCATATGTTGTATTTTAGCAGATGCGCATTTCCGCTAAAATACAGCGTTTTAGGCAGGCCTGCGTTTCTCGGATTGTGAGTAGCGGGGATTTCGAACAGAGTGGTTCGAAAACAAAACTGAGATTTTAAGAAGTATCTAAATGACAATTCGGATATTTCGTAGTAAAATTAAATTTGGAAAGATACCTGACAGAATCCGGAAAGCTTTTTGGAAATGGTCATGGCCGGATGAATTTCAGAAAGAAAAGATAGCGAGTTCGTGTTTGAACATGACCGTCTGCTGTTTCAGGGAGACAGAAGCATCTGTGGTGCAGGACAGTACATTATAGCAACTAACCAGGAGGACGACTATGGAAAACATTCATCTGATTCAAGACATCAAAACATTTGCCTTTTCCGCCGAAAACCCCACAGGCAAAAGGGGCGGCGGCTCCAGGGGCGGGGACTGCACCAAGCTTCGGCCCTGTATCGGCATCCGTCCCGGAGAAACTGTCACCCTTTTGGAGACCGACGGCCCGGGAATGATTCAGAACATCTGGTTCACGGGATATGTGGGACACAGCTTTATACTGCGGATCTACTGGGAGGGCAGTGAAACACCATCTGTGGAAGCGCCTATATCGGCTTTCTTTGGCTGTGCCTATGATGAAAATTTTGAAGACCGGGAGGGCAGGTACCCTGTCCTGAATTCCGCCAAAATCCTGGTTGCCCCCGGGAGGGGCCTGAACTGCTACTGGGAGATGCCGTTTTTGAAGCATTGCCGGATTACCATGGAAAACCGCAGCAAAGAGGAAAAGACACTTTTCTACATAATAACAGGATGCTATATGGATTTGCCGCAAAATATCGGCTATTTCCACGCGTCCTACCGTCAGGAGCATCCTGTAAAGAAAGGCCGTTCCTACACTGTCATAGACAATATCCATGGAAAGGGCCAGTTCATGGGCCTTACCCTGGCAGCAGGCATGAACGGCAACAACACCTGCTGGGTAGAGGGGGAGGCGCGGATGTATATCGATGAAGACAAGTACCCTTCCATCCACTATACCGGCACGGAGGATTACTTCGGAGGCTCCTATGGGTTCGGCAATGATATCTATCTGAAGAGATACCACACTTACAGCGGTCTTTATGCCGGAATGTTTGCCATCCTGGGCGACAATTCCGCCTTTTACAACGGCCAGCAGAGATTCCTGCTGTACCGTTTCCATGTGCCGGATCCGATTCATTTTGAGACCGGCTTTCGGATGACACTGGACAATCTGGGATGGACAGGCCCCAGATATGATGACTACACATCTGTGGCATTCTGGTATCAGACCTTGCCCCATGAGCCTTTCAGGCCTTTGCCGGAGGATGGGGAGATGGTAATGAAATAAATCATAGAATCAGTTCTTCCGCGGCGCATTGGCGCTGGCGATTTTCTTCAAAGTGGAATTAGTCCCCAGAAGCATGAAGACATCGTCCTTTTTCGTGGGCTGGTCTGCAGGAGGGTTGACCAGCAGCGTACCGCCTCGTTTGACGGCGATGGCGTTCACGCCGTATTTCTCGCGCAGCTTGAGCTGGCGCAGATCCTTGCCGATCCAGTCCGTGGGGGTGATGATTTCGCCGATGGAGTACTCAGAGGACAACTCAATGGTATCGAACATATTGTTGAACGCCAAATCGTTTGCCAGCTGGACGCCGATTTCTTTTTCCGGATAGACGATTTTGTCCGCGCCTATTTTGGTCAGAATCTTCCCCTGCTTTTCATCATATGCCTTGGCGATGACCTGGCCGATGCCCTGTTCCTTGGCCCAGATAGTGGCCAGCACGGAGGCGTCCAGGCTGTGGCCGATGGAGATTACCGCCCCGTCGAAATTCCTGCCGCCCAGCTCCCCCAGGGTCTCGTCATTTGCCACGTCCAGGCACATGGCCAGGGTGACGTAATCGGCGATGAGCCGCACGCGCTGCTCGTTGCGGTCTATGGCCAGGACTTTGCAGCCGTTAGCCTCCAGCTGGACAGCTATGGTGCTGCCGAATCTTCCCAGGCCTATGACGATGTATTCTTTTTGTGATTGTTTTTTCATGGGAAAATCTCCTTATTTTCATATAGGATATTTAGTGTTCTTTCAAACGCCATTTTTGGCTTTATTATCCAATAATGACCTTGCCGTCAGTATAGGAAATGTCGTCTGCCGGCGTGTGGCTGTTGAAGACCAGCGCCAGGGTGATAGGACCGATTCTGCCAAGGTACATGGTGAGGGAGACTATCAGCTTCCCGGCGGGAGACAAGGCACCGGTCAGGCCTCTGGAGAGCCCCACGGTAGCGATGGCGGAGGTCATTTCATATATGGTGTCAAGGAAGTCGCTCCGCTGGACAGCGAGCAGGGTGATGGTCAATATCACCAGCACGGAAAAGCTGAAAGTGACGATGGCCACACAGCGCCGTATGGTCTCATCGGCAATCTTCCGATTTAAGACATTGACGTCTTTCCTGCCCTTGATATTGGCGAACATGGAGGCCAGCAGCAGCACTACGGTGACAGTTTTGACGCCGCCTGCCGTACCGGCGGGAGAGCCGCCGATGAACATGAAAATCAGGTACGCCAGGCAGGAAGCGGGCCGGAACGCCTCCTGGGGAATGGTGGCGAAACCTGCGGTCCGCAAAGTGACGGACTGAAACAGGGATGCCATCACCTTTCCGGGCCAGCCCAAAGGCCCAAGAGTCTGCGGATTATCAAATTCAAACAGCAAAGTCATGGCCGTACCCGCCAGCACAAGGAACGCCGTAGCCCAGATGACGATTTTGGCATGGACGCTCATCTTGCGGGAATAAGCGCCGTCTGCGGCTCCGCGGCGGGGACGAAGCACGCGCAGGACTTCCCAGTAGACAGGGAATCCCAGGCCGCTGACGATGATCAGATAGATGGTGGTGAAATTTATGATGATATTGTCCGCGTAAGCACAGAAGCTGTTGCCGCCCAAAAGGTCGATTCCGGCGTTGCAGAAAGCGGACACCGCGTGGAAGATGCTGTACCAGATTCCTGCCAGACCGTACTCCGGAATGAAGACAAATGAGTAACAAAGAGCGCCAATCCCCTCCAGTATGAGGGTCACTTTGAGGATGCGCATGGTCATCCGCACCAGTCCGGTCAGGGTATCCAGGTTATAGGCGCTCTGAATCAACATCCTGTCAGATAATGTGATCCTGCGCCGAAAGAGGCACAGCACGATGGTGGTAAAGGTCACGATTCCCAGGCCCCCGAACTGGATAAGGAGCAGAAGCACTATCTGCCCAAAGGCGGAGAAAGTCTGGCCTATATTGACGGTGGAAAGGCCGGTGACGCAGATGCTTGAAGTGGACACGAACAGCGCGTCCAGAATATCGATGGATTGGCCGTCCCTGACGCTGACGGGGAGCATCAAAAGCAATGCCCCTAAAAGCGCGCCGGTGAGAAAGCCCAGCATGATGATTCCGGTTGTAGTGGTTTTTCTTTTTTTCATATCTTTAAACGTTAGGACGTTCTTCCTTCTTTGCTGTTTTTTGATGGTTCTGTTTCTGTTCCTGTGGGCAGGGAGTCGCAATTCCTCTGGCACGATGCCAGTATACTACGAAAATGCGCAACTGTCAAAGAAATATCGCGGCCCTTACCGGCTGTACAGCAAGCGGCTCCAGGTCAGAAAATCATTGCTTCTGACTAATAAATATGCTAGAATACAATCATAATGAGTACAGAACTATATGACAGAGAATACAGCAGGAAAGGAAATTGGTGTAAGTATGAAGATTTATGCAGCAAAGGATTACAAAGACATGAGCCGTAAGGCGGCTAACCTGATTTCCGCGCAGGTCATCATGAAGCCGGATGCCGTGCTTGGGCTGGCTACAGGCTCTACTCCGGTGGGCGCTTACGAGCAGCTGAGAGAGTGGTATGAGAAGGGCGATCTGGACTTTTCCCGTATCCGCAGCGTAAATTTGGACGAGTACAAGGGTCTTTCGGGAGAGCACGACCAGAGTTATCGGTATTTCATGAACCACAATCTGTTTGACCATGTCAATATCAAGAAAGAAAATACCAATGTACCAAGCGGCCTCGCCGAGGATGCGGAGGCGGAATGCGCCCGGTACGACGGCGTGATCAGGGAACTGGGCGGTATTGACCTGCAGCTGCTGGGGATCGGCGGAAACGGCCATATCGGCTTCAACGAGCCCTGTGATGTCTTTGAGAAAGGGACTCACGTGGTGACACTGACAGAGGAAACGAGGCGCAGCAACGCCAGATTCTTCAGCTCCATAGACGAGGTGCCCACCCACGCGCTGACAATGGGCATCGGCGGCATCATGGGCGCGAAGAAAGTGCTGCTGTTAGCCTCCGGCGAGGCCAAGGCCAAGGCGCTGTACGACTCCTGCTTCGGCCCTGTAACACCCGGTGTGCCGGCTTCTATTCTGCAGCTCCACAACGATGCCGTCATCATCGCGGACGAGGCGGCTCTGGCAGAGATTCGTGAAAAGACAGGCTGGGAGGGTGACGTTTATGATAATTAAAGATGGCCTGGTCTATCAGGAGGATAAGACCTTTGTCAAAAAGGATTTGTATATTGAAAACGGAAAAATCGCGGGAAGCCCTGCAGAGGTGACGGATAAGACGGAAGTGGACGCGTCAGGGCTGCTGGTGCTTCCCGGGCTGGTGGACGTCCACAGCCACGGCGCGGTGGGCTGCGATTTCTCAGACGGAGATATGGAGGGCCTGGGCAGGATCCTGGCCTATGAGCGTGCCCATGGAGTCACATCCTACTGTCCTACTTCCATGACCATCCACAAGGACGAACTGCGCAGGATTTTCAAGGCCATGGGAAGCTTTTCGGAGAGTGGGGAGATGGCCCGTGTGGCCGGTATCAATATGGAGGGACCGTTCCTGGATGTGAGCAAGAAAGGCGCCCATCTGGCGGAGCATATTCTGGCTCCGGACGCGGAGTTCTTCAGAGAGTGCAACGCCTCCAGCGGAAACAAGATTCGCCTGGTGACTCTGGCGCCCAACGTGGAGGGAGCTCTGGAATTCATACGGGAGCTGCACGGCGAAGTGGTGATTTCCCTGGGACATACCGCGGCGGATTATGAGACTGCGAAGCAGGCCCTGAAAGCAGGCGCCAACCATGTGACCCATCTGTGCAATGCCATGATGCCTTTGGAGCACAGGAATCCCGGTCTGATCGGCGCGGCATCGGAGGATGAGAACTGCTATGCGGAGCTGATCAGCGACGGCATCCATGTGCATGAGAGCATGGTGCGGGCGGTGTTCAGGATGTTCCCCGGCAGGGTGGTGCTGATCAGCGATTCCATGCGGGCTACGGGCATGGAGGACGGAACCTATGATTTGGGCGGGCAGCAGGTGACTGTGAACGGCAGGCTGGCCACGCTGGCAAGCGGCACTATCGCCGGTTCCGCCACCAATCTCTACGACTGCATGCGCACCGCCGTGTCTTTCGGCATCCCGAAGGAAGAGGCTATTGCCGCCGCTACCATGAATCCGGCTAAGAGCATCGGCGTATATGGCGAGGTGGGCTCCCTCACCCCCGGCAAGCGGGCGGATGTGGTGCTGGCAGACCAGAATCTGAATCTGGTAAAGGTGATGTAGATATCAAAAACCGTGTCAGGCAGCCGCCCGGCAGGGCGGCTGTTTCGGCAGCGGGAGATATGGAGCCGGCATGTGGAATCGGCTGAATTTGCCGATTGCATTTTGGGAGATAGTATGCTAAAATACTGATTCAAGTGAATAGAGACATGACAGGTGCCGGAGGGCGGAAGTATCCGTCCGGTCCGGTGAAAAGGGAAGCAGGTGGAAGACCTGCACGATCTCGTCGCTGTGAGAGAGGAGTCATGCTTCGTGCCGCCATGGGAAGAGGGCGGCGTATGCCACTGGGAAAAGCGGTTTTTGCAGGCAATGGGTCAGGCTTTAAGGCCGGCCTGGCGCGGAAATCTGCGGAGCCGTCTCCTGGGAAGGTGAAGCAGGCGTTGACACTCAAGTCAGAAGACCTGCCTGCCATGTGCGCCATGTAGCCACGAGGAATTGGCTGGTGCGGAATGTGCTTCGGATGGGGCACATTATTTTCCGTATGCCAACTTCTGCGTTCAGCAGGAGTTTTTTTGTGGCTGCAGCGATATTCGCTTGCCCGAAAGAGACAGGCTGCAGAATGGCAGCGGAAAGCGGAGGAAGAGAAAATGCAGAGCAAGAAAAGCAACAAAAAAGTGATTATCGGCGCAGTGGCGCTGGTGGCAGTGATAGCGGTGCTGGCCATCGTGTACGCCATGTTCCGGGAAAAGCCCGTGGAGGGTTCAAAGGCCATCACGATCGAGGTGACGGGAAAAGCAGGAGACACAAAAGAATACCAGCTGAAGACGGACGCAGAGTACCTGCGCCAGGCCATGGAGGAGGCGGACGGGCTGACCTTTTCAGGCACGGAGAGCGAGTATGGCATGATGGTGGATACGGTGAACGGCGACGTGGCGGATTATAACGCGGACGGCGCTTACTGGGGCTTTTATGTGAATGGGGAGTACTGCAATTACGGCATTGACACCCAGCCTGTGGAAGACGGCGATGTATTCGGGATTGTCTATACGGTAGATTCCGCGGAATGATTTCAGGGGGCCGGTCTGGATACAAGAATAGATTCATGTGTCGAGGGCGCCGGAAACAGGAGACAGAAGAACGGCACAGGGCCTTGGGCGGGGATGGAGAAAGGAGCTCCTGATCCTGCTCAGAAAGGCCGGGGGTACATCATATGGGAGAAAAGAAGCAGAAAAAGCTGTCGATAGGGGATATCGCCCTGATGGGCGTGATGGTGGCGGTGATAGAGGTGTGCAAGGCAGCCATGGCATTCCTGCCCAACATAGAGCTGACCAGTTTCTGGATTATCATGTTCACGCTGCTGTTCGAGTGGAGGATACTGTTCGTGATTCCCGTGTTCACTCTGGTGGAGGGAGCCATGTACGGATTCGGCCTGTGGTGGGTCATGTATCTGTATGCATGGCCCCTGCTGGCGCTGGTGGTCTACCTTTGCAGGAGACAGGAATCCGCATGGTTCTGGAGCTTTGTGTCAGCTATCTTCGGTTTCCTGTTCGGTTTCCTCTGCGCCTTTCCCTACGTAGCGATAGGGGCCGCGGACAGTGGTCTGCGGGGCGGCCTCTATGCCGGATTTACATGGTGGGTGGCAGGCATTCCCTTTGACATCGCCCACGGCGCGGGGAACTTCGTGCTGATGGCGGTGCTGTACCGGCCTGTACATCAGGCGATGAGGCGGCTTGGCCCGTCTTTGAGCAGGAGCGGAGAGTAGATTTGCTTTCCGTGAGGTGCTGCATAATATAAAAGCGAGGAGTGCAGGGAAATGACAGGGGAATAAGCTTCAGTCCTCATCGTCATCGCTGTCCGCCAAAAGCAGCGAGAAGATAAACTCGCTTCCCGCGCCTTCCGTGCTGATGACATTGATGTGTTCCCCGTGGCAGTTAATGATTTCCTTGACGATGGAGAGCCCCAGTCCGGTGCCTTTCTTGTCCTTGCCCCGGGAGTAGTCGGATTTATAGAATCTGTCCCAGATCAGCTTCAAATCGTCCTTGGGGATGCCGATGCCGGTGTCCTTGACGGAGACGAACAATTTATTCTTTTTCACAGAAGTCTCCACCTTGATGACGGAATTGTGGTGGCTGAACTTGATTGCATTGTCCAGCAGGTTGTAGAGAACCTGCTGGATTTTTTCCATATCCGCATTGACGCGCATGGCCTCGCCGGTGAGCATCATTTCGATGGCGATGGTCTTCTTGCGGCAGGTGCCCTCAAAGGAGGCGGCCGTGCTGCGGATGATGCTGTTGATGTCGAAATCCGTGCGCTTCAGGAGCATTCCCTTGGTATTCAGATTGTTCAGGGACAGCAGACTGTTGGTGAGCTTGGTGAGGCGCTCCGTCTCGTTGAGTACGATATTCAGATACTTGTCATGCATTTCCGGCGGGATGGTGCCGTCTATCATGGCCTCCAGATAGCCCCGGATGGAAGTCAGGGGGGAGCGGAAGTCATGGGAGACATTGGCCACGAATTTCTTCTGATCATCCTCCGCGCTGGCGATCTGGCTGGCCATGTAATTCAGGCATACTGCAAGATAGCCTATTTCGTCATCGCTTTCCACCTGGAACTCGTAGTGCATATTTCCGGCGGCGTACTGCTCTGTGGCATAGGTAATCTTCCGCAGGGGGATGTACACCATCTCCGTGAAGAAAATCAGGATGATCAGGGACAGCAGCAGCAGGATTACCAGTGTGATATAGGAAATATTCAGCATGCGGTTGCAGGAATCCTCGATTCGCACCATATCGCAGTGGATGACCACATAGCCCTTTACCCTGTACTGAAAGGTGATGGGCGAGAAGACGCTGAGCATCCTGGAATCGAAATTGCCGAAGAAATCGTTGACCATATAGTAGGAGCCGCTGGTGGCAGTGGGGTCAAAATTTTCTATTACGATTTCGTCTTCGACATTCAGCGTCATGCCGGTGTCCAGCACCAGGCGGCCCGAGGGGTTGATGATACGGATGGTGGAGTCCAGATAGACGGCAAGGGAATCCAGCTGATCTTTTACCGTCTCCAGATCCGTCTCGCTGGCGTACAGACTTGTGGCATAGGTGTCGGAGATGCGGGTGGCCTCCACATAGAGATCTTCCGCTTTCTCCCGGATCAGGTGCTCCCTGGTCATACTGGGCACAAAAGTAGTGACGATGATGAAGCTGAACACGCCGAAGATGAAATAGGCCAGTATGAACTTCAGGTAGAGGGTCTTCTTCATGTGTTGCGCACCTCGAATTTATAGCCCACGCCCCAGATGGTGGTTATCTTCCAGTTGGCGTGATCCTTGATCTTCTCCCGGAGACGCTTGATGTGCACGTCCACGGTGCGGGTGTCCCCCACATACTCATAGCCCCAGATTTGATCCAGCAGCTGCTCCCTGGTGAAGACATGGTTGGGGGAGGAGGCCAGGAAATACAACAATTCCAGCTCCTTGGGCGGCATGTCCACCGTGCGCCCCATGTAGAGGACGGAATAGTTGGTCAGGTTCACGGACAGATCTGCGTACTGCACGCATTTGTCGGCGGAGGCCGCAGGGGAGGGCTCGGGGGCGGCGGGCTTGTAGCGGCGCAGGACGGCCTTGGCCCGGGCCACCAGTTCCTTGGAATCAAAAGGTTTTTCGATATAGTCGTCGGCGCCCAGCTCCAGCCCCAGCACCTTGTCGAAGATTTCGCCTTTGGCGGAAAGCATGATGATGGGCACGGAATATTTCATGCGCACCTCCCTGCAGACCTGATAGCCGTCCATGCCGGGCAGCATGATGTCCAGCAGAATCAGGTTGGGAGAAAAGCTTTCCATGGCGGGCATCACCGACTCGCCGTCGTTTACGATTTTTGTCTCATAGCATTCTTTCGTCAGGTAGAGGGCAATCAGTTCGGCGATATTGTTGTCGTCGTCTACAATCAGGATTTTCTGTTTACTTACCATTTTCCGCTGCTCCTATTTTGATTTTTTATGCACGGGGATGCCCAGGGGTATATTGCCGGCAGAGTTGGCGGGCGCCTGTGGGGTCTACTTGAAAGTGACGATGGTGACGCCGGAGTCTCCCTCTCCATATTCTCCCAGACGGTATTCCTGCACATATTTCAGCCGTTTCAGATGGCCGTGGACGGCGTTTCGCAGGGCCCCGGTGCCTTTTCCGTGGACTACCCGGACACTGGGCAGATGGGCCAGGTAGGCATCGTCCAGATATTTGTCCAGCACGGAGAGGGCTTCGTCAACAGTCTTGCCCAGCAGATTGATTTCCGTGGAAACAGACAGGCTCTTGGACATCTTTATCTTGCCGGAACCGGAGCCGGAGGAACTCCGCTTCAGGGGCGGGGTGGAGACGGTCTCCTCCTCCGCGTACACCAGATCCTTGACATTGGTGCGGGTGCGGATGATGCCGCATTGCACGAACAGGCCGCCCTTGGCATCGGGCAGGGTGCTGACAGTGCCTTTTAAGCCCATGGAAACGATTTTCACGGTGTCGCCTTTTTTGAGTTTTTTAGGGTCGATGGTTTTCTTCTCCGGCGCTTTCTGGCTGTTTCCGCCCACGGAGAGGCGCTCGTTCTTTTCGTTTATTTTGTCGCGTACTTTCTGGCGTTTCTTTTCCAGCTCCTTAATGTCCGCCCCGGCGCCTGCTTTGTTGAAGTCCCGGATGGTCTCGTCGGCAACTTCCTTGGCCTCCTGGAGAATCTCCCGGGCTTTTTCGTTGGCTTCCCGCAGGATGCGGTCTTTGGCCTGGTCGATTTTATCATTCTTCTGCTGGAGCTGTTCCTGCAGGGTGCGGATGCGCTCTTTGTGCCGGGCGATTTCCAGCTGTTCTTTTTCAATGGTGATACGGCTCTGTTCCAAATCGGAGATGACATCCTCGAAAGTCTTGTCCTCCCTGCCGATCTGTTCCCTGGCAGCCTCTATGATATCCTCCGGCAGTCCCAGTTTGGAGGAGATGGCGAAGGCGTTGCTCTTTCCGGGGATACCGATCAGCAGACGGTAAGTGGGCTGCAGGGTCTCCACGCTGAATTCGCAGCTGGCGTTCTCCACAAAGGAGGTGGAGAGGGCGTAAATCTTCAGCTCGCTGTAGTGGGTGGTGGCCATGGTGCGGATGCCCCTGTCATGGAGGAAGCTTAAGATGGCTATGGCCAGGGCGGCGCCCTCCGTGGGATCCGTTCCCGCGCCCAGCTCGTCGAACAGGCACAGGGAGCCGGCATCCGCGTGCTTCAGGATGTATACGATTCTCTTCATGTGGGAAGAGAAAGTGGACAGGCTCTGCTCAATGCTCTGTTCGTCGCCGATATCTGCGTAGACTTCCGTAAAAATGGATAATTCTGAACGGTCTGCCGCAGGGATGTGCAGGCCGGCCTGGCCCATCAGGGTGAGGAGCCCCATGGTCTTTAAGGAAACGGTCTTTCCTCCTGTGTTGGGGCCGGTGATGATCAGCAGGTCGAAATCCTTTCCCAGGTGGATGTCGATGGGCACTACCTTTTTCTTATCCAGCAGGGGATGCCGCCCTTTTCGGATATTGACATAGTGGTCCGTATTGAAAATCGGTTCCGTGGCGTTCAGCTCCATGGCAAGCTCCGCCTTGGCGAAGATGAAATCCAGCAGAGTCATGATTTTCTGGTCATCGGCCAGCTCTTCGGTGTGGGCCGCGGCCTGGGCGCTCAAATCCGCCAGGATTCTCCCGATTTCCTCTTTTTCCTCCAGTTCCAGTTCCCTCAGCCTGTTGTTCAGCTCCACCACGGCGGCAGGCTCGATAAAGTAAGTGGAACCTGTGGCGGACTGGTCATGAATCATGCCGTTGACCTGTCCCTTGTACTCCGCCTTGATGGGGATGCAGTAACGGTTGTCCCGCATGGTGATGACGGCGTCCTGCAGGTAGCTGCGGTAGGAGCCGCTTAACATGGAGGTGAGTTGACCATGGATTTTGTCATTGGTCTGTATCATGGAACGGCGGATGCTTTTTAACTTGGGGCTGGCATCATCCGCAATCTCCTCCTCCGAGAGGATGCAGCGGTGGATTTCATTGGAAAGCCCTGTGAGAGGGGTCAGCAGCTCGAAATATTCGTCCAGGGTGTCCCTGGCGCCGTCATCCTCGGTGACATCTCTGCCGCCTCCCCTGTCCCGTCTGCCATAAGCTTTGATGCGGGAAACGTTGTCCAGCATGGAGGCAATGTTTAAAAGCTCCAGGATGGAGAGCGTGCTGCCCACCTCCAGGGAGCGGATGGTGAAGCCGATATCCTTGTTGTTGCCGAAAGATGTGCTGCCGAACTGGAACAGGCGGCGCAGCGCATCGGCGGTCTGGCGCTGATTCCTGCGGATTTCGTCTAAGTCCGTGGAGGGCACAAGTTCTCTGCAGAGTTTCTTGCCCGGCGCGGAGCCTGCTTTGCCCGCCAGCATTTCTGTGATTTTGGTGTATTCTAATGTTTTTAATACTTTTTCGTTCATAAGTGCTCCTTTGATCTAAAAAATACGTTTTAGTCCAGCCCCTCGAAGATTTCCTGCAGGGTCATAGTGATATGGGGAAAGGCGCGCAGTGAGATCTGCTCTTCCGCGTTATAGTGCTCTTCCTCCATATCATTTTGCAGGATATAGCCTTCTTCCAGGACATATCTGCCCTCCCGGAGATAATATATTTCCAGATGGCCCTCGGGAGAGACAATCCAATATTCTTCCACGCCCGCTTTTTCGTAGATATCCTTTTTCTCCGCCCTGTCCCGCCTGGCGGTGGAGGGACTTAAGGTCTCTGCGATGAACTTAGGCGTTCCGCTGTAGGAACCGCCCTTTAAGTGTTTGCGGTCGCAGATGATCATGATATCAGGGCACAGGTAATCGTCATTTTTGTCCGGATGGTATTTGAAATCCAGATTTTCTATGGAAACAAGACAGATACTGTTCTTTAAGCCCTGCTTTATAATGGCGTAAAGATTCCCATTCACGATTCCGTGCTGAAAGCTTGGCGCGGGAGACATATTATAAATTACACCGTCTATTTTTTCATCTTTTCTGCGTTCCAGTTCTGCCATTCCCATGATATCATCTCTCCTTTTTTGTATTATTTTAACATGTACCGCCAGGTTTGCCAACAAAAGAATACTACTTCTTTCATATTGAAGTTGGAAAAAGAGCTTGCACAATCCGGAGCGTGATTGTAAAATGTCGAACAAGAACCGGCTGTGAAACTGACCGGCAGGCCCTGAGGGGCAGAAGGAGGCAGTACTGATGAAGACGGGTATGTGTTCCCAGTATTATGAACGATGGGGGAAGATGCGCTACAGGAAGCTCAAGGAGCATGGCTACGATTATGTAGACTATGATCTGTCGGACACCGATAAGCCGGTGTATTCCTGTGACGGAAAGGAACTGGAGGCTACGCTCCGGGATGAAAAGAAGCTGATGGATGAGGCGGGGATAGAAGTGAGCCAGGTTCATGGTCCGTGGCGCTGGCCGCCCAGGGATCATACTCCGGAAGAGCGGCAGGAACGCATGGAGAAAATGAAGAAATCCATCCGGATGACAGCGCTGCTGGGCTGTAAGAACTGGGTGGTTCACCCCGTAATGCCTTATGGAACGGCGGACAGGGGAACGGAACATGTCCGGGAGACATGGGATATCAACATTGCGTTCATGGGAGAGCTGCTGAAGACTGCCAAAGAATGCGATGTCACCATATGCCTGGAAAATATGCCCATGCCGGAATTCTCCATCGGCTCTCCCTCCGAGATATTGAAGTTCGTCAGGACGATAAATGATGAACGTTTCAAAGTATGTCTGGACACGGGCCATGTGGCGGTCTATGAGGGTCTGACGCCTGACGGGGCCATGCGTGAACTGGGGGACACCGTCCGGGTGCTGCATGTACACGACAATAATGGGCGGTCCGATCTGCATTATATGCCTTATTTTGGCGTCATTGACTGGAAAGCCTTTGCGAAAGCGCTGAAAGAATGCGGGTTTGGGGGCGTGTTCTCCATCGAGACAGCGCCGCCGCAAAAGCTGCCGGATTCCCTGTATGAAGAGATGTGCCTGACGCTCTCCAAAATAGCGAAAGAGATTATTGCTGGATAAAGTACAGATACAGAGGCCAGACTGTAGAAATGAAAGCTCCTGCCTAAAAGCAGGAGCTTTTGCGCATGTACCTTTGACGATCCGGACGGCAATGGAATCGATGACACATGGTTCATGACAGGCGCAGGCGGCGGAAAGGGCTGGCAGTCGATGACGGCGTTCAGGCCCTGGTTCGGCAATCCCTCCGCTCATGCGGAGAATGGGAAACTGGTACACCCCATGCTGGACGGAAGCACCAGAGGATGGGTATCTTTTATGAACGAGCTCTGTGAGATGGGGACTCTTGCTCCCGACTGGTTCACCATCGACTGGGAGACGGCGAAATCCTATATGCTTCAGAACAGACTGGGCGCGCTTTACTATCCTGCCGCCAACCTGTATCTTGAAATCGTCAGATCTCATGACTGGGATTATTCCCTGGCGTCTTCGTGGGAATATCTGCCCGATCTGCCAGAGGGCATGAAAGGCACCGCAGGGGGCAATGCGGGATATCTGTGGGCAATTCCCAAGAGCAATGTGGAGGGGGATCAGGGAAAGCTGCTGAGGATTCTCCACATTATGGATGCCATGTGCTATGGTGGCGACTGCCATTTTGAAACTGTTCAGGGAGGCGGAAATGAAGTTCATGACATAGACATTTGTGTAAGGGAATATCTGGAAGACGGCCTGAGTTATTGTACTACTCCGACAGAGCATCCTGGATTTGACGGGACATATGGAACCACTAACCTGAATCTGGCTCCCTGGCAGACTTTCGGCTATACCGTAAAATGGCAGCTGGAATATACACCCGAAGATGCCGGCGAGGATCAGAAGATGTATGTGGACAAAATAAATAATGGTAAGAAAGTCATGGCAAGCTATGACAGATGGCCTAACGATAATCTGCTGAGCGCCGTCAACATCAATGAAATCGCGCCGAACCTGTCGGAATATGAGCTGCAGCAGCAGTACAAGTTCGTGACCGGTGAGCGCAGCATGGACGAGTGGGATGATTTTGTCACGGAGTGGCTGAATCAGGGCGGCCGTGATGTCCTGGCGGCTCAGGCAGAGAAGCTGGGCGTCGAATTGTCGGATGAGGCGAAATAAACCGGCAGATTTCAGCGATTTTCGGCATAAATAATGTGAATCAAGTGAAAAAAACACTGCCGCACAAGCGATTAAAAATCGTGAGTGCGGCAGTTGGTGTAAATTTGTGGTTGCAGAAGAAGATAAAGGATGTATAATGATTATGCCTGACAAAAACCAGCCGGTAATAGGGAGCGCAGGCTGGGGCAGGAACGGAGGATGTTCATGGAAGAGAAACTGAAAAAGGTATTGGAAAGTGCGGAGCGCGTCATTACTCTGCGGCACATTCCGCTCTACTGTGACACGCTGCATGAAGATACTGTGAAGAATAAGAAGCTTCCCGCATGAAACTGGGCATAAGGGAAAAGAAAGGGCAGCAAGGAATGGCAGATAAAAAGAAATCGCTGAAAGCGGAAATCGTATTTTGGATATTATACCTGGCTTACACATCTACCTATATCGTCAGGCTGAACCTGTCAGTGGCGAAACCGGCGCTGGAGGAGATGGGAAAGGTGGATACGGCGCAGCTGGCTTTCCTTGGCAGCATTTTCTCTCTGGTATATGCTGTGGGAAAACTGGTAAACGGCGGAATCGGGGACAGGGTAAAGCCGTGGATTATGGTGTCTGTGGGTCTGGCGCTGGCCGGTATGGGAAATATTATTATGGGGCTGCTGCCTCCCTATGGCGCGCTGATTTTTTGCTGGGGAGTCAATGCTTTTGGGCAATCCATGCTGTGGGGGCCTATCCTGAGCATGGTCTCCGCGATTTATGATGAACAGACAGCCAGAAAAAAGGCCACTGTCATGGGAACCAGCATTGCGGCGGGAAATGTCATGGGGATTCTGGCGGCTTCTTTTCTGGTGAACGCGTTCGGCCCGGCTGCTGCATTCATCGTGCCGGGGATTTTCGCGTTGGGGCTGGCTCTGACGGTAGTCCTTTTTACTGCCAAAATTCCTGTCAGAATGGGCAAAGGCGTATCGCCCATAAAGCAGCTGCTGCGCAGAGAGGTTCAAATCATGATTCTTCCGGCCATGATACAGGGGATAATGAAAGACAATGTCAGCCTTTTCATGGTGGATTATTTTGTCAAACGTTTCAGCGTGGACCCCACCTTGAATCCGCTGTATATCCTGTTCATCCCGGTCAGCGGCCTGGCGGGAAGGATGCTGTATCCTTTTGTGTATAAAAGGATGAATGAGAATGAGGACAGGGCGGCCGCGGCGGGCTTTCTTCTTTGCGCTCTGTTCGCCTTGCCTTTGGGCATGAGCCTGTGGGGGCCGGTGGCCGCTACGCTGTGCCTGTGCGGAATATACGCTGCGGTGTCCGTTGTGAATACCTCTTTTCTGGCGATATATCCCATGCGCTATGCAAAGGAGGGGACAGTGTCTTCCGTGAGCGGTATCATGGATTTTGCCACCTATCTGGGGCATGCAATCAGCACGGCAGTCTACGGGATTGTAATCGTGAAATTCGGATATGCGTCTATGTACCTTTCCTGGGCGTTTCTCTCCGTGGTGGGACTGCTGATATTGGCAGCGGTACGGCGGGGCGCCGCAGAGAGCTGAATATCTTCTTTAAAGACTGGCGATTCATGACCTGAAAAAAGACCGCCGCTGAATCTCCGAATAGAGAATCCGCGGCGGTTTTATCTATGGTTGCGGCCATTTTCAAAAAGGTGTATACTGAAAGACAGGTTATTGTTGTCTTGCATAGTGAGATGGAGGGCATGGAATGGTCCGGGGGGGCACGAACAGGGGACGGAAACAGGGTTCTTTTGCCAGACGGCTGGTGAAAGTCTGGGTGCTGGGGGTAGCGATTCCCCTGGTGCTGGTGGAGCTTTTGTTTCTGTCGCAGTTTTACCGAATCAATTACCGGCAGGTGGAGGAGTCCATTGCCGGTGAGCTGAACCGGATGTCCAGAGACCTGACGGATCTGATGGACAATATGAAGATGCTTTCCTGGCTGATGGAGGCGGACGGCACAGTGGGAAAGAATCTGAGCACCTATCTGGAGGAAGAGAGCACCGCGAAAAAGGCGAATCTGCTGATTTATCTCAGGGAGCAGATCGCCAATTATGAGGTGGCGAATCCCACCGTGGCCAATCTGACTTATCTGTACATCCCAAAGGGGCAGGAAAAGCCCGTGAAAATCAACCAGGATTCACTGGCGAACGGAGAGCTTCCGGCGGAAGAGGACTTTTTGTGCAGCTGGGAGAACATGACGTTTTACGGTCCCCACAGATCCAAGTCAAGGGCGGGGGAATATTCCTGTCTTTCATTGCTGAGAAAATACAGGACATTGGAAGAATACGGGGAGATTTACGTCTATGTGGAATCCGGCTTCCGGTACCTGGACGCTCTGGAACTGGACGGCATGACAGAACTGGAGGGGATATTCCTGATAGAATCCGCGGATGGCATCATCAGATACAGTTCTGACGAAAGCATCGTTCCGGCGGGGACGGTCATGCAGATTCACGAAGATGAAATACAGTTAAATAAAAAATGTTATAAGGCATATGAGAAAGATATGAAAGGAGAGTGGAAAATCCATATCTGGATGCCGGTACAGGGCTACTACAGCCTGGTGTATAAAATGGCGCTGAATCTGGGCCTGGTCACGCTGATTGTCATATCGGTCTGCATCCTGATTTCCGTTCTTCAGTGGAGGAACATCTACAAGGCTTTCGCGCGGTTTGACGAAGGGCTCCGCGCTATCGCCGAAGATGACGATGTAGGCTCAAAAGTAGAGCGGATGAACATCCGGGAATTCGACGAGCATTTTGAGCTGTTCGACAAGATGAAGAAAAATATCCTGCGGCTGCTGGGCAAGGCACAGGAGGAAGAAAAGCGGCGCAGGGAACTGGAAGTGCGGGTAGTTCTGGGAAAAATCAATCCGCATTTCCTCTACAACACGCTGGATACCCTGAAATGGTACGCGGCGGGAAAGAAGGACAGGGAGATGATGGGATTTATCACTGCCCTGAACAAGTTGCTTCTATATAATATGTCCCGGGACGAGGGGACCACCCTGGAACAGGAGCTGGAGGCCATCCGGGCATATATCGTGCTGCAGCAGCTTAGATATGACATCCGCTTTGTGGTGGACATGGGAAAACACCAGGAAATCCTGCAGACTGCCATGCCCAGGTTCATCCTGCAGCCGGTGGTGGAGAACGCGATCAGGCACAGCGGCTGTGACAAGGGAGAGATACGGATAGAGGTGGAGCTGCTGGCCAGCGGGAAGATTCTGATTCTGGTGAAGAATAACGGCAGCCCCATCGATCCTGAGAAGATAAGGCAGGTTCTGGAGCAGAGGGAGGATGTGTCCGCCAACGGCATCGGCCTGCAGTATGTGGCCCGGATGCTGGAGAACTTCTACGGAAGCGATTTCGCGCTGCAGGCGGAGCGGACGGAGGACGGCTTTAATGTGGTGGAGATCCGTATTCCTTTCGCGGCGGAGGCGATTGTAAAGAGCAAGGGCGGGATTGGGGGATGACAGGATGATCAGGGTATATGTGCTGGATGACGAAAAGCTGGTCCGTCGGGGGATTATCGGCCTGATTGACTGGGAAAAGTATGGCATGGAAGTGGTGGGGGACTCCGGCAGCAGCGAGGAGGCTCTGGCTTTTCTGCGGGAAAAAGGAGCGGACATTCTCTTTTCGGATCTGGAAATGCCGGGCCTGTCCGGAATCCCTTTCCTGCAGGAGGCGAGGCGGCGGTTTCCCAGGCTCCAGATCGTGGTGCTGACCATGCATCAGGAGTTCGGGCTGATTCAGCAGGCGCTGCGCATCGGTATCCTGGACTATATCACAAAGGCGCAGATTGAGGAGGAGAACGTGACTCCTTTCATGATGGGGGTGCGGAAGCGCTATCTGGAGACGGAGAGGCATTACCTGAGGCAGGAGCGGAAGATAGAGACGGAGACAGTCTATGTCTGGGAACTGCCGGACTATGCGCAGGCCCAGGATGCGGCCCGGGAACTGGTAAGCCAGGGGACGGCTCATGAGCTTTTGAATGAGGTTTCTTTCTTGTTCTCCGGCACGGTCGGTTTTGACCGGCTCAAACGCATGGCGGGGCGCTTCGACACAGAGCGCTCTGCCCTGCTGGAAATCAGCCAGATCCGGGACGTCCCCTATGACCGGCTGGAAAATGTCCTCCAGTCCGAGGGGAAACAGCGGCTGTTCGAGGACAGGAAGCCAGGCTGTTATTGCTATGCCTATTCCTATCCGGAGCTGCAGAGGGAGCGGGAAAGCAGCGCCAAAGAGGAGGTCATGCGGCTGAGCCTGGAGATGGCCTTTATGGCCCGGGACGACTGCTATGAAAGGGGAATGGAGCGGATCAAATCGGCGGTCCTCTCCGCGGAGGAGCGCATCGCGGTATTCTATCATTTTAATCTGCACTGGTCTGAGTTCTCCGGCAAGGATATTTCCCGGTACTTCCAGGAGACGGCGCATTTCCTCTGGTGGTATCAGTGGCGGGAATGGTTCGACGAGGTACGCGGCAGGGTGCTCCGAAGCGTGGAGGGGACGGACACGGAACTGGCGGCCATGGAGGAGATTCACAAAGCCATGAACTATATCCGGGAGCATATGGACAAGGACATCACTCTGGAGGAGCTGCTGCGGTTCACGGGCATGAGCAAGAGCCATTTTTCCAGGAAATTCAAGAAGATTACGGGCAAGACTTTCGTCACCTATCTGAACGACATCCGAATCGAGTCTGCGAAAAAGTACCTTTTGGAGACGAAGCAGCCTATTTACTGGATTGCCCGGCAGGTGGGCTATGGGGATGAAAAATATTTTCGGAGAATCTTCCGGGAACGGATAGGGGACAATCCCAAACAGTTTCGTGAAAACAACCAAAAATAGCGCAGAGAACATAAAAAACCGATAAAAATGCACAAAAGTATTTGAAAAGCGGGGCAATTGTGTCTGAGAAAAAAGAAAAGGCATAATTATCCTGCTTTTTTGTACAATTATCCCTTAAAATTACGGATTGCAAAACATATAATGTATATATCAACCAAAAATGAATATGGAGGAGGAAAAGTATGAAAAAAAGGACAGTAAAAAGGCTGCTTTCCAGCGCGCTTGTGGCAATTATGACAGCGAGCATGCTGGCCGGCTGCGGCGGAGAACCCGCATCCACAGGAGACGGCGGGGCTGCAGAGAGCAAGGCGGAGGAGTCATCCCGGGCGCCTGCGGAAAGTTCTGAGGAGACGCCCTCTGATTCTGGCGAGGCAGAGGCGCCGGCAGAAAGCGGCGAGGAGGCACAGGGCGCGGAGGCGCTGCTTTTGGAGCCTTACGAGGAGCCCGTGGAAATCCATGTGGTACTGCAGTACCGTGAATCCGAGGATCCGGAAACGCCTACAGATGTGACGCCGGAGACTTCCACAGCGGTAAAGCTGCTGAGCGAGGAGCTGAACATCAATCTGGTTTACGACTGGATCGTGAACGCGGATCAGTTCTCCCAGAAGTTCGGCGCCGAGATGGCGGCGGGGAACATTCCCGATGTGGTAATGCTCTCTCCCAATGATTTTGAGGATCTGGCAAGTCAGGGAGGTCTGATAGACCTGACCGAGTACTATGAGAAGTATACCTGCCCCGATTTGGAGAACATCTATAACTTTGACGGCAATTTCATCAACGTAGGCAAGAAGGACGGCAAGCTTTACGGTCTGCCCATGGGCACGGATCCCGCGCAGTCTACCTCCCAGATGTACTACGACATGAACCAGCTGAAAGAAGTGGGCATCACTTCCGCAGATCAGCTGCCCAAGACCATCGAAGAGTTCGAGGAGCTCTGCGACACACTGATGGAGAAGACAGGAGGCCCTGTGCTCCCCGCCTGCAAGAATTATTTCGGCGCCCAGCTGGGAGATTTCACGCCTTTCTTCCATGCCTATGAGTCCTGGGCCGGCGGCTGGTACGACAACAACGGCACGCTGGAATACGCCGGCATCAATGAGAAGAACAAAGAGGTCCTGTCCAAACTCAACGAGTGGTACGAGAAAGGATATTTCAAGAAAGACTTCGCGGCTTATGATATCTGGGCGGCGGATTCGCCGGTGGTCAACGACATCGTTGCCGGAAAGTATGCCATTGTTCCCGGCTCCTGGTGGGTTCCCAACTGGCCCCTGAACAGCAATAAGGTGGAGCATCCCGAAGCTGACTGGGTGGTAGGGCCGAACCTGTCCTTAGACGGAGAGCAGCCTGACATCATGATTTCCCGCTATCCCGTGAATAACTTCATCGCGGTAGGCAAGGACTGCACCAATCCGGAGGCAGTGTTCAAGATGATTTACTGGTCTTTGCAGTACACCCTGAAGAACAGCCCGCCTGAGGTACAGAACGCCATGAGCGACGAGGAGAAGACAGAGTGGCACAGCTATGTGTACACCTGGCTGCCTTACAGAATCTACTCCCCTACCTGTTTAAGACAGAACTTTGAGGTCATCAATCAGTACGCCAAGGACGGCAAGACAGAGATTAGTGTAGGAGACGCGCCCCGCAACAATGAGTTCTGGGGATCCTGGGCATCTTATCTCAACTATGCGGAGAACCCGGATGACGGCGTTGCATGGGGAACCTACTTCAGCCGTCTGGCCGAGAACGGCGGCGTGGACAACATGATCAAGACTGTGGAGACGGCCGACATCATTTATGATGAGGTCTATGTGACCACACCTTCCATGATATCCAAGCAGGGCGAGCTGGATAAGCTGCGCGACAATACCTATATCAGCATCATCATGGGTGAGACCCCCGTCGACGGTTTCGACACGTTCGTAGAGCAGTGGAAGGCTCAGGGCGGCGACGATATCGCGAGAGAGGTGAACGAGTGGTACCAGAACAAATAAGAATAGAAGCGTGAAAAGGACAGGGTCGCCGCTGGAATGAGCGGCGGCCCTGTAAAGCTTTACCTGATTTCATTTTGGAAAGGAGCCGCATCTTATGGCAGAAAAAGAGAGAAAGAAAAAGAAAAAAAGCCTGTACAAGACCAGGGAACTGCATGTCATGCTGCTTCCGGCGGTGATTTTTACCGCGGTTTTTGCGTATTTTCCCATGTTCGGCCTGATTATGGCTTTTCAGGATTTCAAACCCCTTCTCGGCTTTACCAAGTCGAAGTTCGTGGGATTTGACCAGTTCGCCTATATCTTCACCATGCCCAGTTTCCGCCAGGCTTTCGTAAATACTTTCATTATCGCCTTTTTTAAGATCATTCTGAGCATTCTGGTTCCCCTTATCCTGTCATTGATGCTCAATGAGGTGATAAAGAGCTGGTTCAAGCGTTCCGTGCAGACCATAGTCTTTATCCCCTATTTCTTTTCCTGGGCGATTCTGGCAGGAATGCTGCTGGAGATTTTCGCGTATGACGGCATCGTCAATAATGTGCTGGAGAGTTTCTTCCATATAGAGCCCATCGCGTTCCTGGTGAGCAATAAGTATTTCCGGACGATCATCATCGCCTCCGATGTGTGGAAAGGGATGGGGTACAATACAGTTCTGCTTCTGGCAGCCATCACCAATGTGGACGCCGCCCTGTATGAGGCGGCCAGGGTGGACGGGGCCAGCCGCTGGAAACAGGTGCTCCATGTGACGCTGCCCAGCATCCTGCCCATGGTGGCGGTGCTGACGGTGCTGGGGCTTGGGGGCATCCTGAACGCCGGCTTTGAGCAGATTCTGGTCATGTACAATCCCACTGTGGAGAAGACAGTGGATATCCTGGATACGCTGGTGTACCGGATGGGTATCGCGGGGCATCAGTATTCCGCAGCCGCCGCCATGGGACTGTTCAAATCTGCCGTGTCGCTGGTCTTCGTGGGAATCAGCTACTGGATTCTCTATAAGAAGAGCGATTACCGCGTATTTTAAAGGAGGTGCATTCTATGAAAGTCAAACGGTCTGTGAGTTTTTATGTATATCAGGTGTTCAATACAGTCGTTCTGGCCCTGGTGGCGCTCTCCTGTATCCTGCCTATCCTGCATGTGTTCGCCATGTCCCTGAGCTCCAGCAATGCGGCCATGGCGGGCCGGGTGGGCTTCGTGCCGGTGGAATTCACGTTCACGGCTTATGAGTATCTGATTTCCAAGAAAGATTTCTTCCACTCCGTGGGCATCTCGGCCCTCCGCGTGCTGGCGGGAACGTCATTCAATATGATTATTATCGCGATTACGGCTTATCCCCTGTCGCGGCCTGCGAAGCAGTTCAGGGCGAGGACGGCGTACATGGTGTATTTTGCCATCACCATGTTCATCGGGGGCGGCCTGATTCCCACCTATATGGTGATCAAGAACCTGCACCTGCTGGACAGCTTCTGGGTGCTGATTCTGCCCTCTGCCATGAGCATCTGGAATGTGATCATCATGATGAACTTCATCAAGGGGCTTCCCAGGGCCATCGAGGAGGCGGCCTTTGTGGACGGCGCCAATCACTGGCAGACATTGATCAAGGTCATCCTCCCCATGTCCAAGCCATCGCTGGCATCTTTGCTCCTGTTCTCCATGATAGGGCATTGGAATGCATGGTTTGACGGTATGTTCTATATGAATAATCCGAACAATTATCCCATGGCAACCTATCTGGCGACCCAGGTCATCAACAATAACCAGACCATGACCAACATGACGCCGGAGCAGCTGGCTCTTCTGTCCAGCTTAAGCGAAAAGACGGTGCGGAGCGCCCAGATGTTCATAGCGATCGTCCCGATTCTGGTAGTTTATCCGTTCCTGCAGAAGTTCTTTGTAAAGGGAATCACGGTGGGGTCGGTGAAAGAGTGATTGTTCTTTGAATGCGGCAGCGTCCCCGGATGTGCGGGGACGCTGTAGAAACGAGGAGGAAATTGGATATGAGTTTTGCGGAAGTGAAAAAGGTAAACGGGAGCCCCGCGCTGGTAATCGACGGAGAAGTCTTCCCGCCCATGGCTATGACCACGCGCTTTAACAAGCCGGACTATATCAGGAATCTGGGGGAGGCGGGGCTCAGGGTCTTTTTCCTGATGACCAATACGGACTGGCTGCGCCCGGGGAAAGATTATGTGGACGAAGAAGGGGTTTCACGGCATGAGCCCGGCGGCCTGGAGGCCTTTGTGAAAAACGCAAAGACCCTGCTCTCCCAGGTGCCGGATGCCTATATCATAGTGCGCATCGGACTGCATCCGCCGGTGGACTGGATGGAGGAGAACTTAGACGAGCTGATTACATATCAGGACGGGAGCCATGAGCCCTCCATTCTCTCTTCGGAGGTGCACAGAGACGAGATTCCGGGGATGTATTCCTTTGCCTCGGATAAGTGGAAGGCTGCGGCGGGAAAGGCCTTGCAGGATTTCTGCGATGCCATAGACAGGCTGCCTTTTGCGGACAGGGTCATCGGCTATTTCCTGGCGGCGGGAGGCACTTCCGAGTGGTATCCCGTGAATGCCATCTGCGACAGGGGGAAGAACAAGTACGGCGATTTCTCCCCGGCGTTCCGGAAAGCCTACGGGAGTTTCCTGAAGAAGCGCTACGGCACGGAAGAGAGTCTGTGCAAAGCCTGGAAACGGCAGGACGCTTCTTTTGAGAATCCGCTGATTCCCAATGTGGAGGAGCAGTATTACATCCATGTGGAAGAGGGCATTCTGGACGCCATGAAATATTATGAGAGCGCGGACCGCATCATCGGAAAGAATATCGATATGAACGGGAAAAAGGCCGCCAATCTGGGCGTGTTCCTGAATCTGGAGGATTACGCCTATGTGGCGGATTTCTATGATGCGCTCCACGAGGCCACGGCGGAGGCCATCGTCCATTTCGCCGCGTTGCTGAAAAATCGTTATGAGGGGAAAGTGGTGGGAGCGTTCTACGGTTCTTACGGCTGCACGGACTTTTACAACAGCACCACGGCTACGGCCACCCTGACGATTTTGGACAGCGGAAAGGTGGATTTCCTGGCCGCTCCCGGCGTGTACAACAACAGGGAGCCCGGCGGATGTGTTGCCCAGCGGGAGATGCAGGATTCTTTCCGGCTGCGGGGTCAGATGTTCGTGGCGGAGGAGGACAGCCGGACCCATCTGGAGGACAGCTTCTACCGGGATGCCATGGGGCTGTATGACGTGCGGGACAGCATGGTGACACTGAAGCGGGACTTTGCCCGGGTACTGTGCGAGGACATCTATGCCTGGTGGTTCGATCAGCACGCGGAGGGCGGCAGGTATCAGCATGAGGATATTTATGGATTGTTCAGCCGCCAGAGGGAAATCGCGAAATTCGCCTATTCCCTGAACCGTGACAAACAAAACGAAATAGCGGTTATCTATGACCAGGAGAGCTGCCATGCCGTATCCGGCTACACAAATACCATGATGCTGGATTACTACCGCACATCGGATCTGCACAGGATAGGCGCTCCTGTGGATTATTATTTCCACAATGATCTGAGCAGGGAGGATATGCCGGATTACAAATTGTATATTATGATGAACCTGTTTCGGCTGACGGATCAGGAGCGGGAGGCAGTGCTGCGCAAGGCCGGGAAGAACCATGCGGTGGTGCTTTGGCTGTACGCGCCGGGATTCGTGAACCCGGATGCGGAGAAAGTCATGGACAATGCCCACATAGAGAGCCTGATCGGGATGCATGTGGGCCGGATCGACCACACCTGTTCGCCCCGGTTCCGGCTTACGGATCTGTCCCATCCTGCGGTGCGCTATGGGGTGGAGGACAGGCGCTACGGCTATATCGACAGGGATGTGCACAGTAATGTGTGGCTGGAGAATGTGCTGGCGCCCCCTTACATGAATCCCGGGTTCTATATTGATGACCCTAGAGTACAGGTGCTGGGCGCTTACTGCGAGATGGGGCTTGCGGCTTACGGAATCAGGGAGATGGACGGCTGGACCAGCGCCTATTGCGCGCCGCAGATACTGCGCTCGGAGCTGATTGCGTCCCTGGCCGAATATGCTGGCTGCCATCTGTACAATACACAGGATGACGTGATTTACGCCAATGCGAACTTTGTCACGATTCATGCCTCTTATAAAGGAAAGCATACCATTCGGTTCCCGAAGCCGTGCAGTCCTTATGAAGTCTATGAGAAGCGCTATTACGGGCATAATGTCACGGAAATCATGGTGGATATGCGGCTGGGGGATACTTTGATGTTCTCCCTGAAAGGTACATGTTAAAGGCTGCCGTGACAGGAAACGGATTGCAGGATGGCAGTTTGTAAAAGTTGATGATTAATGGCTTGACATTGGCGGTGACCAGTGCCATAATCATATCATCACGCGACAGATTAGAAGGGAAATGCCTGCTATGCTGACGAAACTTCCATCCGAGAAACAGATGAAATTCCTTTGTTTTCTTTGCTGCCTTGTCTATTTCATGAGTTACATGACGCGGCTGAACTATGCGGCCTGTATGGTGGAACTGCAGGATGTGCTCCAGATTGGCAAGAGCGTGGCGGGACTGCCGGTGACGGTATGTTTCCTGAGCTATGGACTCGGCCAGATTATCTGCGGGATTCTGGGGGATAAGTTCAAGCCCCAGATGATAATGTTCGCGGGACTGGCCGGGGCATGCGGATGTAATCTGCTGGTGGCCGGCTTTCCCAGGATGGAGATCATCATCCCGGTCTGGTGCGCCAATGGTTTCTTCCAGGCCATGCTCTGGCCTCCCATGGTGCGCATCATGGCGGAATGCCTGAATGATAAATGGTATAAGTATTCCTGCGTGCTGGTGTCCATGTCATCCTCTGTCGCTACAATCGCGGTCTATGTGCTTACGCCGGTATGCATTTCGGTTTCCGGGTGGAAGTCGGTGTTCATGCTGCCGGCTGCGCTGGGGATTGGGGCGGCTTTTGTCTGGTTCTGGAATACGCGGAAACTGGGGGCGGACAGCCCTGCGCCGGAGGAGAGGCAGAAAGGGGCACGGCAGAAAGAGGCGCAGCAGGACGAGGCCTCTGAGAAAGACGGGCGCCGAAGCGGGAAGAAATCTCTGTTCCTGCAGCTGGCGGGGGACGCGCCTCTGGTTGCGATTCTGCTGGCTATCATTTTGCAGGGAACTTTGCGAGACGGGATAACCACCTGGATGCCGGTATATATGAGCGAAATGTTCGGCATGAGCAATGCCAGCTCCATCCTGTCGGCGGCGGCGCTTCCGGTATTCAGCGTGTTCAGCGTCCTGCTGGCCTCTTTGCTGCTGGAGCGCCTGAAGAATGAAGTCTTTACGGCGGCATGTCTGTTCGTGGCGGGCGCCGTGGCGGGCGTGGTGATGCTGATGGTATTTGACGGACTGCCGGTGGTGTGCATCATGATGATGACTTTGATTACCGGCTGCGCCCATGGCATCAACCTGATGCTGATCAGCCGTGTGCCGGGGCATTTCACCAGGTACGGCAAGGTCTCTTCGGTATCCGGCATCCTGAATTCGGCCACCTATGTGGGCAGCTCTCTGTCTACCTATGGCTTCGGGGCCGTGGCGGAAGAGGCGGGATGGCTGCCGGTGGTGGCGCTCTGGATAGGAATCTGCCTGGCGGGAGCGGCGCTGACGCTTCTCGTGAGGGGGAGATGGGACCGGTTCTGCCGGATGCCTGAAAAATGACAGAGGAAATTTCAGCATATACTGCATAACGCCGGAATTTACCGTACCGCACTGGTTAAACGCATATGGCTGGCGTTATGCAGTGGGGTTACTCGGAAATTATAACTGTTAAGCAATATAAATAAAGTTTGCTGTCGGCCGAAATGCGGCCTGTCAGCGGCTGGATTGGAAGTATGGCCTTTCGCCGTGAGGCGGGGGCTTTTTCCATAATGAGGATTGGCAGATGAAGATAGCGGGGATCGGGCTGATTCGATTCATGCCTTAAGGGCATAAAGACAGCCGTCTCATTGGGAGGCGGCTGCTTTCAGGTTCGAGGGAGCAAGGCCTGTCTCCCGCTTGAAAGCCCGGGAGAAGTAGCTCTGGTTGTTGAAGCCAAGCTGCTCCGCCACGCTGGAGACGCTTTCCCCGCTCTGGAGAAGCTCTGCCGCCGCCTTGACCTTCAGCTTCAGCAGGTATTTGTGGATGCCCATACCTGCGTATTTATCGAAAATCCGTTTAATACTTGCCTCGCTGACGTTGCAGTACCGGGCGATTTCCGGCACGGAGGGCTGGGCGCTGACGTTGCTGTTCAGGTAGCTGATGGCCCTGCGGAAGATGACAGCGTCCGGCGCGGAGGACACGGAGGAGACAGATCCGGTTTCCGCCAGGGAGAGCATCAGCTGGTGCAGGTAAGTCGACAGCATCTGGGAATAGGCGGGGCTGGTAAGGAAAGGCTCCAGACAGGAGCTGGCATCCCGGGCGGACAGGATTTCCCTGAACCGGGGCTCTTCCATTTTGGCACGGATAAAGGAGAGCATGGAAGCCAGGATGTCCTGCTGGGCATCGGAAAGCGCGAAGACCTTTTCCGCCAGACAGGAAGTCAGGGGCCCCTCGGCGGCAAAGGAGAAAATCAGCAAATCCGCACCGTCAGGGCCGTTTACGATGAATTTGTGCAGTTCCAGGGGCTTATGGAAGATGATGGAGCCCCGGGTGAGGTTGTAGACCCTTTCGTTCCCGGAGGCGCAGACCTCCCCTTTCATGACATAGAGGCATTCCCAGAAATTGTGACTTTCTCCGGGGAACGCGTAGCCGTTGTCGAAATGAGCTTCGAACAGGGAGTACATGTCCGTGATGCGGATCTGCTCCCTGACGGAATATGCCAGCCAGACCATGGATTCTCCTTTCCGCCTCCCGATACTCTCGAAATCTCCGAACCGCATACTGCGCACCGCCAGTGAGGCCGCAGTGCCGCCCGGGCTTTCCGTCCTGGCCGGAAGCCCCGATTGCGGATTCTGTCGGCGGCTGCGGCATGAACTGTAATTGGCTGAGCCGAAAGTATATATTTATGAGCCGTTTTGATATAGATATATACTTTTTCCAATGCTATGATACCAATTACAGGAGACGCTGTAAAGACCTTTCGGAGGGTTTGCGGCAGAAATTGTTTCGGCACCCGCGCTCTCGGGATTTTATACAAATCACGCACGAAAGCACATCACGGAAGTATCTGTGAACAGTGACGTTTTGGCTGCTGTGCAGGGTGGTTCCGCGAGGCATTCCCATGGGAGCTGCAGGAGGCTGCGGATTGGAACGGAGCTTGTTCCGCACGGGAGGCGGGAGAGAAACGACATGGAGGGATATGGAATGAAAGACATCAGAATCGGATTTATCGGACTGGGCGGCAGAGGGTACGGGCTGCTGGAGTGGGCAGTGCTCCCCCAGGGGGAACAGGTAGTGGCAGTGTGCGATGTCTATGAGGACAGGGTGCAGAAAGGCATTGAGCTGGTGGAGAAATTCGGCCAGGCAAAGCCTGTGGGTTACGCGGATTACAGAGATGTAATCAAGGATGCGAATGTAAACGTCATTGTTGTGGCCACCGCATGGGAGACCCATGTGGAGATAGCGCTGGAGGCTATGTACGCGGGCAAGGCCGTGGCCATAGAGGTAGGCGGAGCCTATGAAATCAGGGACTGCTACGATCTGGTGGAGGCCTGTGAGAAGACCCGCACGCCTTTCATGCTTCTGGAGAACTGCTGCTTCGGCCGCAGGGAGATGATGGCCCTGAACATGGTGAAGAAAGGCCTCTTCGGCGAGGTGGTGCACTGTGCCGGCGGGTACCACCACGATCTGCGCAGCGAGATTGCTTACGGAAAAG
Source organism: Acetatifactor aquisgranensis (assembly GCF_943193215.1). Lineage (NCBI taxonomy): Bacteria > Bacillati > Bacillota > Clostridia > Lachnospirales > Lachnospiraceae > Acetatifactor > Acetatifactor aquisgranensis. Next base: position 67,994 of record NZ_CALPDH010000006.1, on the reverse strand, counting down.
AGAACAGGCATTACAGGCTCAGGAACTATCTGAGCAGGAACTGCGAGAACTATCCCACCCATGAGCTGGGCCCCATCGCAAAGGTGCTGGACATCAACCACGGCAACCGCATGCTGACCTTAAGCTCCACGGCTTCCAAGGCGGCCGGGCTGCGGGACTATATCAGGGCCGGCAAGAGCGACGACCAGCGTCTGATGGGAGAGACTTTCGCCCAGGGCGACGTGGTGACCACGGTGATCAAATGCGCCAGGGGAGAGACCATCACCCTGACTCTGGACACTACTCTGCCCAGGTACTACAGCCGCGGCTTCAACGTCAGGGGCACGAAAGGCATGTACGAGGAGGTCACGGATTCCGTGTTCCTGGACAGGAAAGAGGACAGCGCACATGACTTCGACTGGCTGAAGCACTGTGTGGGCAATGCCAAGGACTATGAGGAAGAGTACGATCATCCGGTCTGGAAGAAATATATCCAGGAGGGCGTCAAGGGCGGCCATGACGGCATGGACTGGCTGGAGTTCGAGACATTCTTCCGCTGCCTGCGGGAGGACGCGCCCATGCCGGTGGACGTGTATGACGCGGCCAGCTGGATGGCGGTGACAGCCCTGTCGGAAATGTCCATCGCAAAGGGAGGCGCAGTGGTGGACTTCCCTGATTTTACAAAGGGAAAGTGGCATATGATAGTGGACGAGAATGAGCGGGAGCGGTTATGAGCAGAGAAATCGATCGGAATGAGATATTGAAGCATTTTGAAATCAGCCCGGTGACGGAAGCGTACGGCAACGGCCACATCAATGATACATATCTGGTCGCCATGCCCCGCTATATCCTCCAGAGAATCAATACCTCTATCTTCCGGAACCCGGACGAGCTGATGGAGAACATCGAGAACGTCACAGCGTTCCTCCGGGAGAAGCTCCGGGAGGACGGCGGGGACTTCCGGCGGGGGACGCTGGAGGTGGTGCCCACTTTGGAGGGCGGCAGGTATTACAGAGTCGATGATGAAAATGTCTTTCGCGTCTACCGTTTCGTGGAGGGCACCAAGACCATCGAGAGCAGCAGGACCCCGGAGGACTTATATGAGGCGGGGGTGGGCTTCGGGCACTTCCAGAGGATGCTGGCGGATTTCCCCGTGGAGAAGCTCCATGAGACCATCAAAGACTTCCATCACACGCCTAAGCGGGCGGAAGCCCTGCGGGAGGCAATCCGCGCCGACAAGGCCGGGAGGGCAGAGAGCGTAAGGGCGGAGATAGATTTTGCCCTGGAGAACGCCGCCTGGGCGGGAAGAGTGGTGAAGGGGATGGAAGAGGGCAGGATTCCTGTCCGTGTGACCCACAATGACACCAAGATCAACAATATCCTGTTCGACCAGGAGAGCGGAAAGGCCGTGTGCGTCATCGATTTGGACACCGTTATGCCGGGAAGCATGCTGTATGATTTCGGGGACGCGCTGCGCATCGGCGGCTCTACAGCGGCGGAGGACGAGGTGGATCTGGGTCAGGTATGGTTCGACGAGAGGGCTTTTGAGGCTTTTGCTAAGGGATACTTAAGCGAGATGCGGGAGGCCCTGACGGAGGAGGAGCTGGCACTGCTGCCTATGTCCGTGAAGCTGATGACCTATGAATGCGGCATCCGGTTTCTGACGGATTACCTCAATGGGGATACTTATTTCAAAATCCACAGGGAGCATCACAATCTGGACCGGGCCAGGAACCAGTTCAAGCTGGTGACGGATATCGCGGGAAAGGAAGCGCGGCTGGCGGAGATGGTTCGGGGATAAGGGAAATTATAATGTCTGAATTCGGACATTGAAAAAGAGCGGGGATTCGTGTGAGGACGCGGGTTTCCCGGCTCTTTTTTGTTCCATAATTGTCCGCAAATTGCTGAAATGACTGGAAAAATCCGGGCACCTGTGCTATAGTGGCATATTGCAGGCAATACCCTGCGGAGCCGTCGGCTGACGGCAGGAGAGCGCGTCTTTGCCATTCGGCAGGGCGTGATAGCCCTGGCAGGCAGAAGAAAGGCCTGGGGCGGATAGGAGCAAATGTGAAGAACGGATATCAGAAGACCGTTTATGCCTGTTTCCTGGCGTATATCGTGCAGGCGGTGGTCAACAATTTTGTACCTTTGCTGTTTCTGACTTTTCAGGACACCTATGGCATTCCTCTTTCAAAGATTACCATGCTGGTGACCATCAATTTCGGACTGCAGCTGCTGGTGGATCTGGGGTCTGTGGGCTTTGTGGACAGGATAGGCTATCGGGCCTCTATGGTGACTGCCCATATTTTTACGGCATCCGGGCTGGGGCTGCTGGCAGTGCTGCCGGATCTGTTGGGGAATCCTTTTGCGGGGATTTTGGTGTCGGTGGTTCTGTACGCAATCGGCGGAGGGCTTCTGGAGGTGCTGGTGAGCCCGGTGGTGGAAGCCTGCCCCTCGGAGCATAAGGAGCAGACCATGAGCCTGCTGCATTCTTTCTACTGCTGGGGGCATGTGGGAGTGGTGCTGGTGTCTACGGTATTCTTCCGGGTATGCGGCATCGGGAACTGGAAAGCGCTGGCGCTTATCTGGGCGCTGGTGCCTTTGGCCAACGCGTTCATCTTTACGAGAGTGCCCATGGCTTCTCTGATAGGGGAGGGGGAGAAAGGGCTTTCCATCAGGGAACTGGCGGGCATGAAGATATTCTGGGTGTTCATGCTGATGATGACATGCGCCGGGGCCAGCGAGCAGGCTGTGAGCCAGTGGGCCTCCACTTTTGCGGAGAAAGGTTTGGGCGTGGGCAAGACTGTGGGGGATCTGGCGGGGCCGCTGGCTTTTGCCCTGTTGATGGGCAGCGCGCGGGCCTTTTATGGAAAATACGGGGAGAAAATCGATTTGGACAGATTCATGGCCGGGAGCAGCCTGCTGTGCGTGGCTTCTTATCTGTGCGTGTCGCTGGTGCCAAGTCCCGTGCTGGGACTGGCGGGCTGCGCGGTGTGCGGGCTGTCCGTGGGCATTATGTGGCCCGGGACTTTCAGCAAGGCGGCAGCGTCCATACCCAGAGGCGGTACGGCGCTCTTTGCGCTGATGGCGCTGGCCGGGGATCTGGGGTGCTCCGGAGGCCCTACGGTGGTGGGAATGGTTTCCAGCTGTTTTGGGGAGAATCTGAAGAAAGGGATTCTGGCTGCGGCGCTGTTTCCGCTGCTGCTGCTTTTGGGAATCGGCATGTGCAGGCGGTGCGCGGGGAAACGCGGGGAGGCCTGACATTTTGGTGAGATGTCCTTATTCAGGGGATGCGGCTGGCGGATGCCCCTCTTGCCATGAGCGCTGCAAGGCTTGTTGCCGTGCTTATGGAAGAATAAGGAAAAGGCGATTCCTGCCGCCTGTGCTATACTGTATATATGGGGGAGTGTTCTTATAGGCTCCTTAAGGCACAGGGGGTATGGGGATGGAAAGGACGGAAGTCAGGTCTGCCCTGGCGCGGAGAAAGCGTAAAGGGCGCGCGCCGGAGGGCGGCGGCTTAAGGGGGGAAAGGCGGCTTTGCCGGCGGCGCTGTCGGATTGTATACATAAGCATATGGGGAATCATGCTGTTGCTGCACGCTGTGGCGTGGAGTAGTAAACGGTTTTGCGACTGGTATGTGTCCCGTGTCTATCGGATATGGGTGGATACCTATGGGCGGGCCGTGGGCATGGTTCCTTTTTCTGTGGGGGAAATGCTGATTGGGCTTGGGGCGGGCTTCGCGGCTGCGGGGGCCGGGCTCGGGGCGCTGTGGCTGACTGGCCTGGCGGTGAAGCGGTATGAGAGAGGGCGGAACCAGGGCGGAGATTTGAAAGAAGCCCAAAGGAAAGAACGTAAGCGGGGCAGGATTCCCAAAGAGGCTCAGGGGAAAGAAACGGAAAGGAACTGGAGATGGGAAACGAATTCCGGAAGAGAGCCGGAACCGGGCCTGGATATGGATGAAACCCGGCGGAAAGAGCCTGAACGCCAGGCCTGGCATAGCCGCTTGAGGAAATTCATCAGGGCATATTGCAGAGCGGGGCTGTGGATATTGCTTGGCATATTCGCACTGATGACGCTGAACTGTTACATACTTTATCATGCCTCCGGCTTCGCGGAAAAATATCTGGAAGCCGCAGCCGCGGAATACAGCCTGGAAGAACTGGAGACGCTGCGGAATTTCGTGGTGGAGCAGTGCAATGCCCTGTGCTGCCGGATTCCCCGGAATGAGGACGGCACGCTTTCCTACCGGGGAGATATGGAGGAGACGGCAAAGACAGCCATGAGACAGTTAGGCGAGACTTACAGCCTCCTGGAGGGTTTTTACCCGAATCCGAAGCCCCTGCTCTGCTCGGACTTCATGAGCCGGCAGTATGTGGCGGGGTGCTTCTATCCTTTCTCCATGGAGGCCAATTACAATGATGTGATGTACCTGCTGAACAGGCCCTCCACCATATGCCATGAACTGGGGCATCTGAAAGGGTTCATCCGCGAGGATGAGGCGAATCTGATCGGCTATCTGGCATGTGTCCGGACGGAGGACATCTATTTCCAGTACAGCGGTTATCTGAGTGTGCTGTACTATATCGACAATGACTACCGTGAAGCGGCAGATTATGAAAGGTACCTGACCGGAGCTGCGATACACCCGCAGGTCCATAGGGATAACATATTCCTGACGGCACAGGAGCGGGCCAGGATAGAAAGGGAGGCGCTTCTGGACACGGAAACCGTGGACGCCGTATCCGACAGCATCGCGGACGCCAGCCTGAAGCTGAACGGCGTCCGGGACGGGATGGTAAGCTATAGCAGGGTGGTAGAGCTTTTGCTGCGATATTATGATATCTGCGGATATCCCTGAAAAGAAATGAGCATGTCTCTTCTGGAATATTTGTGGAAAGGCAGGTCTTTATAACTTTACTTTTCCCCTATATTTTTGTATACTAGGAAGCGTAGATGTGCCAGGGGCGGTTCCTCCTGACAGAGGGGACTGTTTTTGCGGCTTTAGGAGAGGGAAAGGAGCGCAAATGCCTGATTTGGAGCAGAAAGATTTCCCCGATGAGCAGAAAGACTTTCTTATCGAAAAAATCAAAGAGAAACCGGTCAACAAGAAAAAGCTGATCCGCCGGACTATCATCACGATTTCCATGGCGGTCATCTTCGGCCTGGTGGCCTGCGTCACGTTCCTTGTGCTGGAACCGGTAATCAGCAATTGGCTGTATCCGGAGGAGGAGCCCGAGATACAGACGGTGGAATTCCCGGAGGATTTGGAGGAGATGTCGCCGGAGGAGATGCTGGCGGAGAATCTTCCCACGGAGAGCCCGGAGCCTACGCCCATGCCGTCCCGGGAGCCTGTGCAGAGCCCGGATCCGGAGGGCGGGGAGGAGACGGAAGTACGGCTTGGGGAGGAGCAGGTTCAGGAGATTCTGGCCCAGGTCACTTTTGATCTGAATCATTACAAAGAGCTGTACGCCGCCCTGCATGAGTACGGAAATGAGCTGAGCCGCTACATCGTGACGGTGACGGCGGTGACTTCCAACATCGACTGGTTCAACAGCGTGCAGGAGCGGGAAAACCAGTGTTCCGGGGTCATCATATCCGAGAACGGCATGGAACTGCTGATTCTGACGGACTATTCCGCCATCAGGTCCGCGGAGAGGCTGCGGCTGACCTTTTACGACGAATCCCAGGTAGAGGCCCAGCTGAAGCAGCACAACGAGGCCACCAATCTGGCGGTGCTCTCAGTACCTTTGGAGGCATTGTCCGATGAGGTGCGGGGCAGTAGGCAAGGCGCGCAGGAGGGTTCTGAGGGCCGGACGGAAGAGGGGCAGGAAGGCGCCGGGAGCCAGGGCCAGGAGGGGACGGAAAGCCAGGGGGCGCCGGGCGAGAGCGCTCCGGATGGCCAGGGAGCAGAGGGCCAGGGAGTGCAAGGCCCGGAGAGCCTCGTAAGTACGGAGGGCCCGCAGGAAGAGGGGCTTCCGATCGTGAAATTCGGCTACTCCAACTCGAAGAGCCTGATTGGAACGCCGGTCATCGCCATCGGCAGCCCTGTGGGCACCAGCAATTCCATCAGCTACGGCATGATAACCGCCTCCGGCACCACGGTGTCCGCCTCGGACAGGAATTACAGAATCCTGCTGACGGACATCAGCGGAAGCCAGAACGCCAGCGGCGTCCTGTTCGATCTGCAGGGGCGGATGCTTGGAATCATCACCAACCACAGGACAGGCACGGACATGAGAAACCTGATTACGGCCTATGGCATCACTGATTTACAGAAAACCGTAGAAAAGATGTCCAATGGGGCGCTGATCGCCTATCTGGGCATCAGGGGCGCTGATGTGCCCCGTGAGGCGAATCAGGAACTTGGAATCCCCTTTGGGGCCTATGTGGAGGAGTTCGACATGGACTCTCCCGCCATGCTGGCGGGCATTCAGCGGGGGGATGTGATTACAGCCATAGGAGGGAAAAACGTCTCTTCTTTTGCGGAATACAGCAAGGCCCTTATGGACCTGGAGCCGGGTGATACGGTGGAGGTGGCCGTCATGCGGCAGGCCCAGGAGGAATATAGGGAAATGAAGTTCAATATAGAATTGGGAGGAGTCAGATAGATGAAATTCATCAAAGATTTGAAAGAAGGGGACAGAGTTTTTGATATCTATCTCTGCAAGCATAAGCAGGCAGCGGTGACCAAGAACGGGAAACCCTACGAAAATGTGATTCTGCAGGACAAGACGGGCACCATTGACGCGAAAGTCTGGGAGCCCAACAATCCGGGCATCGGGGATTACGACACGCTGGATTACATAGAGGTCTATGGGGATGTGAACAGTTTCCAGGGGACGCTCCAGGTCAGCGTCAAGAGAATCCGGGTCTGCAGGGAAGGGGAATACAATGCCGGGGACTATCTGCCGGTGAGTTCCAGGGATAACGATACCATGTATCTGGAGCTTCTGGAAAAGGTGGACAGCATTCAGAATCCTTATCTGAAGCGGCTTCTGGAGGCCTTTTTCGAGAAAGACGATGATTTTGTGAAAAAATTCCGTCATTCCTCTGCCGCAAAAACGGTACATCACGGGTTTGTGGGCGGATTATTGGAGCATACTTTAAGTGTGACGAAGCTGTGTGAATATTATTGCGGCGCTTATCCGATTCTGAAACGGGATTTGCTGCTGACGGCAGCTATGTGCCATGACATCGGCAAGGTAAAGGAGCTTTCGCCTTTTCCGGAGAATGACTACACGGATGACGGACAGCTGCTGGGGCACATTGTCATGGGCTCCCAGATGGTGGCGGAGAAAGCGGCGGGCATCGACGGATTTCCCCATGAGCTTCTGGCACAGGTGCAGCACTGTATTCTGGCGCATCATGGGAAATATGAGTACGGTTCGCCGAAGCTGCCCGCGCTGATGGAGGCTATGGCCCTGAATTACGCGGACGATACGGACGCGAAGCTGGAGACGTTCAAGGAGATACTGGAGAACAACAGCGGGAACCAGGGGTGGTTCGGGTACAACCGCCTGTTTGAGTCGAATCTGCGGGCCACGAGAGAATGATGAAAAATGAAGTAAAAACAAGAGAAAGTCGGATAATCTTCGGGTGAAAGAAAGGATGGATGGAAAGATGAAAGTGACAGACGATATTTTATACGTAGGGGTCAATGACCATGAGGTGGATTTGTTCGAGGGGCAGTACCGGGTGCCTAATGGGATGGCCTATAATTCTTATGTGATAATGGATGAGCATATCGCGGTGATGGATACCGTGGACGGAAGCTTTGGGCAGCAGTGGATGGAGAACCTGGAAGAGGCGCTCGCCGGGCGCAGGCCTGAGTATTTGATCATCCAGCATATGGAGCCGGATCATTCAGCTAATATCCCGCTTTTCCTGGAGAAATATCCGGAGGCCCAGGTGGTGGCTACGGCACAGGCCTTTAAGATGATGCACCAGTTCTTTTCGCTGGAGCCCCGGATGAAGCAGATGCCTGTGGCAGATGGCGGGGAGCTGGACCTGGGCGCCCATAAGCTGACTTTTGTCTGTGCGCCCATGGTGCACTGGCCGGAGGTCATGATGACCTATGATGCCAGGGACAAGGTGCTGTTCTCGGCGGACGGCTTCGGCAAGTTCGGGGCTCTGGACGTGGAGGAGGACTGGGCGGACGAGGCGAGACGGTATTATATCGGCATCGTAGGGAAATACGGGATGCAGGTGCAGAATGTGCTGAAGAAGGCGGGCGCGCTGGACATTCAGAAGATTTGCTCTCTCCATGGGCCGGTGCTGGAAGAGAATCTGGAGTATTATATCGGGCTGTATGACACATGGTCGTCCTATCGTGCGGAAACTGACGGCGTAGTGGTAGCTTATGCCTCTGTCTATGGCCATACCGAAAAGGCGGCGCTGTATCTGGCGGATGTCCTCCGGGAGAAAGGGGCGGAAGTGGTGGTCTATAATCTGGCCAGGGACGACATGGCGGCTGCGCTGGCGGATGCTTTCCGCTACAGCAAGCTGGTGCTGGCCTGCAATACCTACAATATGAGCATCAATCCTTTCATGCATGATTTCATTATGCGGCTTGTGGAGCACAATTATCAGAAGCGGACGGTGGCGCTGGTGGAGAACGGCTCCTGGGCGCCTGCGGCGGCGAAACTGATGCGGGCAAAGTTCGCGGGCAGCAAGGAGATTTCGTTCGCGGAGAATACAGTGACATTGCTGTCCGCCATGAAGCCGGAGAATGAGGCGCAGCTGAGGGCATTGGCGGAGGAGCTGGCGTAGGAGAGGTTTTTCGGGAAGCTGGAGCGGTTTATTTCAGGCTGCGGGAGGGCTTGCTGGAAGAGGCTTATTGGTTCATTGGAAAGCCGGAAGTGCAGGAAGCCGGCCGGATTTGATGTCGGGCCGGCCAGAGCCGAAAAGAAGAAAAACGGGAAAACATATATGAAATATCAAAAAAACGAACTTGTTGCTGTGGCGATCGAGGACATCGGAAATGAGGGCTTCGGAATCGGCAAGGCGGAGGGCTTTACGCTGTTCGTGAAAGATGCCGTGGTGGGCGATGTCGTGGAAGCCAGGATTGTTAAGCCTAAGAAAAATTATGCCTATGCGCGGCTGGAGAAGGTATTGGAACCTTCTCCTTTTCGCGTGGAGCCGAAATGCGCGTATCACAGGCAGTGCGGGGGATGCCAGCTGCAGGCGCTTTCCTATGAGAAACAGCTGGAGTTCAAACAGGACAAGATTCGGGGCAGTCTGATCCGGATAGGCGGGTTCGCCCCGGGGTACATAGATGAGCGGATGGAGCCTGTCGTTGGGATGGAAGAGCCTTTCCGCTATCGGAACAAGGCACAGTACCCGGTGGGGACGGACAGGGATGGGAATGTGATTGCCGGATTTTACGCGGGCAGGACCCACAGCATCATCGCAAATACGGATTGTCTGCTGGGGCCTGTGGAAAACCGGGCCGTCATGGAGGCGGTGCTGGAGTATATGCGGGAGAATGGCGTCAGCGCCTATGATGAGACGTCCGGAACCGGGCTGGTGCGGCATGTGCTGATACGCAAGGGCTATGTCAGCGGGGAGATCATGGTATGTCTGGTGATTAACCGAAAACCCCCGGCACGTGCACGGACAGAAAATATGACACATATGTCGCATTTTGCCCGGGAGACAGGAAAGGGCAGTGTGATTCGCGGTATGGGAAGAAGAACAGCGCCATCAGGAAAGAGTATAACGGAGGACGGTACAGAGGATGCTGGTTTGATGCCTGGGAGCGGGAGAGAATTTTTGCCCAGGCAGAAGATGCTGCTTCAGAAATTGGCCGGCATAGAGGGCATGGCCAGCATATCCGTGAGCATCCAGACAGAGCGGACAAATGTCATCATGGGAGAGGAAGTGCATACCATCTGGGGAAAGGATGTGATATCCGACACCATCCGCGTCCGGGACATGACGCGCCCGGGATGGCCTTATACAGGGGAGGAGCTGACTTTCCATATCTCGCCGCTTTCTTTCTATCAGGTGAATCCTGTCCAGACGGAGAAGCTTTACAGCCTGGCCCTGGAATATGCCGGGCTCACAGGGCAGGAGACGGTTTGGGATCTGTACTGCGGTATAGGAACCATATCGCTGTTCCTGGCGGGCAAGGCGAAGCGGGTCTGCGGCGTGGAGGTTGTACCTCAGGCTATTGAGGATGCCAAAGAGAACGCGGCCCGGAACGGGATTGGGAATGCGGCGTTCTTCGTGGGGAAGGCGGAGGAGGTGCTGCAGGAGTTTTATCACGGCGGGGATGGGGAGGACGCTTCGCGTCCGGACGTGGTGGTGGTGGACCCGCCCCGGAAGGGCTGCGACGAGGCTTGCCTGAGGGGTATATTGGAAGCGGAGCCTGAGCGGATTGTCTATGTGAGCTGTGACCCGGCGACCCTGGCCCGGGATCTGCGGGTGCTCTGTGACGGGGGGTATGGGATTGAGAGAGTGCGCGGGGTGGATCAGTTTGGGATGACGGTGCATGTTGAGACGGTGTGTTTATTGTCCAAACTTAATGTCGAGCATCATATTGAGGTGGAAATAAATCTTGATGAAATGGATTTGACGAAGGCAGAGAGTAAGGCGACTTATGAGGAGATTAAGGAGTATGTATTGGAGCATAGTGGATTGAAAGTTAGCAGTTTGTATATAGCACAGGTAAAAGAGAAATGTGGGATTATTGAGAGAGTGAATTATAATCTGCCAAAATCGGAAAATTCCAGACAACCGAAATGTCCGCTAGAGAAAGAAGTGGCTATAAGAGAGGCGTTGGAATACTTTCAAATGATTTGATTAGCAATGAGGAGAATTATTATGACGGATAGATGTATTATATCAAAATGTATGGCTATTTCCCGAAGTCACTTTTTAAATACCCCATATAAAGGGGAAGCGGTAATTGATTTATATAAAGTAGATGGATTTGCAAATAAAGCGTCTGGAATATGCCATTATTGCGCAGTTGATACGTTAAAAGCAATTCTTGAAAATAATTCTTTACGTTTTACGGATGTTCGCTTTTTAAATGATTCAACGGAGTTTGTAGAGATTATACCGCTTATAAAAGAAGTATTAAATGAAGAACGCTATACTTCAAGTTTTAGAGAGTTTCTTTTAAATAGTGATGTGATTTGTGAATTAGAAGAGTATAAACAGTCTTATATTGGTTTTTCACGAAGGGAACATGACTTTAAACAAACATCCTATCATACATATACGTGTTCATTTTCTACAAACAGTGATTCGCTTAGCATGTGGAATTATTACGGTACTACAACTGCTGGTCTTAATGTGGTTTTTGATTTTGCTTGGAATATGTTTAAAGAATGCGAAAAAACAGAAGTCAATATTGGGGAAAAATTAAGCAATGATATTATGATTTATCGCGGATTGATTTTGTATTCGAGAGACGATAAGAAAAAGTGTGTTGCAGAGTTGCTGAACAGATTAGCAAAGATTTTTGAAGAAGCAGGAAATGATTTAGACAAATATAAAGGTTCAATTTTATATGCATTCAAAGAGGCAATAAATAATATGCGATGCTTTTTTAAAAATGAGTCGTTTAGAAGTGAAGAAGAATATAGAACTGTGTTAAAAATTCCAGAGGATTTATTAATGGCAGAGACTTTAGTTGATGAAATAAAAGCCAAGGGTGTTTTTAAGAAAGGAAATATCTTAATTCCGTATGTGGATTATAAATTTAAGCCTGAAAGTATAAAAAGTATAACCATCAACCCATATGAAAAAGAAACGGATTCAATGTTTGAACTTGGTATAAGAAACTTATTATGGATGAAGGGATTAGAAAATGTGAAAATTGTCCATTCAAATATTCCGATAAGAAAATATGATTGAGTTTGATGCGAATTATGAAGAGATTATAAATTGATTTCTGTTTCAAAATTTATTAATGTGGATTTTGTTTTAATATGCTATTGAATAACGGAATAATGTGGTACAATGATGGAGTAAATGTATAAACAGCACTGATGACATTAATGCTGAAAGGATATGTGTCAAGAAACTTATGATAGAAGGAAATAACAGTAATTTTAGTAAAGATGATTATAGAAGTAAAAACTATTCTGGCAATTGGACAAAACATTGGTTACAACAGGCAGACAAAAGTGCAATTGCCAGAAAAAAGAGCATTCATGAGGCGATGTGGGAATTGTGTGATGAGAAAGCAGAGCATATGCCTGAATCAGTTTTTAAATTTTATCCATTTACTCCAAACTCATTGAAGTGCTTAGAATCAAATAAAGTCTATTTGAATACACCTGAAAATTTTAATGATCCATATGATTGTTTCATATGTTCGGATCAAGAAACTTTTGCTAAGACTTTTTTCATAGAATACATAGAAAAAATGATTATATACAGCAAGGAATTATAACGGAGGACGAATTTGAAAGAATAAAATCATCATATCCTGATCCGCCGGGTGAATTTATTCCAAGTCATTATTTAAAAACTTTTGAAAGTATCATAAGAAGTATTTTGCTGCTTGATGATAGAGGATTCAAATTAGATGATATTCGTTACAATGCGCATAAAGAGTATCAAAATACAATTACATCTATTAGAAATAATAAGATTCGGGTAAGTTCTTTTTCAAGTCTGAGTGATGATGAATTTTGCCGTTCAACAGAAATGTGGGGGCATTATGCTGCATCACATACCGGTTTTTGTGTTGAATATGATCTGGAGAGTAAATTATCAAATGCAAAGATTGATTCCTTGGTGCGAGGTGGAATGATGCCTTGTAAGTATTCAAAAAAGCCGATTTTTATATCCAGTTCCCTATTTTGGAAATATTATAACGGAAATCGAATGACCGACAACCAAAGAATTCAATTTGAAAAGAGTATCCTTTTATCTTTTTTGAACAAGTCACGTTCATGGAGTTATGAAAAAGAATGGCGTTTAATTGTGCCGGACGATGCATGTAAAATGTTTGATAATATGATAGATTTTTTCCCTATAAAGGCGATATATTTAGGGGTAAAGATGTCATCGGATAATAGAGAATATTTTTATGATTTTGCTAAGAGAAAAAATATACCCATAATGGATATGAGATGTGGAACGGATGCTTATGAATTAGAAGCTGTTGCGGTTGATGTAGACAAATATTATGATTGGAAAAATTTTATTAGGCAAGGTACTATTAATAAGAGTAAATATACATTTTTGTGGAATGTATAGAAAAAGCAAAGGAGACTTTATATAATGGCTAATTTATCGCAAATGAAGCGTGAGCGTATGCTTGCCTTTTAATACTTGCAACTATTTGTTAGTATTAAAAGATGCGGAAATGCCCTTAAAAAATTTCTTGAAAAATCTTCAAAAAAAGTATTGACGTACCGTCTTTTCAGAGTTAAGATACACACACCTTAAGGGAAGAACGAAGAAAAACGGAAGCAAGAAAGGCGGTAAAAATAAATGTTGGCATACGGTTACGAAGTAAAAGGAAGCCCGGAAGCTCTGGCGGACGTAAGGGAAGTAAAGGGAATGAAAAATTGCTGGATCAACTGGAATAACTTTAATACTGGCGATCTGTACTGGGACGGAAACGGTAACGGCTATAAGGTAGAAATAAATCACGAAGCGAAGCAAGTAACGCTTAATGAATGGTAAGAAAGGGGATTCAACTATGAAAAGCAACGTACCAGGCGGGCGGTACTGGGAACCGCAGCCGGAAACTATCGAAGACGAAAAGGCGGCTTATGATGCTTATCTTGAAAAGCTAAAAGCCGAAGGGAAGACGGACGAAGCTCCGGAGCTTCCTTTTGTGTAGGGCGGCACTGCCGCCCCTGGTACTAAACCACCGACGGCCGGTCCAAAGCCCGGCGGGTAGAAGTAAAGCAAGCTCCCCAGCTTGTGGGATGGGTGCTATGTATAAATCAAGGCTTCCCGGCCTGAATGTCGTCTAACAAGTTTTACTGATTTTTAATGCGAAAATCTTAAAACCGTCCGGGGAAACGGTGCAACTCGTAAACCTCCGCAGGATCCGCGCCTGGCGCGTGGAAGAAAGGTTAATAGGTGATGTGAAGCCGAGCTATGCAAGCTCTACCCGTCGGGCTATACCGAAGGGCGGCCGGGAAGCCTCTTTTATATAAAATTCGTTGCGACGTCGCAAAAAGGAAGTGTAGGAAATGAAGAAAGTAACAGAAGGAATTGAAACAAGGGAGCTTAATTTAATCGCCAATAAGGGCGGCTCCGGTTCCGTTGGTTTCAAACTCTCAATACCGAAGCCCTGGGCGGCTGCCCTTGGCGTGGATCTGAATAATAGAAGTGTCGTAGCCTCTTTCGATGGCGACAAAATTATCATATCTGGAATTAAAAAATAAGCCCCAACTGCCAAACGGCGGCGGGGCTTATCTCGCTCTTTCGGGGCTGGGGTTCCACCCCCTTATACCCCCCTCTGGCGCACAATTATACGCCTGTTTCCCGATTTCATCTATTCACTGAAATAGACAAAATACCGGGCTTTCCTTTGTGGAAATGTGACTACTTCCGGCAAAGCCTGTTTACTTCCGCCTGGACGGCGTTGTAATCGTAGCCGGCCGCCTCCAGGGCTTTCTTCCTTGCCGGGTTATTCCCCCACTTGCCTGCCAGTACCTCCTGGGCTACTGCAGAAACGCTTTTCTTTGCGGAAGCTCCGCTTTTCGCTTTCTGGTTTACTGCCGCCTGGACGGCTTCGTAGTTATAGCCGGCCGCCTCCAGCCTCTGCTTGCGTTCCGGGTTGTTCCCCCATCTGCCTGCCAGGACTTCCGTGGCGATCTCGTCTATGCTTTTCTCCGGAGCCTTTTCCGTCGCCTTGCTTGCGTAGTTCGGGCAAATAAAGCCCCGGATATATCTGCCGTTGACCTGCAGGTTCCTGCGTCCTACGACTCCGCCGCTCATGTTGCCCTCCATAACTTTTATCGTGCTTCCGCTTACTGCCTCAACCATGCCGACGTGATCCGGTGCGCCCTGGTTGTCCGTGGTGGCAAAGTTCGCCCCGTCCTCCCAGTCGTATAAAACTTCGTCGCCCGGCTTCGGGATGTATGCGTCGTTTTCCTGCCAAATGCCCATAGACTTGGCTTTCTCAATCAAATAATAGCAGGAACACTCTACCGGGATAATATCCGTATAGCCTGCCTTGATCGCCGCCGCGCTGGTCGTGGTGGCGCAGTATGCGTCGGTATAAGTAACCTTGTAGCCCCTGGGAAGCGGCTTATTGCCGTTATATGTGTCAATGATCGGGGCGTGGCTCTTGTCGGAACGCTTAAGCCCGATCCAGCCCTGCATAATACCTACGATCTTCTGTCTTGCCTGTGCCTCTGTCATACCTTCGTTCCCTCCTTCTTTCTGGTAAAGAGCTTCGTACTCCTGGCCATAGCCCGCCCGTTTCTCCCGGACGGTTTCGCTCTGGTCCTTCGGTTTCTCAAACTGCAATAATACGGCGTCGGAAGCCTCCCGGATGCTGGTGGCTGTCTTAAGAACTTTAAGGACTGCCGGGTAGCTCTCGGAAAGCTCCTTATACAAAAATTCCGCCTGCGTCAATGCGTCGCCAATGGATACGCCCTTCGCCTTGTGGAAAGCAAGCATAGCCTCTTTCCGGCTCCAATACGTCCACTGCGCCAAACCGTACCCGGCGGAGTCGTGTACGAAGTTCTTATAGCTTCCGTTGTCAACTGCTGCCGTGTATGCCTCGTCCGTAAGCTCCAGCTTCTTTTCGCTGCTGTTCTGCAGATTGCCTGGCTTCATGCCGCTTTCTGCGTAAAGGTTGCCGAACAGCCCGAAAATACCGTTGTTACAAAGTCCCTTGCTACTGAAAAAGGCGTAAAGCTCACGCTCTACGCCTCCCCAAACAATGCCCATTATCTGCCTCCTATTCTCCGTCGCTCTGCTCCGGGTCCTCAGCCTCAATGTTTGCCGCGTCGGTCAAGCCCTCGCCGATAATGTAGGCTACAACGGAAGCCCCGGCCATAATAAGCGCCGTTACCTGGGCGGCCGTATTCTGCGTCCCCCCGGTGGCTACGATCATCATGGAAACGAAGGAAGCTACTGCAGTCCAAAGTTTCCGGCTTGTAAGTTTCTTTACCCAGTTAATCTGTTTCATGGTGTTACCCTCCTTTAAGGTTTTTTTATTTTTTGCGCCGGGGTTTCCCAACCTTCCGGCGCGGTTGCTCTACTTCTTCAGCTCGTCAAGTGCCAGGCCTTCCAAAAACAGCCTATAGTCGTTTTGCGCGTCCTCAACTGCTTTTAGACCTGCCTCGATTTCCCCGTTTGCGTGGCCTGTCTTTAATGCCATAGCAACTCCTATTGTTAGCTTGTTGTTTGCCTCCGACATCTTAAGCTGGAGCCGTCCTTCTTTGGCCCGCTGCTCCGCCATCTCGTCCTCGTGCTTCGCTCGCTTCTCGTTTTTATGTGCTATGTAAGCGCATAAAATTGCGGCGGCCGCCGTAATAGCCGTACATATAACCTCTGTCACACTTGTTTCCCTCCCTTCCTGCAATAAAATAAGCCCCTTCCACGGCGCCCTGTGCGCCGTTTCCTGGGCTTTTTGCCTTTTGGTGTAGAAATATTAGTCTAAGCCGATTCCGGCTCGTATCTGCGCCGCCTGGTTGATTCTATCAATACACGGCAGCGCGTCCGCTTCGTCTGCGCTTATGTGCTGCATAAGAAGTATAAAAAGCTCGTCAATCACGCCGGACTGGATCCGGATAATGGCGTTCTGCTGTTCTACTATCTTAAGCGGGTCAAGTTCTCTATTCCCCATAAGCCTCCCCCGTGATCTCCTGGTAATCGGCTTCGGTGATGGTTCCCTTCTCTACCCGCTCCCCGATCTGTTCCTTGGTGACTCTGCCTGCTGTGTAAAGCCTCTTAAGGCTGGTTACTAAAATCGAAGCCATTATAAAAGCCCTCCTTCCATAAGCTGCATCGTGTACTCGTCAATAGCTGCGCTCACTGCCTCGTCCGTCCGGATTTCCTCTATGCTCTTAAGCATCTCGTACTCTCCGATGCTGATCTCCCGGCTCTCGCATACGAAGTCCGTATAGGCTGCCGCCTGCTCCGTGGCTTCGTGTTCCTCCGGCTGAATGTTCCGGCGCTGAATGTAAGTATCAGGCGCCACAAGCTGCAACTCTGCCGGCCGGCTTGCGCTTCTTTCCTGTGTCCACTGCTTCATGTTTGTTTGCCCTCCTTGTCAATTTTGAAATAATTTTCTTAAGCTGTCTTACTTTTATGTAAGGCTTTATATAGTCCTGGTATGCGTCGTAAGTGTCCGTACAACTGAACCAGCCCATATAGCTTAACATTGCTTCTAAGTGCTTCTTAAAATATCCCCTCCCGGCTTCCTTCGCTGCGTGTAGCTTGCTGGCCAGCCTAGTGGCTGAAAGCATAATAGCTTTCCGCATCGTTGTCCGGTTACGGAAGAAAAGAAAGCCCATAAAATCAATAACGCGCCCTACGACCTTCCCGTTCTTTTTCTGGTAGTTGAACTTAAAGACCTGGTAGTTCCGCTTCAGCTTCAGCCGGAACCTCCGCCCTATGAATTTCTTAATTTCTACTATTGCCTGGTGCAACTTCTTTTTGTTGTCGTGTCCTAAAACAATATCATCCATATAGCGGATAAGGTTCGGTATTCCCAGCTTGTCCGTTATGAAGTGATCTAAAGGCTCCAACAAATAATTAGCGAGCCACTGGGAAATGTAGAAGCCCAGCGGTATTCCCTTTTTAAAACCTTGTAAGCAAAGCTCCACAATGTATAGAAAAAGCTCGTCTTTTATTCTTATGCGAAGCTCCCGCATAAGAACGTCCAGCCGTATGCTGTCGTAAAAATGGCGGATGTCAATCTTTGCAAAGTTACGGATATTCTTTCCGCCCTGGATAATTTTTATAAGCCGTTTCTTGCCGTAGTGTGCGCCCCGCTTCGGAAAACTGCCGCAGGAATATGGGTAAGCCGTGGCCGTTATAATCGGCTCCAAAATAAGGACGATTATATGGTGTAGCCACTGCTCGTGTATCTCCGGCATAAATATCTTCCGGATCTTGCCCTTCTCCTTAATAATTTTCGGTGTGCGCTTTTTCGGCTTATATGCCAGCTCCGGGTGTTCCACTGGAACGTCTGGCGGCTTCGTGTTCTCTATCATGCGCCGCATGGCGGCGACTTCGTTATCAAGATCGGCGTCTATTTTCTGTATCTCTATTCGCTTCGTTTTGCCCTTCCGCAGCTTCTTGTATGCTTTTCTTATTATGTTTTCGTCAAGCATACGGCGATACAAATATTTGTACTGTTTAACGCCTCTTTCTGGTGCGGCTTTTTCTACTTTCCGCCACAGCTCTTTCCTCCGCATAAACAATACTCCTATAAGAATATTTTTTCTTCTATCCTCTACGCACGGCAGGTGCGACCGCTTTACCGTGCGCCCTGTATCAAGTTAATTTACCACTTACCCTTCCAATAATGGCGGTTAAGACGTATTTCAACGCCCAGGGGTGTAGGAATAGGGGCGGCTTTAAGTTAATGAACCGTATGAATAGAAAAAAGGCGGCGCCGATGTTCCAGTTCGCATTCGTGGCACTGTTGTTCCAATTCCGCGCCCGCAAGCCGCAATTAAGCCCATTGTTGCAATTCCCGAACCGTAGGCAGACGCCCCCAGGTGGCGCCGCCCCTATCCCCTTATATTTTGTTGTTTATAATTTACGCTGCTTCAAAGCTCCGGTATCTCCTGGGGGAATTGCTTCGCACCCCCAGACCCCCTAAACGGCTACGCCGACAGGTGGTAAAAGAAGATCGGCGGCGCCGAGGGACCAGTCCGCAAGCGTGGCACTGTCGCGCCAAGCCCGCGCCCGCAAGCCGCAAACAAGCCCATGGCTGCAATTCCCGAACCGCCGGCAGACGCCCGTAAATGTCTGCTTCGGGTCTTTTCTCCAAAGCCCGTCACAGCCTCCGGTCGCGCTGCTCCCTCCGTCCATTCCTAAAGCCGGGATACTGCCGTACCCCGGCACGGTTCTGAAATGGGCCGGGTAGTCCATGGCGTTGTGGTTCGTGTCCCAGGTCTTGTTATCCGGTACGGTGATCCCGGTGTCTGTATATGCCGCCCCGGTCGGGTCGTAGGTATAGTTTTTGCTTACTTTCACGCGCCCGTTTACAACTACTTCGTAAGGGTCGCGCATCCACTGCTGGTAGCTTCCCAGGACTATGCTGTGGAAAATCTTGTTTAAGCTCAGCTTATCGTCGGTTCCGTAGAACTGCCCGCCTCCCACTACGGCGTTCCGCTTTACTCCGTAGGTCGGGGACTGGCTGGCGTCGTAGCCGCTGCAGTTTCCGTACCCATAGGCTTCCTGCAGGTTCGTGGTCTTTGCAAACATGATCAAAAGGTCGGTAATGGTTTCTACAATCGGCCCGCCCAGGAACGCCGCCCGGCTGCTGAAATTAGTAATAGCCGTCTTTTCCTGGGCTGTGGTGTTGTTATAGGTCGGCTGCAAGTTTGCAAGGCTTACCATCTTCGGAGTGGTTCCGTCCGCTCCCAAAATGGAACCGTAGAACATGGGCAGCCATACGCCCTCCAGCTCCTTATTGCTGGGGTCAATAAAGCCCACCGGCTCGTAGCCGTCGCGGGCGGTAAGGGAAAAGCGCACGATCCTGTCGTTGCCGACCATTTCCTCGTTCTTATAAACCTTCATAAGCCAGGAAAAGGCGCCGCCGTTGTAGCTGCTGTTTGCAACGTCGGAAGAGCCGCCGTCCTCCCTCTGGGTGTAGTCCGTTTCCTTGAGCCTGTAATCCGGCGTGCCGTCTGCCCGAACCATGTAAGGCTTGTTTGCTTTAATGACCGGGAAGTCCGCCCAACTGTTCAGAGCCATGCCTCCGGTGTCCTTGTTTCTTACAAGCGGGGAATAGTTCTTATTAAGCCCGATGTACTCAATCCGGGCGGAAGGGCTTAAGATGTCGTTATGCTCAATAAAGCCGTATACCGGATCGGATGCCAAAATGTTGTAAACCTTGTCTAAGGTTTCCTTGTCTGCAATATAAATCTTTTCTCCTGCCATTACTCGTCTACCTCCTGAATATAGATCAGTCCGTTATCAATCCCCAGCTTATATTTCTGGTGCGTGGTGTCGTCCTTTATTTTGTTTGCGTCCTCCGCAAGCAGGGCGGCTCCGGTGCTGACGATTGTAACCTCTGCGCTGTTGTTTACGGTTGCAAAATAGTCCTGCGTGATCTGCGCCGGGTTATATCCGTTATAGGGCGGCATAAAGTCGCCGTTGTCCCCGGCTGTGGTGGTGATGCTGTAAAGGACTTCCGTGCTGGCTGCGCCGTCCTTTACCTTGGCAAATAAGCCCATCTCGTTAATGTAGTACCCGGCGTTTACGAGGGTCTGCCCGGTTACGGGGTCCTGGTTCGTAATAAGCGCCGTTACCTTCACGCTGTAATCGCTGAACACGTCAACGTCCGAAAGGGTGTAGCTGTTCTTAAGCGACTTAAGGGCTGTCCGCTTCTGCAGTGCATCCAGCGTCTTTTCGGCTGCGGTATAATTGCCGTTGCCTACTGCGATCCGGGTAAACTCTATCTTGATTTCCCCGGCCTGCGCCCTGGTCAGAAGCCTCGCCCCTGCGTTGGTCATGACCGCGTTGTTAAATGGTTGTGGCATTCTTGGTTCCTCCTTCTTTTACGGTATTCTTGTATTTACTATTTGAAGCCGTGGCGGCTACAATAGCCTCTGTTACTGTTTCGCCCTGGACGGTAAAACCTTCCCGGACTGCTGGCGGTTTCTGGTGCGCCTCTGCCCTCGCAGCGGATCCGACGTAAGCCTGGCCTTCTACTGGTGCGGCGGTTCCTTCCAATCCTTCCCGGATGGCCGCCTGCTTCTCTGTGGCCGCCATTTCGCCCCCTATAAACGCCTGGCCTATGACTTCCCTACCCTCGAAGCTAAAGCCGTCTATAATAGCCGCCTGGTGCGTTCTGGTGGCTCCTGCCGCCCCTGCAAATAGCCCGGCGGTAATTTCTCCGCCCTCGGTCTTGAAGCCGTCCCAAATCGGCGCAGGGCGGCTCTGCTGGGATGCCAATGCTCCGGCGTGTATGGTCTGCCTTGCTTCCCGGTCTACGGCGTAGCCGTCAATTACTGCAGGCGGCTTATAGTTTGGGAAAACTGCCGCCCCGGAGAAAAGCTCGTGGTTTACAATCCGGTGTATATCAATAGCCCGAAGGTGTGACCGGGTATTCTTTACCCGCCGGATCATAATTGAAAAAAAATCATTCATTTCAAGCGTAAGTATGGCGTTGGTAACAATCTTAAAATAATAGGGGTTGTCGTCGTACTCATACCACTCTTTTACTTCGCCCTCCCCAAATACTACGCTTACGAGTTCCTCTACTGCCTGGGGCGTTCCTGCGCTCATATACCAAATAAGCGTATTTTTTACAAGCCGCCGCTTCGTGTCAATATCCAGCGTACTCCTGTAATACTGGGTACGAAGTTCCGAAGCCAGAAGGTCTATAACTTCCTCCGGCTGCTCGTCCAAATTAGAATAAATATAGAGCCTCTGGCTGTATCGGTAAAGAAGACGGCAGGCTTGCTGTAAGGCGTAGCTTAACGCCTTTACTTCCGGCTTTTTTGTTATGTTTCCGGGCATGATGTCTGTTAGTTGCCCATCGTAGTAACTAATCATTTTCAAGCCCTCCGTATATAATATTTACGCCTGTACACTGTGCTTTCGCCGTTTCCCCTATAACACGGAACGCTGGCGCCCGGACTTCCGCCCTCTTTGCCCCTGCGTCGTTCAGCCTCGCTATAAGCTCATCCGGATTTATGTCCCGGCCTACCTTGGAAGCCTGCCACAGCTTATAATCTTCTACGGCGGTTTCTGCCTGCGCCTGGATAGCCGTTGCCGCGTTGCTGTCGCTGGTGTTTATGTAGTAGGTCACGTCTATCTCGTATTCCTCGATTTCCGGGCGCCTCACTTGTACCTGGTCCGTAAGTGGCCGCTTGCCTCTCTGGTTTACCGCCGCCGTTACTGCCGCTATGGTGGTATCGTCCGGGACGGTTCCGTCTGTCATAACAAAGCGGATATCTACTAAGCCCGGCGTAGGGCTGGTTATTTTAACATCCCCTATAAACGGGTTGCTGTCCTTTACCCAGTACTCGTAAGCGTCGTCCGGGCCGG
The DNA here is from genome assembly GCF_943193215.1 of Acetatifactor aquisgranensis. Classification (NCBI taxonomy): domain Bacteria; kingdom Bacillati; phylum Bacillota; class Clostridia; order Lachnospirales; family Lachnospiraceae; genus Acetatifactor; species Acetatifactor aquisgranensis. The sequence goes on along the minus strand of NZ_CALPDH010000006.1, from coordinate 45,848 downwards.
CTGTAGAATAGCTGGAAGGGGCCAGGTAAATTCTTTCTGCCATGTTCTGGTCTGACTCTACCTCCGTCCCACCGGTGCTTTTCTCCGTGTTCTCAACCTTGGAAATAAAGCCTATAGGATCCACCAGTGTCGTAAGCTCTCCGGCTGCAAAGTCGTTTCCTATGGTTCCGGCTTCGGTGCATTCCGTCATGACCGTTATCTCCGTTTCCCCTGGTGGTATTTCGGCGTACTGGGTCGTAGCAAAATAAACCTCGTAGGCAGCAGTTACCCTGGTTCCCTGCGGTATGCTGGTAGCCGCTTCCCTTTTCCCGGAAAGCGTGAACTTGACCGGAACCTGGGCGAACTTTGCCGGGTTCCTCGTTACCTTCTTAAGCGCACCCATATTCTCTAAATAATCGTCGTAGGCATACTTAAGAAAGTTCATCTTTCCGCCCTTGTCTATGTTCTGCAAGCCTTGGTATATAAGCTGGGCGCAGCCTAACATAATAATGCGGTTCGGGTCCGACTTGGAAAGCTGTATTTTCTTTCCGGTGATCTCCTGGTACTTCGTCACGAAGTCGCTTAACATCTGGCTCTGAATATCTTCTAAAGACAAGCCGTCTATAAAAGAAATATCCGGTAAATTATCTATTGTGTGTAGAATGTCCGACAATCCTTGCCACCTCCTTTATTCCTCTGATTCTTCCGTGTCTGCGTCCCCGGTGTCCTCCGGATCCTTCGGTCCGATAACAATCTTCGGGGTCAGGTTCCCATCTGCAGACTGCGTGTACTCAATGTTTAATATTTCCGCCTTATCCTCGTAAACCTCCGTTTTCTCTATAACCTCTAAAGCAAACAAATTTTTTGCCACGTTGGTCGGGCAGCTCTCAAAGCTCTGATCTAGTCCGAAGTTACGATCACCGGGGCAAGTCCCGGCCCTGGTGCTGTAAAGCGTTTCAAGGTTCCGCTGCATTTCCTCCAGCTCCGTTGCGTTAAGGTAGTCGAAGCCGATTAAAACTGTTTCCGGTGTGCCAAACATCCGCCCGCCTCCTTCCCCTTATAAGTATTCCTCCAGGGTAATGTCGCAGGTAATCTTTACAACCTCGCCCCGGTTTAAAATCGTTTCCCAGCTTTCGCTGATCTCCGTTATGGCGTACTTATTGGAGCCTACCTTCTTACTTCCAATAACTACGGTCTGGGGCTTCCCCGTCCGGATCAGCTTCTCTATGTTCTCTACCGTTTTCCGCGGCTTCACGCCGTGTTCTGCGTTGAGGGTTATGGTAAATGTTAGCTGGTCGGCATCCGGCCCTAAAAACTGCTTTTTCGGCTTTTTGCCTACCCTGGAATGGGAAGCCCAGCGCCCCTTTACGGTCCGCTGCATCTTTTTGAAATTAAGGATTTTCGCGTCGCTGGTTTCAAATACGACGGTTTTCCCTATATGCCCTATGGCCATTCAACTACCCCCTTCCCTACTCCTACGACCTTCTCTAAATCTGCGATCCTTTTTTCGTGGTCGTGTAGTTTCTGCAGAAGTTTCTCCGCCTCCACCTCCTGGTAAGTTTCGCCGCCGTCTAAGGACGCTATTATGGTATGTTCTGCCGCTATGGTCAGTACGCCGTCCTTATAATTGATATAGGCTCCGCCGCCCAGGTCTTTGTGGAAGGTTCCGGGGTTCCCTGCTGCGTTGTATTCGTTCCAATAGGTCCCTAAGATGATCCCCATCTCCCCGCCGTTGCTTAAATGCAAAACGACAACTTTTGCCCCAACCTGCGGCAGTTTATATTCTTCGTTAAAGGTGGCGTAGGGTAATAGCTCCGTGACTTCGTTGTCCCGGTCGTTAAATATCACGCTTACCATCCCCGTTTCCGGGTCTACGCTGCTTACGGTCCCGATCCTGTTTCCTCCGTCGCTCATCCTCCGCCTCCTATGCTTTCTTAAGGCTTTCTTTTCCGCACCAGCCGTACCGCGTCCCGCCCTTGCGCTTCGCCACTCCGTACTGGTACTTATAGCCGCCTCCTAAAATCTGCGTTATATACATTGTCATGTTGCTGCACTGGTTCGCCTTGCCTCCGTTTCCGCCCCAATAAGCCGGCCCGTTTACGATAACTTTGTCGCCTACTGCGAGGGCTTCTCCGGCTGCTGGCTGTGCGGTTGCGCCCTTGGAAGCGACCGCTTTCTTCTGTCCCTGGTATTCCTTCATAACGGTTGCCTTGCTTATGCGCTTCTGGCACTTGTGAAGCTCCAGCGCCATGGTGTAGGCTCCGTCTGGGCTTATGTTATGCGTTACTTTGTCCACAAAGTATTTCCCGGAAAGCTGGTATAGTCCTTTTATATTTACCGTGCTTCCGGCGGCGATCCGGTTATTTGCCATGATGGTTACGCTCATAGTTACCGCCTTTTCGTTCTCGGCGTTTACCTTGGCGCAGGCTTTTAGCTGGGCTTCCTGTAGGCTCTCGACCTTCTCGTTAATGTTAAGTATTCTTTTTCCGCTTCCGACTACGCACGTCATTTCCTTGTCGTCTTTGCCGGAAGTGTACTTAATGCGGGCGCCCGTGTACGTTCCGACCAGGGTGGTATTGTATGACCAGTCCTGCAAGTCTGCCTTTTTCAAGGTTGCTACTGGCTTCCTGGATTCAAACTGTCCCTTGTCGTAGATAACAATTTTTCCGCTGTAAATCTTGATCGCCATCCCGTAGTCCTGGCATACTTTTGTTAAAAAGCTGCTGTCAGCCTCGTTGCTCTGCTCTATGGTTCCCAGCTTTACCGTTCCCCCGGTGTACTGCAGTTTAAGGTGGTACTTTTTGGCGATCTCTGCCCCTACTTCCTTAAGTGTTGCTTTCTTCCAGGTCTTACTCCTGCCCGTACTTCTGAAAGCGTTCCCTTCTGGGACGGATACTCCGCCAATAGTGCAGGTAAGCTCCGGGCCGGTATAGCTCAAATCGTCAAGGCAGAATTTTCCGCAATAGAAACTTTTCTTTTGCCCTGCCTTGTCCCAACTCTTTTCAATGATCTTTGCTGTCAACTTATCGCCTTTTTTGGGCATCCACTTGTTTGCCCAGCGTAAGTCTATATTTGTTAAGGTTATGCTTACGGTATCACTTTCCCCGGATGCCGGGTCTGTGTAAGAAAAACCTTCGTTATATTCCGCCATGACGGCGGCGGGGCGTTTACTTGTCCCGCCGGCCTTCTTGGCTTTCTGGTAGGTCACGCTTACGCTTGCCTGCCTGGGTGTTTCTTTGTTCATTCGTCGTCCTCCGCTTCGTCCTCGTCGCTGTAATCGTCGTAAGGATCTTCGTCCTCGTCCCCGTCGTCCTCCGCTCCGGTTCTCCACGGCGGCAGCTCGTCGCTGTCCTCGTACCATGGAATACCCGGCGTATTTAAGACGGTTCCGGCTGAAAAGACTAAAATGTCCAAATAGCGGTAATTATTCGCCATAAGGTAGGCGGCGTATTCCTCGCCGCCGTAAACCTTATAGGCTATTTCGTCCCAGGTTTCTCCCTGTATCGTGGTATATGTTTTCGCCAACTTTACCACCTCCTATAACTTCCGCCTCTGCTGATCCTTCTCGTATTGTTTCATCAGCTTGTTAAATTCTGCCTGGCTCATGCGGTCGGCCTCTGCGATTTCTTCCTTCCCGGCGCTTCCGTAAAGGTTGTAGACCGGGCTGTACTGTATCGTAGGCCCTCCGGCTCCGGCAAGCTCCGGCTGTCCGCCGCCGCCTCCGGTTCCTATTCCCTTCAGCTTTTCTATAAAGGCGTCAATAAGGGAAGCTCCGCCGCTTGCGGCGATTGCCTCGTTTAAAATCTCCTTCATTTTCGCCCATAGCGTATCAAGGGGCAGAACTGCCTCCGGTCCCGCTTCCCCTACGCCCTGCATTCCTGCTGGCGTGTTAAATATGGTCGGCTGGTCGAAAATGCCGCCCAGGGCGTTCCAGCTCACTGAAAAGTTCGGAACGCTTACGCTTCCGCCGTCGCCGTATGACACGGAACTTGTGGAAACATTTATAACTGGGATCTTCGGTTTCGGGATCGTTATGGTCATGTTTTCAAATGCTGCTTTTACCGCGCTCGCTGCGGAGCGGGCCGCGTCTGTGACGATCGTTGCAAGGCGCTGCATCGCCGTCTGTGCGCTTGTGTTTGCTTTATTCCATCCACTGTCTAAAGCGGTGTTTACGTCGTCCCCCAGGGTCGTTGCCGCCTGGGTTACTGCCTGGCTGTTTCCGGTCATTCCCGTTCCGATGGCTGTCGCCCCGTCGGTTCCTGCCGTCGTAAGCGTCGTCGTAAGCCCGGAAGTGTCTACCGTCAGCGCACTGGTATCAATGGCCGAAGCGGTAAGCCCGGTATTAAGCCCGGTACTAAGAGCCGTCGCTCCTTCGGTTCCTGCGGCTGTCATGGTCGTGCTGAAAGCCGAAACATCCAAAATGCCGCTTGTGTCTACTGGGGTCCCTGCTATCCCGGTACTGAGTCCGGTGTTTAATGCTGTCGCCCCGGTTGTTCCCATGGCTGTCATGTTTGCGCTGAAAGCCGTTGTATCAAGCCCGCCCGCTGCCATGCTGTCGGTTAAGCCTGTAGAGAAGGCCGTCCCCGCCATGGTTCCGGCTGCCGTCGCCCCGCTGGTGTCTAAATTTCCGAAAGTATCTGCTATGCCACTCATTGCTGTCTGCAAAGAGCCGTTGTTTGAAATGCCAGCAGCGTAACTGTTGGCCGCGGCCTGCCCGGATTGCTCTGCTTCAGCTTCGCTTTCGTCATCTCCAAACAACCAGCCAGTAAAGTCGCTCCAAAGCCCTTTTACGGTATCTACTAAACCGAAAAAGCCATCTATAAAGCCATCTGCAATTCCGCCTATAATGTCGGCTCCTACTTGCAGCCAGTCTGTTGAAAAAATAGCTTCAATAATCGCTCCTATAAGTTGCGGTATTGCTGCTATAAGCTGAGGTATTGCTGCTATAAGCCCGGTAATCAATGCCATAACAATCTGGACCGCCGCCTGCACAATATTTCCCAAATTCGCTATAATTCCCTGGATAAGTGAAATAATAAGCTGTATTCCGCCCTGTATAATCATGGGCAGCATCTGGGTTATGCCGGAAACAAGGCTTATAATGATCTGTACGCCCATCTGTAAAATCTGGGGCAGGTTAGAAAGTATTCCCTGCGCCAAACTCAAAATAAGCTGTATTCCCATCTGTAGAAGCTGTGGAAGCATGGACGCTATGCCTAAAACCAAATTTCCTATAAGCTGAATAGCTGCGCTTATAAGCATGGGGGCGTTCTGTCCTATGCTGTTTACAAGTGTCTGAACCAACGTAAGAGCCGTCGATATAACCTCCGGAAGCCGCTGTATGATGCCGTTTACGAAGTTTACTATTGACTGCGTTCCGGTGCTTATAAGCTGCGGAAGCTGTGCGGTCATGCTCTGTACGAACTGGGTAAATATGTCGATTCCGGCAAGTATAACCTGCGGAACCAGGGTAAAAAGCCCCTCGACAAAAACGGTAATAACGTCCGCCGCCGCCGTTGCCAGCGATCCTGAGTTTTCTATTATCCCGCCTATGAAATTCTCCAAAAGGTCCACGCCCATGCTTACTACCTGCGGGGCGTAGTCCGCTATTGTGTCTACTACTTCGGCCATGCATCCGCCTACTGCTCCGACCATGCCCTCCATGCCGCCGCTCTTGTACGCTTCGGAAAGCTCCCCGACCATACTGGTGGCTAACTGGGTCATTTCCCTTAAAGGTCCGTTAAGGTCCTTGTATATGCTGATTCCCAAATCGGAAAGACCGGACTTCAAAATGTCAATATCTCCGTTAAGGTTGTCAAGCTGAATAGCGTACATATTTTCGCAAGCTCCGGCGCTGTTCTCTACCGCTGCGCTTAACTCGTCGAACCGGTCCGCGCAATTTGAAAGCATGGCGTTTGCTGCCGTAAGGTCGGTTTTATTGAATAGCGTAGACAAAATACTGTCTTTCGAGGCGTTATCCATCCCGGCCATGGCTCCCTGCAAGTCCTTAAATACGTCGTTAAGGCCGCGCATATTCCCCTGGGCGTCGTATACGTCAACGCCTAAGCTCTGCAGGGAAGCTGCCGCCTTGTCCGTCGGGTTCTGCAAGGAAAGAATAATATTTCTAAGGTGTGTACCTCCTTCCGCTCCTTTTAGTCCGTTGTCGGCCAAAATGCCGAGCGCTGTGTTAAGTTCCGTAGTCCCTCCGGCGAGTCCCTTTGCCGTTCCGCCTACTGTTAAAATGGCTTCGCCCAACTGCGCGACGCTGGTGTTCGCCTTGCTGGCCGTCTGCGCCAACTGATCGGAAAACTGCGTAAGGTTCGCTTCCGTTGCTGCAATCCCCAGGGCGCTCATGCTGTCCGTTACCATGTCGCTGGCGTTTGCCAGGCTCATGGCTCCCGCCCCTGCAAGTTTTAAAACGGTCGGCAGCGCCGTCGCTGCTTTGTCCGCGTCGTAACCTGCAAGGGCTAAATAGTTCAAGGCTTCCGCCGCCTCCGTCGCTGAAAAGGCTGTACTTGCCCCGCACTCCCTGGCGGCGTTCTCCAATGTTTCAAAAGCCTTTTGCCCCTCCGCCGTGGTCTTGTCGATCAGCATGGTGGCGGCGACCTGGCTCATGGCTCCTTCAAACTCCTTACCGGTATTTATGGCAGCCATGCCTATGGCTCCTACGGCTGCCGCCGCTGCTGCTGTCGCTGCGCTGACCGCTTTCGTAATGCTGCCCAGGCCCTTTGTGGCCGCTCCGATGGCGCTCTTAAAAGAACTTTCAACCTTGCCCGCTATTTTAATAGCGATTTCCATTTCCTTGCCGCCGCTCGCTGCCATAAATCTCCGTCACCTCCTTTGCTATCTCCAATAATTCAAAAACGGACAGGCTCTCTAATGCGTCTAAGCCTGTCCGCAAAATAATTGAAAGATGTATTGTAAGTTTCCGAAGGCTGGAGCCGTCGGTGGGTTTTAGTCCTCGCCGTACAAAAAATTTGTTACGCGGTTTTTAATCTTGAGCGCCTCCTTCGGCGGAAGTGCCTTAAAAAATTCCACGGGCTTCCCGCTTGCCCTGGCGGAAATAAGGCAGGCGTATTCCAGGGACATTTCCGGTAATACGTTTACCGTTCCGCCGCGCTCAATGGTCTTGTTTACTGCGATCATGTCTGCTGCGCTTAAGCTCTCTAAGCCGCTTAAGTCCACGCTTTCATAGGTCGTTCCCTCGAAGGTGAAGGGCTTCTTAAAGAATACCAGGAAAGGGTTGTCCTCCATCTCCTGCTTTTTCCTTGCCTCAACTGCTGCCGCCTCTGCCTCTGCTGCCTGGGTTAAATTTTTCTCCTTATCCATCAACACATTTTCCTCACTTTCTCTAATAAGTCTTTTCCGTGTACCTTGTAAACAAAGTTGAGCTTGTCAAGCTCAATCTCCGTTACGTTGTCGATCTCAATCAAAATATAAAGAAGCTCCAGCTTTATGCTGCTTCCCGTCCCGGTCCCCTGCTTCGCCTTGCCGCCGGTGATGCCCTTATTCTTTCCGCGAACTACCACGCGCATGGGCTTAAAGGCCGTTGCTCCGGTGTCGTTTACGGTGTACTGGATCGAACCTCTCAAAGTAACCGTAACACTTGAAATATCGTCCGAAAGAATAAATAAATCCTTGTCCATCTGTCTGAACGGGATCTCCATCTCCATGCTCTGGAAGTGTCCCAGGGTGGGGTCGTCAATCTCGCCCAAAATGCCGGGGCCGCTTAAGGTTTCCGTTAAGCTCTCGAAGTCCGGCAGCGTTACCTCGTCGGAAATGCCGACCAGCTTCGTCCCATCTTTGTATACGTTGAATGAATTTATTTTTGAAGGAATATTGTAAGCCATATTACTCGCCACCTCCTAACGCTTCCTCTAACATGGTCGGGTCAAACTCCAATACGTTCAGAATATCCTCCGCCGGTGTATACGGCGCCAGATACTGGTGGAACTGGATTTTTCCGTTCAAAATGTCCGTGATCGGGTTCTCGTCCTGGTTAAAAGTAATCCTTGCGCCCGCGCACTTCCCCTGGGCCGCGTAAGAATTGCCCCGGATGTTCTCCGCGTCGCAAATCGACTCAATGAGCCGCGTATTTGCGGGATCGTCTACCTTCTGGAAATAGCTTAAAATAAAGCTGTTCCCCCACCAGGAAAAGAAACGCCTGCAACAAAACCAGCGATCCTTCGGGTCCGTGGTTCCGGGGTATGCTGCGCTGTTGTTTCCCCAGGAACGGAAACCGTTAAAATTGATCGCCGTGGATACTCCGAAGCTGTTTACCAGGTTCGCCTGCTCCTGGTCTACGACGATCTCGCTGTCCGTGGCGTCGTCCAAACAAAGGCCGGTAATGGGAATAGGCTTATTGCTGGCTGAAAGGTTCGGCACGTCGTCGTTGCTGGCGTCAACGTAGGCGATCAGCGCTGAATAAATGGCGCTGAAATAATAAACCTCGTCCCCGATCCTTACCTTCGGCCATACTACCGACATATGCTCGCTTATAAAGCCGGATTTCTCCTTTACGGTCTTTACGTCCGTATACTTCGTCGCTCCGTCTGCGGTGCTGTCCAGGTCAACGATGCACTCGCAAGTGAAAATACCATTAATCTTAAGGCACTTCGCCGCCATAACCGAAGCAACAACGGGATCTTTTGAATATCCGGGCGCGGTAATAAGTCCGGGCGTCATGCCGAAAAGCGGGTAAACCTGCCGTACAAGCTCCAGGCCGCTTTCCTTGCCGGTGCTTACGTTGTAGCCTCCCACAATGTCGTTGCTTGTTACTTTGGACGGGTCGATCTTGTCGCCGGAAACGCTTAAGGACGTCGCGTCTTTTCCTGCTCCGTCCTCCAGAAGCGTAATAACCGCGTAGCCGTTGTCGTCGAAGCTCGTTACATAATCCGTGTCCGCCTGCAGCGTGGTTTCCCCGCTCTCAATAACTAAGGTGTCAAGCAGGATTCCCTCAATGTCTACGGTCGCCTGCATGGCGTCTACCTGGTAGCTTTTTTTGGGGATCGCGTCCTTATGTTTCTTCGGGTCGAGGACGTTAATAAGCGCAATCGGCGCAACCGCAAACTTTTTGAAAGTCGCGCTTATGCTCTGGTTTAATGTGTAATCTTTTAAGTTATTAGAATACCCGACCGCTGCGCTGGCTTCCGCGAAGCTGTAAGCCAGCTTCACTTCGTTGGTAGCCTTATAGGGGTCCGCTGCCAAATTGACCGGGGAAACGCCGACTACTACCTGGAAAGCCGCCGTACCGAGGATCGGCGCCGTAAGGCTGGTAGGGTTTTCTAAAATTCTTACGCCGTGATTATAGGCCATCTCTTTTCTCTCCTTCCTTTATTTTCTGCTTTCTGCTGCTCTTTTGAAGAAAACGCTTAAGGCGCTTCCCTCCCTCGCCAGCTCCGCGCTGGCCTGCGCCAGTCTTTCAACCGGCACAATAAGTGAACTAAAAAAGGACTGCGTTTTTACGCGGTCCTTCAATACATCCGGCAAGCCGTTGTTGTATGTCGTATACTGCTTCGCTCCGGGAATGTCCGGGCCAATATAGACCACGATCCCCGCCTGCTTCTCCGGCTCTTTTGCCGCTGCCTTTTTGGGCGTCTGCTTTTTCTCTGTTGCTTCGCTCATGCGTATGGGTCCTCCCTTCTTATTGCCGCAATCTCAAAAGTTAAGTTCATGCCCCCAAAATAAAAGGGGTAGGATTCTTCGTCCTGCAAAGTCCATAATATGGGGTACTGTATTGTATACTTTCCGTTAAGTACCGGGTACTTTGCGAACCTCTCATAGATTTTGGCTATAATGTTTAATATGTCTTTGTGTCCCTGCTTGTCGTAGTCCGGTTCGTATATGCCAAAAAGCAGGGTTACGTTGGCATCCTGGGCGCTGTTCTCGTCTTTTATTTCCCCGTCGGCAATCCGGACGATTATATACGGGTACGGGTCCGGCGCTGTCTGTTCTTCTGCCAGGCCGTTCTCTAAAAGCTCCGGAGGGGCTTCCTCCTGCGCCGCCGGTTCTGGCATGGGTAAAAGCTGCTCAAATATATTAAGCTCGCTTTCCTCTCCCTGCGGATTCTTAAGCCGGAAGCCTTCAAAAATCTTTTTAAGCTCGTCGGCCAGCTCCTGCTGCAGAAATGTAGCAACCATCTTTTTATCCCTCCAAAATCTTTGTTACCTGGGCTTGTACGTTCCGCTTAAGATTTTCTTTAATATGCGGCTTTACTACGCCGTATACCCGCTTTTCGTTTCCCAACATAACCGGGATGGAGTTGGCGGAAAAAGTCTTAATCGGTTTACGCTCGCCTCCGCGCCGCTGCGCTACTGCAACATGGCCGCTTGCGAACTTTGTAACGAAGGCTTTAAGGCTGCCCATCTGCAGGGGCTTCATGCCGCCGGATTTTAATACTTTCGCCTTTACTACCTCCGGGCGGTTTTCTCCGGTCCGCATGGTGGCTGGGCTTACCTTAAAATCTTTCAGCCCCATAACCTTGCCCGTTGCCTTTATGGTCGCCTCCAACCTGGACGGGGTCGCGTTCTTAATCCTCATTGCCTTGTTGAAGCGCCCGGTTTTTACGGTATAGGTTTTCTGCGCTTCGGTCGCCAGGTCCTTCCTGGCCTGCTTGGCTGTCTGGTTAATCGCGTTTTTTAGCGCCTTCGGCGCCTCGCTTTTCATCCTGCCTAACCGCCGTTCAACCTGCTCCAGCATATTCCGGTCGTAGCTTATTTCTATCAACTCTTATTCGCCTCCAAATGCAAGGAATACACGCCGCCTTCGTTAAGGCTGTCGGTAACGATAAAGGTTGCGCCGTCAATCTTGACCGGCTTGCCGATTCCCGGAAGCGGGCCGTAATCCAAAGCGGAAACGTATATAAGCGTTTGCTTCTTGTATATCCCGTCCATGTTGCTTTTCATCCGCTTTTCCCTCTCCGTAAGCTCGTTATCGTCAATAATGATCAGCATTGTTTTTCCGTTGACCGTGTGTTCCTCTCCAAACTCTGCCGGGTTAAGAAATACCGTTTTTACGTCCTGCCTCAGAAGCTCCTTAAATGTCAGCGGCTTACGCACTGCTTTTCCTCCTTCCTTTGGTCGGTTCCGGCTGTGCGCCCCTCGTTTTCCTGGACGGCGGTTTTCCCACTAAATCCTGCTCCGCTCCGGCGGAAGGGTAAGCATCACCGGGAAGCCCTGCGGGGGCGGTTGTCTGCCTCGCTTTTGCGCTCCGCTTTTTGGGTTCCTCGTTGTCCTGCCAAATGGCCGCGCCGTTCCCGATCCATATTTCTACAAGCCCGGCGTTATGTGTCGGCAGCTCGTCGCCCGGCTCATAGTTCTGGCTTTCAAAAAGTATGGGGAAAACGGCTATAAGCTGTTTCATCAGCCGCCCAACTTTACCAGGATAACGGTATCGCTTGCGGCTGCTGCCTGAGCCGCATACCCTGCCAGCGGCGTGTCGTCGCCCTTGGTGTCGGTGATGCCGGTCCCGTCAAAATATACCTCCGTTCCCATCTCAATGGCTCCAGTTGCGGTCTTGTCGATCTCAAAAACGCCTGTAACTACAAGCGATCCCAGCTCGCCGGGGAGGATATCCGTCCCGGCGACGCCAATATGGGAACCGAAAGAAATGACCGTGTTTGCCTCGATCTTTGTGTCCGTATTGTTCTTATAGTCGAGGGTTTCCCCTCTCTGCCAATATGCGGCTTTACTCATGGCTTTTAATCCTCCTTATCTCTTATTCTGCTGCGATCTTTTCTCCAGGGTTCTTTGCAATTCCGCGGAAGTCCCTTACGGCGATTCCCCAGTCAAGGTAAATATCCCACTGGAAGCCCAAAACACCCGGCGTTTCCATCCTTCTTACGGTCGGGGTTTCCTGCCCGTTCAAGTAGTCCACCTGGATATGTTTTGCGCTGGCGGTGTTTGCAACCATAAACCACGGCACTTCCTTATCCCCTGCCAGGGCGTTAAGCACCGGGGTCTGAATAATATTGATCGGGTAGTTGTACAGCGGGTTGATATCGTTGTTATTGCTGCCTACTACCTGGGTGCTGTGAAGAATGACCGCCAGCTCAAACTCATAGCCAACAGGCACAATAATATGCTGCGGGGTAATGTAAATAGCTTCCCCGAACTGGTCGCGCTGGTGCTGCATCTGCAGGATAATAGCCTGGATCGAAGCCTGGGTAGGCTTGCCGCCCTTTGCGATCAGGTTCCCGTGGTTCTTATGGAAAAGGTTTACGCCGTCGAAAATCGGGGCATTATTGTAAAGCAAGCTATAGACCTGCTTATCAATGGTTTTCTTTGCCGCTGCTGCGTAAAGCCCCGGAACCTCCGTTAAAAAGCCGATATCGTCGTTGATGAACGCCTGGCGGGTCATGCTGAATGTCCGCCCGTAGGTGTCCAGCTTGCGGTTCGGCAGCAGCTCCGTCCTGGGCTTATCCGGCTTAAGCTCGCCGTTTTCGGGAACCAGAAGGAAGTCGCCCATACCTCCGATCACGTATTCGTGATCCGCTGTGGTCTTGAAGTCCTTCAAGCTGCCCTTTGTGGTCCATGCCTGGAAGGTCGTAGGCACTGCGTTGTAAAGCTGCACAATGCTCTTTCTGATCGTGTTGTCAAGGATCGCCGGAAAGGCTGCCGTAGGGTTGTAGAACTGGCGGCAAAGCTCGCCGTACATATCGTCGGGCTGCATCCTCAAAAGCTGCATAGTGTCCCGCCCGTCCCTGCTCAAACACTCAATAGCAAGGTCGCGGAGGCTCATGGATCTAAGCTCATTCGCTCCGTCTGCCGGGGTGGCTACGGGTACGCCTGCCCGAAGCATAAGCGCGTCGGTTGCCCTCTGTCTGAAAGTTTCGTTTTCGTCCCTGGTGACCTGTACGCCCACAGGGCTTCCGGTCTGCCTCATGCCGTCAAGGATGGAACTGCGTACCTGATCCAAACTGGAACCGTTGCGGATATGCTCCGCCGGATCCACATCGAAGTCCCGGCAAAGTGCCATAATTTCCGTTACCCGGTTACGCTCCGCCTCGGTTGCGCTCCGCTGTCCATCTGCAGGTACTGTCTGCGGTGCGGTTGCCGGGGGTGGTGTCGTCTGCTGGGGATTCGCCGCCGGGGGTGCTGCTGCCGCTCCGGTTCCTCCTGCCAGCCCTCTCTCCTGTGCGTCGATCTCTGCCTGGGCTTCGTCAATCTCCCTCTGGAGAGCGTTAAACTGTGCCTGTTCTTCCGCCGTCAGCGCACGGTTGCCGTCTGCCTTGGCGGCGTTCACAATGGCCTGCTGCTTCAGCATGGCGGCTTCTCGTCTTTGTTTCGGTGTCATCTCTGTACCTCCTATTTTCTGTTTTTATTTATTTGAAGTTGTGCTTCAAAACAAGTTAAAGTTTCCGGAGCCTGCGGATTCCCTTTAAGCTCCCGCCCTACTCCCACGGTAGCGTCTGCTGGGACGCTTACTACGCTTATCTCGTAGGGCATCCATTCCCTTGCGACGTCGCAAGGACCGTTAAAACGTCCGTCGGTGGATATCTTCCCCGGCATGACTTCCTCAATCACACCAATCTTATACCCAACGGAAACGCCCTTGAGCGTCCCGCTTTTTACCTTCTGAAAAATGACCTCGCTTTCTTCGTCGCTGTCAAATTCTACCTCAGCCATGCCCCGCTGGTTTTCAATCCAGGCGCGGTTGATCTTGCCTATAACCTTATCCCGGTTATGGTTAAAAAGAAGGACTCCTATTGTGTTAAGCCGGGTAAGGTCAACGGCTGCCGGGTTATGGTCTAAAATCTCCTTACCCCAGAAACGCTCGTAAGGTTCTTCCGAAGAAAACGAAAGAATGAACTTCCGTTCATTCCCTTCCCCTTCCATAGCCCGGATTGTTGCCGAACTAAACGCCCTTATCTGGTTTTCCTTCTGGCTGTCCTTCGCCGCCGTCTGCGGCTGGCTGGTTGCCGTCCTGCTGCCCGTTCCCCGGCTGCTGCCCTGGTGGCTGGTTTCCTCCGCCCTGGTCAGTAGGTCCGCCGGGAACTGCTCCCGGTTCTGGCTTCTGCTCGTCTGCAGGTGTAAGCTCCGCTTCGGTTCTGTCAAATATAACACCTCCCATCTCAATGCCTTTTTTCCTGGCGTATTCTAAAACGGCGACGGTTTCGTCTATCTGCTCTTTCCAGTCCTTGCCGTTCTCCGCTGCGACCTGCTGGTATGTCTTTTGTCCGGTCTGCAGTGCGACCTTGGTAGCTGTGGCTTCTTTCGCCGGGTCGATCCACGGCTTCGGCGCCGCCACCCACTCGTGCTTAAAATATTTCTGCTTATCCTCCCAAAAGCCGGGGATATTGAATAAGCCGGAAAGGACGCCGGAAATTATGAAGGTTTCGTATACCTCGTCCATAACTACTTCCTTCAGCAGCTCTATGTCCTCTATGTAGGTCTGGCCGTCCTCAATGATTCCCTGCCTTGCGCTGCTGTAGTTGCTCTGGCTCATGTCCCGGCTGGTAGCCTCGTAGCTTAAGCCCTGCCCGGCTCCTATAAGCCGTTGCTGCAGCTTGATATAGCTGGCGGCATCCGTTGCCTGTCCGGTCGGGTTTACGACCTGGATCTCGTCCCCGGCGTTAAGCTCCTTTATCATGCCGGGGCTTATCCTTTTTCCGTCGTAGTCCTCGCGGGGCCTCCCGTCGCTTACTCCCACGCCCCTTGCAAAGTTCCCGGTTGTCGGTATGATCTTCTTTACGAAAACGGCAAGGCAGGCGGCTATGCGCTCCTTTACGCTTACCGCCGTCATAAACTCATTCGCGTCCCTTACCCTGGTAATGGTCGGGGCCAGGTCGCTCATCTCCCGAACCTGGGAAGGGCGGTCTTTCGTGAAATAGAAAATAATATCTTTTGCCGGAACATAGACGGGTTCAATCTGCCCGAAGCCGTCTACGTTATACTGGCGGATCCAGTAGCCCATGGGCTTGTTATAGGTGTTAAGCTCAATCCCTCCGACCACCCGGTGTTTCGGGTTGTGCGGCGCTGCCCGTCCGGTGTCCAGCTCGTCAACTTCCAACGCCTGCAACTTAAAGGGCAGCAGCCCTCCGCTGGTGTAGCACTTCTTAAAAAGGATTCCTCCGTCTACCTTCTTCCGGCGCTCCGCCATTCTAAGCATCTGGTTAAAGCTCTGCGTTTCGGTTACGTCGCAATTTTTACGCTTGCACCACTCTATCCAGGCTTCCTGTATCTGCTTATTAAGCGTTTCATTGCTGGTTCTTGCCCGAAGCGTGTAGCCGTGGCCTACTACATTCCGGCGGTATGCCCCGATCACGCTGTTTGCCATATCGCTGTTTCGCTCTAAGTCCCTGGCCCTGGCTCTTATGGTGTCCCGGCTGTAGCGGTCCGTTTGCTCTGCGCTCTGGTTATAGGCCACCCACCCGGCGTTAAGGCGGTCATAGCCCCCGGCGTCATAATGGCGCTGCTCGTCCAGGTACTGCCTCCATGCTTCCCTTCTGGCTCCGGCTGCCGGGGAAATGAAGCCGATTATATTGTCTAATACGTTTCCCACTTCTTTCCCTCCTATCTTCGGTCAAATACTGCGACGTAGCAATCGTCCAAAAAGCCCGGTGTACTTCCTGCGACCTGTGCCATAAGGTCGTTCTTAATCTTGTATAATGTGTTAAGGTCTGCCCGGTTAAGCTGCCGGGAGCCTATCTTGTAACTTTGCCCGCCTACGCATATAGCGTAAATAGCGTTATTTACTTCGGTAAGCATTTCCTGCGCTGTCATCTGTTCTTCCACCCGGTTCCCTCCTTCCTGCTATAGCCAGCTTTCGTTTTGGCTTATCCATTCTTCCTCCGGCGTGTACTGCTCTTTCTTCGGCTCCTGCGGTTCCTCCTGTATGTTCTGCAAGTGAAGCATACGGACGCCCAGGGTATCTGCTGCCGCCATGGCGTAGACTTCCGCGTCTAAATAATGGTTGTCCGCATGGCTGTGCTTTGGCACCCATTCAAGCCGCGGCTTGCTGTTTCCGTTTTTAACGAGGATTTTATGCTCTGCCGTTACCTGCTCGGCGTATTCCTCGTCGCAGCCCTTGTATACCATCCAGCTTCCGTTGCCGTTCTTCCGGTGCATCCTGCTGGCGATCATGTCCTTATACTTGCCGCCGTCAACGATAACAAGATCCATACCGTAAGCCTTGGAAGCGTCCTTATTGACGGTACTCAGCTTAAAATGGCTCTGCATGGGGTTGCTGGATCCTTTGGCCGGTTTCGCCCATTCTGCGTTCAAGGCGCAAAAATCGTATACGGAGTCTGCTTCGTAGCCGGAGTCTATGAGGCATAGGTTTACTATTGCAACGGCTCCGGACTCTGTCTTATATTCAAGGTTCATAATCTGCTCAACCTCTTTAAAACTGTAAGCCTGGCCGTGTGCTACGTTCTGGCTTGTCAAGAAGTCGCCCCAGGCTCTTATTGTCCAGTAAACGCTGTTTTCCTGTACGTCTACGCCTGCGGTAAGCAGCTTCGTCCAATCCGGCACGGTAAACTCTGCAAGCTCCGTCTGCCGCTCCATAACAAGGTCCTTGCTGGTCTTTAGCTTGGTATCTTCCCATGGTTCTGCAAGCCAGGAATTTACGAAGTTTTGTAGTTTCTCCGGGTCCGCCTTGCTGTCCATAAATTCCTTCGCAATTTCGGAAAACCGGACGAAGGGGCTATAAAGCGTATTTATCCAGAAACAAACCTTTTTTACAAAGCGGGTTGTTTGTCTTACGACCTCCCAGTGTCCCTTCTTTACTGCCTGCTGCTTCTGGGCATCCGTGATTACGCATCCGCACTCCTGGCAAACGTAAAAAGCAAACTCCGCCCGGTCTGCGTCGCTCAAACCCTCCGAGTCGTCTATCGGCTCAAAGTTCCCCAGCTTCTCCTTTATGGCATCCTCTCCGTATGCGTCCACAAGATCCTTATCTTTTCCGGGCCACTTAAGGTTGTCAAAGTGAAGCTCTATAAACTCCCCACAATGCGGGCAAGGTATGAAGTAATGCTTTTCTGCGTCGGCTCCTTCCTTGGCTTTCCAGATGTGGTTCGTCCTTATGGTCGGTGTGCTGGTCATATAGACTTTGCTGTTTCGGAAAGTCTTTGTACGCTCTTTTGCCAGGCTGATCGGATCCGCCTCTTTCTTGCTGGCTCCTGGGTACTTGTCCACCTCGTCAAGAAAAAGGTATTTCATGGCGAAAGAAGCAAGCCCGGAAGGGCTGTTACTCCAAACAAGTTTTATAAACATATCATCAAAGTCAAGCTCTAAGTTGCTGCTGTTCTTATCAAATTTTTTATAAAGGGTCGGGGCTGCTTCTATCATGGGCCTGATCCGCTTTTCTGAAACGCTGCCAGCCATGGTTTCCGTAGGGTATACAACTTCCACGGGGGACGGGTCCTGCTGGATAATGTAGCCCAGCATATTAAGCTCCGCCTCGGTTCCGCCACACTGGGTAGGCTTGCAAAAGTCTATTTCTTCCGTTTCTGGGTTTAGAAACTCATCCATGATGCCTACCAGATACGGAGTCCGGTCGTTGCTCCATGGCCCCGGTTCTGCGCTGGTCAAACTGGAAAGCACCCTGTATTGTTCCGCCCACTCGGATACTGCCATATCTTCCGGGGGATTCAAGTATTCAAGCGCGGATTTCTGGTATGCCTTGCATTCGTATTTCCGGAGGCGTAGCTGTTTAGGTTTTTGCACGGCGCTTCCCTGGCTTTTCTTCCCCCAGCTCCGGTGTATATCCGGCTACGACAAAAGCCCGAAGCATACGCTTTACTTCTGCGCTCATTTCCTTCTCCGCCTTGCGGGCTTCCAATGGCTCCAGCTTATCGCTTACTATGCTTACAAGCCGGGACGGTATGCCCATAGCGAACCGTTTGAAGGAAACGAAAAACTTTTGATAATCTAAGGCTACTTCCTCAACATCTATATATTTCCCGGCGGCGATCTCCGCCCTCATGCGGTGCATCTCGCCCTGGCTTTCCTTTAGGGCGATTTCTGCCTCCAGCTTCTGCTGCCTTAACTCCGTTTCCTTTTCGGACTTGCCCTTGCCGTATGCCTTGTCGGACAAATACTGAATATATGTTTTAATGGTCGGTACAAGCTCGTAACGCCTGCCCTCTCCGGGGACTTCGTCCGTCTTTATGATTCCCTCCTGGGTAAGTTGCTGCACCCTGCGGACGGAAACTCCGAAAATCTGGGCTATGATCTCAACCTTTACGAACTGCCCGCCGCTTGCTTTTTCTTCTGCCATTATGCTCCGCCCTCCCTTACTCTTACGGCTTTCTGGCCGGTGTATTCCTCCCAGCGGTCTATAATAATATCGCAGTACTTTTCGTTAAGCTCCATAAGGTATGCGCTGCGGTTAAGCTGTTCGCAAGCGATCAGCGTCGTCCCGCTCCCTCCGAAAAAGTCAGCGACCGTGTCGCCGTATTTGCTGCTGTTGGTAATTAGCCGCCCGAAAAGCGCCACGGGCTTCATGGTCGGGTGCATATCGCTCCGGGCTGGCTTCTTTTCGTATAAGACCGACGTGTTCTCCTGCAGGCGTTCCCGGATGCCCTCAATGTAGGCGACAAGCTCCGCTTTCTTCATGGCTGAAAAGTCTATATCATCTTCTATGAAAACGGTATCTTGTCCGCGCCCTCCGCCGAAGTAATGACCGCCGCCCTCCTTCCAGCCGTATAAGATCGGCTCGTGGCGCCAGTGGTAATCCTGGCGGCCTATGACAAACTGGTTTTTCTCCCAGATCAGCGTCTGCGCCTGGTAAAAGCCTGCCTCCTTCATGGCGGTTCGGAAGTTTATACCCTCGCTGTCGGCGTGGAATATATAAACCGAACAGCCGGGGCGGGCTGCTTCGTTGAAATTAGAAAACGCCTTATACAAGAAACTGTAAAAGGCGTCGTTGCTCATCCGGTCGTTCTGGATCTCGTTATTTGTCCGGGTGCGGTTCCGCTTATAGGAACGCTCCAGGCTCTTATCTTTGGTTTCGTAATCTACGTTATAAGGTGGGTCGGTGATGATAAGGTCGGCCGTTGCTCCTTCCATCAGCCGCTCAATGTCTGAAATGTCTGTAGCGTCCCCGCACATGAGGCGGTGGCTCCCCATCTGCCAAATATCGCCGGGGCGCGTCCGAACCTCCTTAAGCTCCTTCAGCTTCTCGTCCGGGTCATAGCCGTCGTCGTTTGCCTCCTGGGTAAGTTCAACGGCTGCAAATAGCTTTTCGATCTCGTCGCCTCCGAAGCCTGTAAGCCCCACGTTATAGTCTGCCTTATCCAAATCTATCAATAAATCCTTTAAGGCCGCCTCGTCCCATTCTCCGGTTATTTTGTTCAAGGCAATATTGAGAGCCTTTTCCCTGGTCTTGTCCATCTCAACCAGAATACAGTCCGCCTCTGTGTAGCCCAAATCAAGCATGACCGTGCGCCGCTGGTGGCCGCCTATGATGGTATTGTCTGCGTTGATAATAATCGGGTCAACGTAGCCAAATTCTTCTATACTGGCGGCTATGCGCTGGTACTCCGGGTCGCCCGGCTTTAATGCTTTTCGCGGATTATATTCCGCTGGTTTAAGGTCTGCAAGCTGTCTTTTTACCAGCTCCATAGTCCGTTTCCTCCTTCCGGTTCTGCCCTTGCGTAACGAAAGGCAAAATTTTTTTTCGATTTTATCGCCAAAAATACCGCGCCTTCCTCGCCCCGCAGGCCGTGTGTGGCTTGGTAAGTACCTACTGCGAGCCGTGCGGGTGGGCTTGCTGAACAGCGCAGCCATGGGCTTGCCCTGTCTCCTTCTCTCTCTGCTCTCATTGCTTCGGTGTGGTGCTGTATGCCTTGCCCTCTTACGCTTCAATGCTTGCTTGTGCTATGTGTGCTTGTGCCTACGCTGTGCTATGGTACTATGTGCGCCTATGCCCTGGGCTGTGGTGCTGTGCCTTATACTCTTGCTGTGTGCTGTGTATGCTGTGCTTATATGTATGCAATATAATAAGCCTATGCTATGCCCTGCTATATGGGTATATAGGCTATAAAAATAGGGCTTGCTGTAGGCTTAATATATGGGGGTGTGCTATTTATTTTGTGTCCATGCTACTATACTAACACACTTAATAGTCCAATAGAGTCCGAACTTAAAAAAATCTCCGAAGCCTTGTATATGCTGGGCTTATGGGCTGTATGGGGCTATGTTTATATGTGCGTTTTATTCTGCGCTATGCTGAAAAGAAGGGGTGTAAAATACCCTCGTAAAATTCGCCTTGTAAAAATGGGGCGAAAATACGGGGGTATTATATGGGGGTACCATAGGGGGGCTATATTTCAAGCCGCTTTTTTATACTCCCTCAAAATCTGGCGTACTTTCTTATAGGTCAATAGCTTATCCAGCCCTTTGTCCTGGTAGGAAAAAAGCGAGCTTCGGCTTAAGTGCATCTCCTTCTCAATGGCTGCCCAGCTCTTACAATCAATAAAGCGAAGCTCTAATACCATCCGCTCCGTGCTGTTTTCCTCCAAAAAGTCCATAATATCCATGACTTTTAAAAGGGCTTTTTCTACCCGGCTTTTTTGTTCCTCTATCCGGGTTTCGATCTCGCTCATGCGGTAAACGAAGGAAGCGGTGCCGGGTCCGACTTTGTTCGTGCCTCCGTAATTTACCGGAGAATATCCGTAGCCGCCTATAGGGGTAGCCATTTCCGCCCGGATATTTTTAAGCCGTCTTTCAAGCTGTGACCGCTTAATGCGTCCGGTGTAATACTGGTTTAAATACTCCTTAAGCACTTCCTTGTCCTCGCTCCGTTCGTTTTTCCGCTGTTTATTTTTCTGATCCATCGGCTTCGTTCTCCTTATTCGTTTTTTGCTCGGATCTGTCTAACTCAGCCGCTAAAAAGTAAACCTTGCCGCCGAAAACCTTAAGCCTGTATAGCTCCCGCTTTTTCTGGTCCCAGTCTGAAATGGGTATACCTCTTTTCTGCAGAATATCAAGGCTATTGTTAATTCCGGCCACCAATGTGGCAATAGGTAAATTTTCAAGCATTGCCTGCGCCTGCCTGGGGTCGTTTAAGTTCGGTCCCTTCGCTTTCCCCCGCATGGCTGCCCTCGCCTGTTTTCTGTTCACGCTTTTCCTCCTTCCTTCGCCGCTTCTCCTGCCGTCTTACGCTGGCGATTGCTGCTCCGGCGGTCGGGTCCTTGTATCCTTCTTTATTTCTCAATGGGTGGATCGCCTCCCTTTGGTTGAAGCTGTCTTAATGCCTGGCCGCAATCGTCACAATATGCAGGAAATTTCCCGAAATAAACTTTTTCCGATCCGCAATCCGGGCATTTATATTTATGCGCTGTAAATATAACTCCTTCTATCTCCTGTGTTGGGTATGTTTCACTTTTCGTGTTTACCTCTACCCTCTTTTTAAGTGCCGCTCGTATGATCTGCAGGTCGCTGTCTGGAAGTTCTAAACCGTAAAGCCCACCCGCTTCCTTGATATGTTCATCAATCTCTTTTATAAGCTCCGCCTCCCTGCTCATGGCGTCCCTCCTATCTCTTTTTTCAATATCCTTGTTACCTCGTCCGGATATGTAACAACGTAGGCTTTCCCGCCCGCCGCCCTTATCTGCAGTATGGTCCGTTCCTGTATCTTGGAAAGAACGCCTATAAAGGGCCGCTTTACCTCAAAGCCATAATACCGGCCGTTTACTACGGCGCAAATATCCGGGATCCCCTGGCGGCTGTATGGCCCAGCCGCCGCTTTCCAAACAAAGGAAGAGGGTATAAGCTCCCTTATATGCTTTATGATCTTATCCTGGTAATAACTTTCTTTTGGCAAGTGCGCCCGCAGGTACTTCTCCGCCTGGGCGGTTGTCTGGCAGGATATATCCTTCGTAGCCTTAAGGTACTTAATGACCTCCGCCTTGGTTTTAAACTGTTCAAAATCAATCATCAAAGCCTCTACTTTCTTGCGACGTCGCAACTGTTACCGTTGTACTTATCGTAAATCGGTTCCAACTTTTCCAACATCTCCATAGTTGCGTTGGCTATAACCATCTTTTCCTGCATCTCCAGCTTGCCCTTATTTACCTTCTTAAGCCAGGCGTTAATCTGTTGCATTTTCTGCTCTGTCACGGTCCTCACCTCCTATCCCAGTACAATGTGAAGCCGCCCGCCCCTGGCTCCGGGCGTGGCCGGTTCCCTGCAAACATAGCCTCAAACAAAGAACTTGTAAGCCGGATCGCTTCCTCCGAGTTCCCGGTAAGCTGGAGCATCCGGTTGTATGTCGTGAAGTATTGAAGCGCCAGGGTGTTGGCTCCGTTTATAATCTCCTTATCACTCATTCTCTCCGCCCTTTGCAAATATCGCCTCTATGTTGTCCCTTATGGCATAAAGTCTTTTCGCCCCGATTCCCTTTACGCTTCTTATTGCCTCCATAATGGTTTCAACGTCAACGCCTGGGACGCTCTCTCTGCCGTCCTGGTAGCCGCTCTTATATACGTCTGTGCAGAATTGCTCCATCTGCTGGTGATCAAAAGCCTTTATAGATTTATATCTGGCCCTGGTAATCAAGTATTTATTGCCTTTTTATTTCTGTTCACGGTTTTTCCTCCTTCTATCCGCCGCCCATACCAGTGCGGCTGTTGTGAATGAAATAAGTAATACAATTCCGGCGCAAATGGCTATTATCAATAAAACAGCCTCTTTTTCGCTTATCACTGTTTTTCCGCCTCCCCTATGTATAATTCGCCGCCCCGGATCCGGACGTTTTCTCCGAAGTTCCATAAGCCCTGTTTTCCGGGTGTTGGTATCGGGGTTTTGAATAGCTGCGGCTTCTCCAGCCTCCATGCGTACCTGCCGACCGTGAAGTCGCCGTAAAGAAATTCTTCCGGACAAAGCTCCTTTATAAAGTCGTGGTATTCCTGGTCTATCAGCTTGCAATCCGTCAAAATCGCCGCGCCGATTATAGCTCCGGTCTGGAACCTCTCAAAGCGGTTAAATTCTTCGTACAATCCGAAGGAAAGTAACGCCTTTTCCCAGCCCTCGTCCGGCATCTGGCAAATTCCAAATAACGGATCTTTCTTCGCTGCATGGATCAATATCTCGCCCCGGTAATTTGTCCGCCAGCTTCTCGTTTCGTCATGCTTCTTTCCTTCAGCTAAAAGCTGCGCCCATGGCTGCCAAACTGTTATAGCTTTCAATCTTCCGCGCCTCCTATCGCCTCAGCCTCCTGGAAGTCGCACCCGGATCCGCCGTCGCCTCCCCAGGGTCTTTCTCCTGCGTCTGCCTGTGCCTTGGTAAGCACCTTATTGTCCTTTTCTCCCTCTAAAAGTGTGCTTGCTTCCTGGTCTGCTTCGTGAAGGGCAAGTATAAGCGGGTATTTGCTCATAGCCTGGGTAAGCTGTAAATGAAGCTCTTTCGGCTCTGAAAATCCCATGTGCCAGCGGATGGCGAAGCGTTCCGGGCCGGTAAGCCTCATAAACTGTTCAATCATCATAACGCTCTTTTCTCCGTGTCCGTATGGCACCCGGTCGTCTACGGTGTAGCAGGGAACCGATTCCCAAATGAAAGCCCCGGCGTTATCCTTCTTTACCTGCCAGCGTTCCGCCGCCTTTACCTTCTCCGGGTCATAGGCCTTTTGGTTCTTATAATCGATCTTGTAAAAATGCGTTTTACAAAGGTCGTGAAGCAAGGGGCAAAGAATAAGGGCATCTTTCCCGGCATCCTCCAAAATACAAGCCCAGGTACTGTTTTCCTTCTTTCTCTGTAAGCAATCGTACACGTTGAGGCTGTGCTGCAATAAGCCGCCCTCGGTGCTTAAGTGGAAGCGGGTAGAAGCCGGAGCCGTGTAAAAGTCGCTCTTGTCCCGGATGTACTCCAAAAGCTGCGCCAGCCCTTCCCGCTCTACCTGGTTTAAAAGTTCCTCAAACCTCTTTACGTTCTCCTGTGTGTTCATCGTTATCCTCCTTTTGCTCGGTTTTTTTATTTTCACTTTTTATGAAAATCAATATTGCCGCCCCTGGGGGCTTCTCTTTGCTTATCCACCCGCCTGCCGCCTCGTCGTAAAACTTATCCACAATATCGTTGTAAATAAGCGGCGGCTGTGGATTGTCCGGATCCCATGAAGGGCCGGCGGCGTATAGGCAAGTATGACGGTCAAAGTATGCTTTATATATCCCGGCCACCCTCTGGCGGTGTTCTTCAGCGATCCGCTTTATCTTCTCTAAATCAAATTCCCGGAAAGCCGCCCGCCCGACTCTCTTGCCGATCTGCGCCTCCTTAAATGCCTGGTTAATCTCTGCTATGATCTGCTGTCCTTCGTCGTCGTTTCGTACCTGCAAGCCGTCCAGAACGAAAAGCCTTAAATATTCTTCTAATTCATCCTTAAGTTGCTGCTTCAATTTCTCAAAAGGCTTTTTATACTTCCCGGCTAATTCCTCCGGCGGGACAAGCGTTTTATTTTTCCGGTATTTTTCAAGCGTTGCCGCTGTTTTTTCAAGGGCTTTTTTTGCTTTTTCCGTGGCCGTCCACCTCCTAACGCCTAAATTTCCTTACGCCTTTTTATTTTCGCATGGCGTAATGTGACAAACTCTGAATTTATAAGGGCTTCTTTCGATTCCTTACGCCTTACGCCTATTTTTTGGAAATATACCGTTACTTTTAAAAAGCGCACGTTTTTTCTTTACCTTTTTACTTCTGCAATAAGCCTATATAATAGGCGTAATGTCGTAAGAATATATATAATAGGCTTAAAAAGCCGCTTATTTTCGGCGTTTTCTTCCTTACGCCTAACCTTACGCCTAACCTTACGCCTATTTTTTAGGCGTAATGGAAAAAGTATAGTTTAATATGGCAGCTCTGTTTCTTCTTCCTCAAAAGGCGACTTTGTGTCAAAGCCTAATTGCTGCCACTCGTCTGCTTTCGGTTTTTCCTCAATTCCTGCGGCTTCTGCCGCTTCATCTTCGTCCAATGGGTCAACGGGTTTTGAAAATCTCCCTAAATCAAATTCAACAAAGCGGCTTGTTCTGTTATCAAACCATTTTCTTATGCAGTATTCCTTGCCGCCGTTTGCTTTTGGCGTGCTGGTTATTATTTTTTTATCTGCTAAATATTTCATAGTTTTCCGGGGGCTATATCCGGCCTTGGTTAATGCCTGGTTAAGAAGCGAAGGAAATATATAGGCCTTGCTCTGGTCGTGGCTTATTGTCCCCAGGCACGTTCCGATTGCCTTGTCCCCGAACTGGGCGCGGTTGCTCAATATCCAATCTACTATAAACTGGGTGGCGTTTTCGTTTACGTCACTTACGCCTGCGGCGAGCTGCTCCTGTATAATCGCCTTTGCCATCCGGACGGATCTCTCCCAGGATTCGTTCCGTATTTCAAGCGGTTTTTTACAATTTCCGGCGTTTTGCTCCGGTAAATCGTCGTTTTGCTCCGCTTCGTTCCTGTTTTCGTCCGCTTCGTTCCCAAATATCCAGGTATCTATGATCGCATCTGCAAGGGCGACCGCGCTTATCCCGGCTATATGTGCGCCGCTGGTTCCGTTTGCCGCTGCGTAAATTTCTTCTACCATCTTTTCGTATTGATCCGTTATGGTGCGCTCGTCTGTGGAAAGAAGACGGCTTATAAACTCCGGGCCCGCCCAGCCGCAATTTGTAGGCGCCTGCTGGTGCATAAGGCTGGCGGACTTCTCGTCGTCGAAAGGGCCGCCGTATATCTCCAGTACACGGGTACTGACTCCGGTCTGCGTGGTATCGGTGCTTAAAGGTTCCTCGCCTGTGGCAAGGGCTACGGTGCGCCATGTGTTAAGTGTCTGCAGTCCGCCGCCCTTGCTTCCTCTGGCCCTTCCGGTTCCGCTGGCGATCATGTAAACAATCTTTTCCAGGTTCTCCTGCTTCTGCCCTGCAAGCTGCCGCTCGTCAATGCCGAGGGGCAAGTCGTTATAAAATCCCGCCATCCTCTCCAGGGCGACCTGGGTGGCGTTGAAATTTACCATAAGGCGTTCCGGGTCCCCCCAGGCGGAAAGCGCCGCCTTAAGGGCTGCGGTCTTTCCTCCCTTGGATCCGCCCCAGTTATATACAAAAAATATCCGCTGTTGAATGATCTTAAGAAGCGGGGCGGCGAAGCTGGCCGCCAATATAAAGCGGAACTTGTCCCGGCTCCGGTGCGGCTGCATGGTGGCGATCCAGCCCTCAAAGGTTCCGGCGGTGTGGTAAGCCGCCGCCCATCCTCTTAAAGATGGCTCAATATCCAGGACTATGTCGTCCCCGTGTCCCGGAAGGAACCGGCCCCGCGTCTGCCAGCCGAAGGTTGACGTACTATCCGCCTTTTGTATGATGTCTATGTTCTCCGCCTCCAATGCGGCCAGGAAGCTCACGACCTGCTTGGCGTTCTCGCTGGTTACGGTGCATCCCAAATCTGCAAGCGCGGTTATGTTCCGGGAAGTGAATATAGTAGAGCGCGGGTATATAGCCCGGCTCCACTGCCCGTCCCGCTTAAATGCAATCTCTATTTTTTCCTCGCCTGTTTCCATGCTCTTAAGCCGCTGGGTTAATATGATCGGTGTTCTGCAGACCATAGTCGGTATCGCTTTCTTTTCGTCTATGTGGCTTATGCCCTTCTCTGAATAGATCCAGCCCTCCGGCTGGCGAAGGTTCGCGGGCGCCCCCTTTATGGCTTCCGGTATCGCTCCGGACAGGTCGTCAAGGTCTAACTTCTGGGCGTGTTTTATGGCTTTCTGTATTTTCTCGGATGCCTTTTCCGCTCCGTCCCTTAAGTAAAGCTCCGACGGGTCCTTGACTCCGAACTGCTTACAGCTCCATGTGTAAACCTCGCCTAAAAATTCTTCCTCCTTCAATATCCGGCAAACTTTAGCGAGGAACGTCTGACCGCCCTGGTCTGGTTCCTGGTGTATATATATTTTAAGATCCTGCAACTTCGGAACCATCCGGGCGTTGAAGTTCGCCGCCCCCGGTGCGCCGAGTGCCGGAACTTTTAAATACCATAAAGTTTGGGTATCGCTTTCCCCTTCTACAAGGGCCGCCCATCCGGTTTTTCGGATTTCTGGCAGCCGCCAGTCGCCGTATAAAATCAACTTCCCGGCGCTGCCCCAGCTCCATCTAAATTCCTTATCGCCGTAACGCTTCCGAAAGATCGGCGTTGTGTTTTCTTCGTTGAAGTAAGGCGTTTTAAGGTACTGCGTCCCGTCCTTATCCTTTGCGGTACTGATGCCGCAGGTATCCTTTAAGAAGTCCTCCGGCAAGTGCTTATTAAAGGTATACTCTGCGAGGGTGTAGCTTTTATTTTTCGGCTTGGCTGGCTTATTTTTCTTCGGATCCGGCTCGGTCAGCTTTCCGTACTTCTCTAAAATCTGCTTATATGCTTCCTTGGTGTCTACGTTGTGAAGCTCCGCCCAGAAACTTACGAAGTTTCCCCCGCGGTCCTCTGAGAAGCAGTGCCACTGTCCGGTTTTTAGGTCTGCGCTGAAACTGTTCTTTTTGTCGTCGTGGAAGGGGCAGCGGCCGACTAAACTGCTTCCGCTGGGCTTCGCGCCTTTTATGACGCTTCTGTACTCCGCTTCGTAATTGACGAAGTCGTCTATATTAAGCTGTTCGGCGTTCATCCTATCACTTCCTTAATCTCTTTACGGGTCATATATACTACCCTTCCGCGCATCCTGTCCCTTGTCGCCTGGCGTATTTCCCGCCGCATCCCTTCGCTTATCCGCCCGCCTATAATAATCAAAAGAAACTCGTCAGCCTCCCGAAGCTCCTTAAGCCCTATGTCAAGCCCGATCTGCCGCTCCTTCTCCTGGCTTTCGTCCAGGAACTGGGTATAGAATAAATGCGGTGCGACCGGGATCTTCCCCTCTAAAATAACTTTTCTGCAGAAATACCTCGCCACCCTGCGGTTAAACTCCATCCCGCTTTCCGCGAACGCTCTATAACGTGAAATTATATATACCTTGTCCATGCGCTTATCCTCCAACCGTTTTTTAAATGGGGGGGTAAGCGCCCCGCCCCCATGCTTTACCTTTAATCAAAAGGCAGCTTCTCGTCGCTCCCTTCCGGCACTTTCATAAAGCCTGCTTCGTCGGCTTTCGGTGCGGTCGGCTCGCCCTGGTTGCTGTTTCCGGTTGTGCTGTAGTCTGCGTCGTCTACGTCGATCTGGCGGTACTGCTGCTTAACGCAGTCTTTCATGGCTTCGGCTTCCATTGCTTTTTCTGTGCTTAACTTCCCGGCGAAGGTAAATACTGCCCGGCTGTATGCAATCCCGGCGGCGTTCTTTTCTTTCTTCAGCGTGATCTTGGTTACTACCTGCCAACAACGGAAGCCCTTAAGGATCACTCTCTTGGCGATATAGTCCCGCATATACTTAAGGCTGGTAGGCGGCAAGGAAAGCACCAGGGGTACGGGGTTCCCTTCCCTCAAAATAAATACCCTGTGTACGTTCTTACAAGCCTTCCCCTTGTCGTCGCTGCCGAACTGGTTATAAGGGCAAGAGGCGCAGTCCTTAATTTCTCCGGTTTCCCTATCTACGCCCAGTTTTCCGTCGAAGCTGGAGCAGTCCGGCTGTTCGTTGCCTCCTGCAAACTTTTCCCGCCAGTATGCGTTGACCGGGTGGTGATCCAAAATAACGCCTACGATTTCCGTTGCGCTCTCCGGATTCTCGTCGTCCTCTCCCGGAAGCTCAAACGCCAGCCCGCCGCCGGAAGGAATTTTAACGCGGTCGAAAGGAAGGGCGCCCAGCCCGTCCATTTCCTCCGCTATTGTCTGCGCCAAATCTCCGCTTATGGTCTGCAGGTCGAAGTTCTCTACTACTGCCAATTCGTTTTTTGCTTTAGCTCCTGCCATGGTGTTATATCCTCCTTTTTATTTATGCGCCCGGCGCCAAAAGCGGCGCAGCTGCGTCCTGTGCTGATTCCTTGCCCGTTCCATTAAGCTCCTGGGGCTGGATCTTCTCTACTTCCTTAATGCGGTAACAGGTTTCAATGCTTGCCTGGCGGTACTTGTTTTCGTGCTGCCCATCCAGGGTGGTGGTAACAAAGTAGCCGTTTGAAAGTCCGGCAAATCTGCAGACTACGTCCTCCGGGGTCCGCCTGCTTACCCGAAGCATAATAGCGTCGCCCTCTTTCAAGACCTGGCCGTCGCTGGCTTCCACCTCAACCTTTACGATCTCGTTTACTTTTAAAGCCATCTCGTGTCCTCCTTAACTTTCTTCCGGATTCCCGTCCGGATCGTACCCCTCGGCTTCCTCCTGCGGTCCACCGTCGCCGTTTTCGCCCTCGCCCTGGGTTTCCTCGACTTCCTCAAACTCGCCGCCCTCCTGGTCCTTCTGGGCGTTCATTTCGGCTATTGCCTGCTCTATCGGTGTCCGGCTGTCGTAGCCGTAATAAAGGTCGTTTAATATCCGGGTAGCGTCTGCCGCCATCCCTATCGCTTCCATGGCAAGCTCCAGCGCCTGGTTGTAAATATCGCCGCAAATGCTCACGCCGTCCTCGCCCTTTACCTGCAATAATGCCAGGTAGTCGTCCATTCCCCGCTTAAGGGTTTTCTGCTTCGCGCCGATCTTACTGAACGCCTCCGCCGCAATCCCATAACCCTCGTGCTTGCTTTTTACCTGCTTAAGCGGCCAGCCGCTTTCCTCAGCCTCCATCCGGCGTTTGTCGTAAAAGAACTTAATAACCTTCCCTACGTTGGTCTTAAGGTCCTTTTCCGATTCCAGCCTTACGTCAATTTCCATCTGCTCGTAATCGCTCATAGGCTTCCTATGCTCCCTTCTTATTCTTGGCGTTCTTTGCCGCCTTGTTGGTTTCTTTCCTCTTGGCTACGTCGTAATACTGGTAGGGCTTAATAAAGTCCTCGAAGTCCTCCGGCAGCTCGCCGTCGTTTTCCTCTACAAGTCCCGCCATGGCCCCGTTCAAGGTCTGGGCGTTTACGGTGCGCTTAATAATATCGCCCAGCCCATGTTCCTCTAATGTGTCATAAAAAGCGTCCTCGTCGCATCCGCCGATCTTGTTATACTTGGTTTTATCCTGCAAACTGTAAAGGAAGCCGCCCCGGCTTACCTTCGGGCTTTCTGCGTCGATCATAGCCTTGGCCAGCTCGTTGCGCTTCGCCTCTAATGCCTTGTTGTTCTCGGTGGTTGCATCCTTCAGTCTGTCCTTCTCGTCCAGAAGCTCCTTATACTCGTCAATCAATGAAAAAATATCTGCCACTTTTAGTCCTCCTTTTCTTCAAGTTCTGCTAATTCGTCTAAAAACTCATAAAGCGTGGTTACTTCGCTTTCCTCCAGCCTGTCCTCGATCTTCTCCGCAAACTCGCAGAAACGGTCGTAAAGCGGGCGGGCTTTTTCTTTTTCCTTTGCGTTCTCCGCCCTAATTTCTTCGTAAAGCTCCGATTCAAGTATGACGTCGCGCTTCGCTTCGGAAACAATGACGGGCTTATATCCTCGCTTCTTAAGTTTCTCCATGTCCGCCTGGTTACTTACTGGCACGGCTTTCGCTCCATGCTCGTTTATGAAGTCCTCGGCTATTTCGTCTTTCAGTCCGCTTGGAACGCTGTAGGAATTTATATATACCCCGCTATAAGAATTAAGCGACCGCTTGGTTGTTTCTGCGTCCTTTAATTCCTCAATCATCCGGGCTGCGTACCACTGAACGTCGAAGCTGTTTACCATGCTTCTGTCGCGCTCCAATCTTACGACCTTCGGCTTAAAGTCTATCCCTATATCTTCCAGCCTGGGTTCCTTGCAAATGAAAAGCCCGCCTACAAAAATACGGCCTTTGTTTTCCTCGTCGTCCAATACTGCGCCGTAGCTGGTGTCCCTGTGGGTATATCCTTCCTGCAGGTGCAAATTACAATCTTGTATTTGCTGGTATTCCTCCGGTGTTATCCCGCCGACCTCAATAATTAAGCTATGCTCCGGTACTTTCTTCCACACTGCCTCCGGCTCTACGAAGAAAGTAGGAACCAAAACGCCGCCATATCTGCGGGACTTTACAAGCCTGGGCCTCCAAATTTCCCGGCGGCAGTAATTCTGAAAAACAACGGTTTTCCCTAAACGAAGTAAAACAACGGTAGCGATCTTATAGCCCTCTCCGTGGTTCCCGATCATGGCGCTGTCTTTGTTCTTTGTGGTAACTCCGAAAAGAAGCGTTTTTATATCCAGGTCGCTATGCTTGTTTCCGATCCGGATGGTCTGGGTTCCGCTGTCGTAATCAAAAAACATTTTATTGCTGGAGTCCCTGGTTTCCTCGTCTATGGAATTTTGAAAATATTCCCTTATTGCTTCGGTGGTTCCCCACTCCGGGACGTAATCTGCGCTTATGCTTAATTCGTATTTTCGCATTTCCTCGCCTCCTGCTCCTTATATTCTTCCATGGTCGGGCGCGGCCCGTCTAAGTCGTCCCAGGTGTATCTCTTGTGGTTCTGGTCCTCCCATAAGCTCCTGTAGCAATTCCGGCAAGCGCACCAGCCGGAAAGCCAGCGCATAGCTCCCCAATATTCCGGCTTGCCACAATGCTTACAAATTACAATTTCTTCTTTCTGCTCGGTATGTTCTGGCATGGTCATTCCTCCAATTCAAATAATGTAAGTTGCCTTGTTTCTGCTGGCTTGAAATTCATCCACAATATTTCCCTTTTCTTACTGCAAACCTGGGAATATGCAACGGTTTCTTTTCGGTACCAGCCTTTTAAAAGTTCGTTGTACAGCTCGTTATCGTAGCCGCTCAATAATACCGGTCCTTTATGTTCCAATAATGCAAGTAAAAGCTGCTCATGATCCGTGTTGTCCATCTCGTGCCTATACTGTTTTCCGTGCCTGGTGGAAAGAATGTAAGGCGGGTCTGCGTATATAAGGACGTTTCCGAAGTTGAAACGCTTTATAACCTCTACGGCGGGCTTACACTCAATCTGTACTCCCCGGAGCCGCTCCGCCGCCTCCATAATTCTGTCCGGAAGCGTTACCCAGTCCCTGGAAGCGTAGGCGCGTTCTCGTCCCTGGATGTCGTTTTTCCATCCGACCTTTTCGCCGTTTGTTCGGAAGCCGTGGCCCATATTAAGCCGTATATAGAAATTTACTGCTTTCTGCAGGCTGTCCTCTGGTACCGCTTGAAAGGCTTCGTCATAAATCTGCCGGGAGTATGGTGTAAAATAAATCTCGTGTGCCAGCTTCTCCGGGTCGTCCCTTATCCAATGGAAAAGGTTTACGACGTTTCCGTCTAAGTCGTTTACGGTTTCTATATGGCTTCGCGGTTTATTCATCAATACCGCAAGGCTTCCGGCAAATGGTTCTAAATAGCTGTGATGCTCTGGGAAAAAATCAATAATCCATTTTGCAACGCTCCACTTGCTTCCTGGGTACTTAAAAATAGCGTTCATGCGGTTCCGGTACCAGGTTTTTGCTCGGTGTTTTTAACATGGCTATTCCTCCTTCCTTTTTGCTATAATGAAAACTTTTTCCCCTTCAATGTAAGCAAGTGATACGTTTACTTCTTGATCTGGTGCGAAGTCTGCCGCTTCCCTAAAGTTTCCCGGAAGAATTAAGCGGCCTTTTCCGTCAAGTTTTCGCGGTACTGTTATAACCTCAGTCAAAAATACTGCCTCCAATCGTCCACAATGGTTTTTGCAAGGTCCTCTTTTTTGGAAAGTGCCTTTAAGATAACCTCGTCTACGGTTTTCTCTACTACCAAATGAATATAGGTGCATACGTTCCGCTGTCCTATCCTGTGGATCCTGGCCAGGCTCTGGCTGTAAGCTGCGTAGTTAAAATTTTCGCTGTAATAGACGCAGGTATCGGCGGCGGTTAAGGTAATGCCCAGCCCGGCGGTGTCAATCTGGGCAAGGAATACTTTTATTTCCGGATCCTTCTGGAAGTCTGCTACAATCGGCCCCCGGTCGTCGATCTTGATGTCGCCGTATATGCTCCGGTACTGTATCTTTTTCTTTTCAAGCAACTTTTGTATTAAGTCAATCTCCGGGCGGAAGCGGCAGAACACCACCAGCTTCTTTCCTTCGCCTATAACGTAATCCTCTAAAATATCCTCCAGGGCGTTTAGTTTGCCTTTAAAAACAAGCTCCGGCTTGACTCCCTCGTCTGCCTGGATAAAGCCTCCCGTGAACTGCTGCAACCTCAGAAGTTTTGTAAGTACGGTCGGGGCTGTAATCATGCCGCCGTTCTCCAGCTCTGCGAAGCTGTCCTTTTTGATTTTGTCGTAAAGCTGCTTTTCCTTGCCTGTAAGCTGAATATACCGGGTTAAAAATGTTTGTTCTGGAAGATCCAGGGCTTCGTCCTTCGTTACCCGGTAAGCTATACTATGCTCCTTTTGGATAAGCTGATCTAAGTCCTTATAGCCTACAATCTGCTTTCGGTTGAAGCCGCCCATAATGGCGTAGCGCCCCCGGAAGGCGTAAAAGTTATAGCCGAAAATGTTAGGGTTTAAAAATCTGTACTGGCTGAAAAGGTCTATAGCGTCATTCTGTACCGGCGTACCGGAAAGAATGAGCTTATACTTCGCTATGTCCCCGATCTGGTGCATGGCCTTACTCTGTTCGGCGTCGGGCGTCTTGATCCGCTGGCTCTCGTCCGCTATAACCATATCCGGCTTCCAATCAAGAAGCGCCTCAAACAATCCCTCGCGCCATGTGCTTTCGTAGTTTATGACCGCAACCTTAAGCGCCTTAAAAGGAAAATTGTTAAGGGCTTCCAGCTCCTGCAGGCGCTTTTTCTTGTCGCCCAAAAGTACGTTTACTTTGTATTTAAAGTCCGCGTAGTCCTTAAATTCCTTCGGCCATACGCTGCAAACCGAAGTAGGCGCAACCACTAAAACCTTTTCAATGGCTCCCTTTTCGTATGCTGCCCCCGCGATTGCAATCGCTGTTAATGTTTTGCCGCAGCCCATTTCAAACAAAAGCCCGAAGCCTTTACCCTGGGCGGCGGCCTGCTGCCTCTTTGCCATCCGCTTTCCTCCTTACTTGCCAAATATGACGGCTTTTAAAATTTCTTCCACGGTCTTGTCGATGGCATCCTTTTTCTCCTGCTCCGTAAGTCCGCTTTTAACCTCTTTACTTTTCGCCTCTAAAATCTGCGCCACCATGTGAAGGTTGAAGCCCGCCCTTGCGGCGTTTCCGCTGCTTTTCTCAATCGTGGAAGCGACGAGGCTCCCTATTGTGTCCGGGTAAATCGGGGCGGGGATTTCTCTGCCGATAAATGCTGTCTGCGCGTCTATAAACTGCGCCTTCCCGTTCAAAAACTCCCCGGTCTTGCTTACCGTGAAGCAGATAACCGTATCGCCGTTAAGCTCCTGTTTGTGGCCGTCCTCGTGTTCAATCAATACTTTTACTTTGCTCATTCTGCTTATACCTTCCTTTTCGTTTTTTATTTATATCAAGGCTTAAAGCCTTAATAGCTCAACAACACCCGCCCGCCCCACGCCTCAATACCCCCCCCGCACAAAAACTGCGGATACTGCCTTTTTTATGCGCTCTCTGTCTTTCCAAAATTCCGTTATTGCCGTATGGCCGCCCCGCATAATCTCTACGGGCGTTTCGCCTTTTACTGCCCTTATAAGGTGCTTTCGCTGCCGCTCCGTAAGTGCTGGCATAACCTCGTTTAAAAGGTTCTCTATGTTCTGCTGGTCCTCAATCTCCCGGATGGCGTCGCGCTGATCCGCAATCTGTCCCAGGTACTCGTTACCCTCCGCGTTAAGGTCGTTAAGGCTGAATAATATGTAAGAGTCCCTCAGCCGGTCCGCGTGGTATTTCTTTATTTTTGCGGACTCCATCTTTTTGAAGGCAATCGTTGAAAACTTATACTTGTCCCGGAGCCCCGGCTTTCTGTGCCAATCCTTTACCGCCTGCAGGTAAGCTATGGCGCATATGTCGTAATGCTCCGCTTCGGAAAGCCGGTAGTAATTCAAGAAAGAATATATAAGCCCGTGGTTTTCTTCCGCAAATTTGCGCTCTTTACTGTTTAATGCTTCCATGACCGCCCTCCTTATCCTCCGGCGGCGGTACTAATCCGAAAGTAATAAGAGCCATGTTTGCCGCCCTGGTCTGGTGCTTGTAAAGGGGAAACTTTACCGGGTACTTGTAAAGCGGTTCCGGCTCCGGCTTCATGCGCTCCGCGTCTACTGCCTGGGAGATAATATTAAGCCGCTGCCGCTCCGCCTCAATGGGTCCCGGAAGCCGTACTATTCCGGCCAGCTTGTTTAAAAGCTCAATCTCTGCCGGGCCGTAAAACATACGCTCTGCTTTGCTCCACTTCATCTTGCCCCAGCTTTTAATAATCGTGAATTGTGTGTTATCGGCGTCTTTTATAAGGATCTGCCCTTCCTTCATGGCCATCTTCAATTTGCTTTCGCCTCCTTCTCTGTATAAAATGTATGGTTCCCGTGTATGAAAAGCCGTTCAAGGTTCCGGCTGTGCCAGGTGCTTTCCTCGTCCTCCGGCGTCCGCTCGAAGTATAGCGCCCCCTGGCTTTCGTCCCAGCCCTGGATCTGTATCAAGTCAAGCGCCGCCCAGCAGTCCGCATCCGGCTTTACTCGGTCGTACCTGCCGTTATGGTAGGAAGTAAAGGCGTTCTCCTGGGAAATAACGCCGCCTACGGTGTCCGGGAACTTCCCGGAGTGCTGCCGGTTATAAATTACAAGAATAACAAGCGCTTTCCCTTCGGTGTCCTCGCCCTCCGCCTCCGCCATGGCCATCCTTGCGGCCTTGTATTCCTCGGCGGCTGTCCAGCCTAAGTCCTTCCCCTCCTGCGCCTCGCTGTGCGCCTCTGTAGGCGCTTCCGGCGCTATGGTGGGCATTTCCCCGACCGCTTCCGTTTCCTCCAATGCTGGGCGCTCCTGGTTCGTCACAGCGTATACTGAAAAGAACACGCTTCCGGTTGCCAATAGAAAGGCGCTGCTTATTGCTATCCGCTTTATCAAGTACCGGCGCCGCGCCCTCCGCCTTCTCCGTCTGCGGTATTCTCTGCGCGTCAATCCTCCGCACCTCCTTCGGCGTCCATCTTTTCAAGTAAAAGGGTTAAGGCGTCAACCAGGATCTTATGCTCTTTAATGAACTTCGCCGGGCAGTCTGCCTCGCGGCCTCCGTCAAGGTAGCCTTTTTCTTTCTTAAGAATTGACTCAACATCAAAGCGGGCGTATTCCTCCGGGTTCGGTTCTGCTTCGGCCTCCAGCTCCTGGGCCTTTTCCTCGTACCCCATGCAGCCGTTCTCGTGGGTCTTTTTGCCTGCGCACTCTCCCTCATGCTCGCAAGTGTCGCAAAGTACCGGCTCCGGCTCCTGGGTGGTGATGGGCTGTTCTTCGCTGCTCTCAACCTCCCGAAAATCGCCGTCTATGATTTCCGGCTTTCCCGGTTCCTCCGCCTCTGCCTGCAGCTTCGCGGCGGCCCTGGCTGCCTTCTTTTCCTCAGCCTCAATCCGGCGCTTTTCCTCCTGCTGCTTAATAAGGTCGCGGACGTTTTTCTGCGCCCCGTTGGAACGCTCCACAAAGTCGGCCTTCTTTTTCTCCGCCTCCTGGATCTCCTTAATCCGTTTAGCAATCTGCACCCAGGTAAGCTCTTTCTTGTAATTGATCCGGATGCCCCTGGCGCTCCCGGTGTAATCCTGCAGCGCGGCTCCCCTGCCGCCTCCGCCTCCTGCGTTTTTGTACCGCTTCTTTAAGTCCTCCGCCGTGATGTTGTCCGTGGTCTTAATACCGGCCCAGTCGTAAAAGGCTTTTATATCGCGGTCGGAAGGTTCCGGCCTCTTTGCTTCGGCCTCGCGCCGCTGCTTCCGCAGTTCCTCCTGGGCCTGCTTTTTCTCGTCCTCGTCCTTTTTCTTTGCGACGTCGCAACGGTTGAAGCAAGTTTTATTTGTGCAATTAAGGCAGCAGGGGTCTGGCTCTTTGTCGCCTTCCCGTACCGGGGCGAGTTCCGGGTGTAAAAGCTGGCACTCGTCTTTGTAAAGGCTGTAGGCTATATTCTTTTTCCATTCTTCGTTGTTTACCCTGGTACAAGGGAACGGGTTCCCCAGCGGGGCGGTTCTGCAGTGCCTGGGTTCCTGCCTTATGGCGCACTCCCTGCAACATGAAAAGCAATCGTATTTTCCGTCGCCGCATCCTGGTGTGGTAAGTAAGGAACCTTCCGGGCGCTCCGTTTTCGGAAAGCCGTAGAAGGAACGCGGCGCCTCCTGCCTTTTCTTCATGGCGCGTATCTCCCGGACCGTTGTTTCCTGCGTTACCTTTTCGAGTTCCTCGTCCGGCAAGCCTAACATTTCCTGCAGCTTGCTTACGCCCATCCCGATGTACTTCTCCGCCATATGCTCCCCGCCGTCAATGGAAAAGCGGGCGTTAATGGCCATGAAACGTGAAGCGCTGGAAGTGCTTAAGCCGTACTCGCCTTTTGCAAATTCCCATATGCTTTTATAGCCGTCCTCCGTGAAAAGTGCGTTTTCGCTGATCTGCCGAAGAAAGTAACCAACCATAAAAAAATCTTCGGCGGCGTCCTCCAGGTAGCTTCTTATGCCTGCTTTTAAGTCCTGGTATTTCACTTCTTATCCCTCCTTGTCTATCTGGTTTCTTTGCCCTCTTACGCCTGGCTTGTCCGCGTTTTTGCTTCCGTGCCGGGCTTCTGGCCTGCTAAAAAATAAGCAATCAATTTGTAAACGGCTTCGGTTTTCCCGGTGGGCGGTATCGTCCGCCCCTCTATGCTCTTAAGCTCCGTACCGTCCGCTAAAATGTGTTTTATCATCCGGCGCCCTCCTTAATCGCAGTCGCTTATTTCAGAAAACGGCAGAAAATAATTTGTTTCTATCGTTTGCGGCTCTCTAACAAAATTTTTCGGGAGCTTTATGCCGAATTGTCCACAAAC
The DNA here is from genome assembly GCF_943193215.1 of Acetatifactor aquisgranensis. Lineage (NCBI taxonomy): Bacteria > Bacillati > Bacillota > Clostridia > Lachnospirales > Lachnospiraceae > Acetatifactor > Acetatifactor aquisgranensis. The sequence continues at coordinate 8,084 of NZ_CALPDH010000006.1, read as the reverse complement.
TTCTTTGAACGCCTCCGCAATATCCGAAGGGTGCGAGTTCTGGTCGCGCATGACCTTATCCATTTCCCGGACAAAGCTCGTAATCTCTCCGAGGCTTGTATCTTTTACTTTGTAAATATTTTTTTCCCCTTCCAGGGCATCCTCCATCTCGTGAAAACGGTTAATATAACGCGCCGTAAATTCCGTCCCTTTAACTCCTGTTAATTTGTTGGCGATAAATTCGCAGCCCTTCTTTGTAACCTGGTAGCATGGACGGCTCTGGTTGTTGGCATCTAAGTAGCTGGATTCCTTGAAAAAATCGCCCAATCCAATTTTGGCTTCGGCTCCTTTTCCTTCCTCAAATGCCTTTTTGTTAGCCTCATCCATCTGTTCAATGTAGGTTCGGATATCTCTTAACAACTTACTGTGTTCTTTGTCTACCATTGCAGCCACTTCCCGGCTGTCTAATACAATTTCTAATTTATTCACGCTATGTTTCCCTCCTATTTTTTGTTTGCTCGTAAATGTTTACTATGACAACCTGCCAGCCCGCCAAAGCTCTGCCGTGTCAATGCCTCATACCTCCTGTTTCTTCGGAGTTCCTTTTAAGCTGTTTGCTGCTCTCATACCAATCATAAAAGCGTTGGCCGCAATAATCGCTGTCCGGCGCTCATCCTCAGAAGCTCGCCCCAAAAGCGTAATCAAAGTCGTAGCATCTTCAAGCTGTTTCGGGGTATAATTTTCGTTGCGTTTCTTCATGGTCTTGTCCTCCTTTTATTCTTTATTGAAAAACAATAACGCGTTTTTTGTTTTCTATGTTACCTATCATACGTTTCTTTGTTACGTTTGTCAATAGTTTTTTGTTGACTTTGAAAACTTTTCATGTTATTATCTGTAAGAAAGGAGGGTAAATTGTGAATGAACGAATTAAAGAATTGCGGAAAACGCTTTCGCTCACAATGGAAGAATTAGGCGAAAAATTAGGCGTTACAAGATCGGCTATTTCAAATATTGAAAGCGGAAAACGCGGCATTACTGAACAAATGGTATTAGCAATCTGCCGGGAATTTGAAGTAAATGAAAACTGGTTAAGAAATGGCGCCGGAGAAATGTTTCAGCCTATACCAAAAAACGGGCTGGAAATGCTGGCAAAGGAACATAGCCTAAATCAATTTGAATATTTAGTTATTGAAGAATATTTAAACCTTCCGGACGAAAACCGGAAGGCTGTACTAGATTTTGTTATGGAGCTGTTTGCCAAATTTAGCGAAACTCGTGTTGCCTTGGAACATCCAGCCGTAATTAAAGCGGATCCGAACTACCCGGAAACAATGTTTAAAGAAGCACCTGCTTCAAAAGAAATGCAAGAACTTTCAGACGAAGAAAAAGTAGAATTATATCGCCAGGAACTGAAACGCGAAAGGGAAGCAAGGGAAAAATCCGGAGCTTAATAGTATGGAAAATAGAAAGGGGGTTGTTATAAAATGGGATTTACATACCGAAAATCTAAAAATTTAGGTGGTGGTGTTCGATTGAATACCGGAAAGAAAAACATTGGTCTAAGTGCTGGCGTCAAAGGTGCCCATGTCAGCGTAAACTCAAAAGGCCGCATTGGCTTAAGTCTTGGGATACCTGGCACAAATTTCCGCTATAGAAAAGTAATGTCCACTAAAAAAGGTGGTGGCGGTTTTATCGCTGCTCTTGTCAATCTTACCTGGTGGCTTCTTGTTGCTATGGTTTGGGTCTGCTGTATGATTTGCATTTACTTCTGGAAGTTCGTAGTATTTTTAGGGAAAAAATTATTTTATCTTGCAAAGAAAGCAACGGCAAAGTTTTGCCACAAAGAAATTGTCGAAGAATAAAAAGGAAGCCCACCGCATCCTATTGGCGTAGGAGGGCGGTGGGCTGGCTGGGCGATGTATAGTTACTATACATCAATGCCATGTATAAACATTCCGAGCAAGAATATTATACATCGCCCTGGCTAAAAGCACAAGTAAAAAGTTAGGGCTATTTTTGCGCCCTTTTTTAAGGTGGTGTGTATCTATGAATAAAAGAAATATAAGCCCGGCTCCGGCTCCATTCTCCCTGGATAATGTTGCCGATCTCTATATCCGGGTATCTACAACGGAACAGGCGGAAGAAGGTTATAGCGTCGGGGAACAAGAGGCCCGGCTCCGCTCCTACTGCTCCGCTATGGGCTTTACTGTAAACGCGGTCCATATAGATCCGGGGTACTCCGGGGCTACGCTGGACCGGCCTGGTATCAATAAAGTTATAAAGGATGTCCGGGCCGGTTATGTAAAAAAGGTTATTGTCTGGAAGCTCGACCGGCTCTCCCGGTCCCAGAAGGACGTGCTTGTCCTGCTGGAAGATGTCTTTTTAGAAAATGGCTGCAACTTCGTTTCAATTATGGAAAGTTTTGATACAGCCACGCCCTTCGGTCGGTGTATGGTCGGTATACTGGCGGCTTTCGCTCAAATGGAACGGGAAAATATAAAGCTCCGCACTATGATGGGGAAGCAAGCCGGGCTTAAGGAAGGCCGTTATTTCTCCGGACGCGCTCCTATCGGGTATCAATACCAAATGCAACAAAACGGCAAACTTGCCCTTATTGTAGATCCGTATACCTCTAAAGCCGTCCGGGATATGTTCCGGCTTTATGCCTCCGGGAAAAGCGAGAGCGCGGTTGCCGGGTATGTGCAGGAAAAGTACGGGCTTTTCCCTGGGCTTGACCGCCATTCTGCCGTCGGGCGTATCAGCCGTATTATGCGTAATCCGGTTTATATGGGAAAGGTAAGAATGAAAGAAGAATGTTACGAAGGGCGGCACGATCCCCTGGTGGACTCCGATCTATGGCAAGCTGTCAATGACCGCTTAAGCCAAAACCTCCAGGCGTTCAAGCGCTCTTATGGCGAGTCGGACGGGCTGCTCTGCGGCCTTCTGTTCTGCGGGGACTGCGGCGCCCGGATGTCGGTCCGCTCCTGGAAGAAAAAAAGCGGGGAAAGGGTAAAGAAATATATGTGCTACTCTGTAAGCCGTTCTACTCCGGCCATGATCCGCTCTGAAAACTGTAGCAATCGGAAAAAGCATCTTACCCTGGCGGAACTTGACGCCCTGGTGCTGGAAGAAATTAAAAAGCTCGCCCTCGATCCGGCTGCCCTCGATCCCCTTATCAAAGAAAGCGCCGAAGAAGCCGCGCCCGACCTGCCGGTGTTCCAGGAGCGCCTTGCAAGCGTAGAAAAGCAACTTACGCGCCTTCTTAATTTGTATCAATCCGGGGTTATGGAACTGGAAGAAATACAAGGCCGCCTTGCTGCCCTTAAGGAAGAACGGGAAGCGGTGCAAAAGTCTATTGAAGAAGCCGAAGAGGCAAACTCCGGGAAGCTGTCAAAAGAAGCCGCTGCGGCCTCCCTTGCAAGCCTGGAAGCTGTTATAGAAAGCGGGGATAATGCTGCGCTTTATGACCTGGTGCATACCCTTATAGAAAAAGTCGTATATCTCAATGGGGATATTACTATATACTGGGCTTTCTGCTGAATAAAGGCGGCTATTGTTTTTTCACTAACAAATAGCCGCTTACTTCTTTAGATAGGATACGGGAAGAGCATAAGGAGGATGATAAAATCCTAACGGCGCTTGGAGAGATAGAAAATGAACTTACATCTAAGAAATACGGTTTAGTTTGGGAAAAACATGAAGAATCTGTTGATGTGAAGATGCAGGATAATATTCCTGTTTTTACGGAAGTGACGGATAAAGAAATCTATGCAGATGTAAGTGGCAACTATAATTTTCTGTTAGAAGGGGATAATCTGCATAGTCTGCGTCTATTAGAAAAAACACATCGTGGGAAGATTGATGTGATTTATATAGATCCTCCGTATAATACAAAAAATAAAGATTTTATATATGATGATGCATTTGTGGATGGAACAGATGGTTATCGTCATAGCAAGTGGATTTCATTTATGGCGGAGCGATTGGATATAGCGGCAAAATTGTTGTCTGATAGTGGATGTGCTTTTATATCCATTGATGATAATGAGCAGGCGGCGTTAAAAATGCTGTGTGATGAGATTTTTGGAGAAGATAAATTTGTTGCCCATATTCCATGGCGTAAGAGAACGGCAAAGTCGGATGTGCCGTTTGGAATTTCGCAGGACTGCGAGAGTATATTATGCTATGCAAATAGTGCATTTATGGCAGCAGTTAAGGGAAAAGAAAGAAAATATTTTGAAACGGATGATTTTCCGGGTAGAGCGTGGAGATTTCACGATTTGACAACGCAAAGGACGATAGAAGAAAGACCAAACAGTAATTATACAATGGTAAATCCTAAAAATGGTGAAAAATTTCCTGTAAACCCGTTGCGTTGTTGGGCAATTACAATCGACACATTTCAACAGTATTATGATGAAAATAGAGTTATTTTTCCGGGGGATTATGATTTTTTAAATATCTCGAAACCGGTGTTGCGTTATTGGAAAGATGATGATATGAAAAAAGCCGGAGCTGATTTTGGATTGGTAGCTGCCAGTACCTATCTGCCATCGGAAGTAGTTGGTATGACACAGGATGGAACCAAAGAGATTACGGCTCTTTTTGGAAGTAAAAAGTTCAGTTTTCCTAAACCTGTAGGATTAATAAAATATTTGATTGAGATTGCTACCGTTAGAAATCCGGCAGCATTGATACTTGACTTTTTTGCCGGATCCGGAACAACAGCGCAGGCTGTGTTAGAATTGAATCAGGCTGATAAAGGGAATCGAAAATTTATATTATGCACGAATAATGAAAACAGGATATGCGAAGATATTACCTATCCCCGAATAAAAACTGTTATTACAGGAAAACGAATTGATGGTAGCGATTATTCTGATGGTATTTCTGCCAATTTGAAATATTACTGTACAGATTTTGTCTCCAAAGATTCTGATGATGTCAGCGCAGAATTGCTGAAACATATTACGGAAATGGTTCAGTTGGAACATGGCATAAAGATTGATAATAAGGAATATCTTATTGTTTTGAGTGATGATGAGGCGGATGACCTTGAACAACACTGGAGCGAATATCCGAATATGAAAGCGTTATACATTTCAAAGGATGTTTTGCTGACCACATCACAAAATACTTTGTTTGGGAGTGTGCCAATGTATATTATTCCGGACTATTATTTTAAATTTGAGTTAAGGGAGATTGGGGAAGCATGGTAAATCCGGGACTTACAATAAATTTATTCGATTTTCAGGAACAGACGGTAATAAAACTTGTTGACCTGACCGTGGATAAAAACAGTAAACAGACCATTACAGTCAAGGCTCCAACTGGAGCAGGAAAGACGATTATTCTTATTGATTATATAGAGGAGTATCTTTGCAATGTTGAAAGCAATACTGCTTTTATTTGGCTGTGTCCCGGTAAAGGGGATTTAGAGGAACAGAGCCGCAGTAAAATGCAGAAGTTTGCACCGCATCGTAATACGCAGAATCTTTTTGATGCACTTTTGAACGGCTTTGCAGCGGAAAGCACTACGTTTATTAATTGGGAACTGGTAACAAAGAGAGGAAATACGGCAATACGTGACAGTGAACGCAAAAATTTATATGACCGCATCGCGGATGCCCATAGGAGTGGAACCACGTTTATCGTAATTATTGATGAGGAACATTCCAACAACACAGCAAAAGCAAAAAATATAATTGATGCTTTTGCAGCTAAGAATATTATCCGTGTCAGTGCGACAGCCATAGAAAATAAGCGATATGAGTTTATAGAGGTTGATGAGTTAGATGTTATAAACGCAGGTTTGATTACCAAGGCACTTTATGTTAACGAGGGAATTTCGGATGGTGTCGAAGTTACAAATGATTATGATTATCTTCTTGATCTTGCGGATGCCAAAAGAAAAGCAATAGCAGCCCGTTATATTGAAGTCGGGAAAACCATACGTCCATTAGTTTTGATTCAATTTCCAAACGGACAGCCGGAAATGGTTGCCGCAGTAGAGCAGAAGTTGCAATCTATGGGTTATACATATGATAATGGTATGGTCAGTAAATGGATGAGTGAGGATAAGAAGGATTTGCCGGATAATCTGACACAGAATGATGGTATTCCTGTTTTTTTACTTATGAAGCAGGCAATTAGTACGGGATGGGATTGCCCTCGTGCCAAAATTCTTGTCAAGTTACGAGAAAATATGAGTGAAAGCTTTGAAATTCAAACAATCGGACGTATCCGTAGAATGCCGGAAGCCGTTCATTACGAAGATGACTTGTTAGATTTTTGTTATGTCTATACGTTTGATGAGAAATATAAGGCGGGACTGCTTGCGAATATAGATAAGGCTTATGAAACCCGCAGATTATTTCTGAAAGATAAATGCAAGACCTTCACTATGGAGAAACAGATTCGTGACCTTGATTTTGATGGTTTGGGTGAGCGTGAAGTATTAAATAAGATTTATGATTCGCTTGTCAGAAAATATAAATTGGGAGCAGATAAAAAACAGAATAAATTGTTATTTATGGAGAGAAGTTACCGCTTTGGGGAAGAAATTTTAGGACGGGCATTATATGGTCAGTATGTTTATACGGATCGTGTGGCGGAAAGCACAAATTACTATACAACACGCAAAAGAGTAGATACCCATAAGCATGGTATTTATTTGTTACATAGTGTAGATGCTATAAAAACAACGATTGGCATGTCAACAGGTAAAGTAAAAACGATGCTTGAACGCCTTTTCCGTAAGGGTGGCAACGTAAGCAAGAAGTTGTTAAATCTTAATACAGCAGAATTTTATGCATTTGTAGTCAATAATGAGCATTTGTTAAAAGAGGAATTTCGTGAAGTTACTGCTGAAATGTCAAAGCAGAACGCTTTTAATTTTTACCCGAAGACATCAATGTTTTATATACCGGAACAGGATTTTTTTAAATATGATTCCGGAGTCAAAGATGAAGTAGAATATCTGAACAATGCATATCAGGAATATACCTCCGGTTATGCCACAAGTCTTGTGAGAAGTACTTGTGAAATGCTGTTTGAGCAGTATTGCGAGGGCAGAGATGATATTGACTGGGTATATAAAAATGGCGATACCGGACAACAGTATTTTTCTATTGTATATGCAAATGGAATTGAAAAACAAAAATTATTTTATGCGGATTATATTGTAAAAATGAAGGATGGAACGGTTTGGGTTATTGAAACCAAAGGCGGTGAATTCAAGGGAAAAGATAAGAATATTGACCGTCAGATAGAAAACAAGTTCAATGCGTTCAAAGATTATGCAAAAGCCAAAGGTATTCAATGGGGATTTGTTCGTGATAAGGATAGCCGTCTTTATATCAATAATACAGAATTCGCAGAAAGTATGTCAGATGAGCATTGGGTGGCGTTGGACAATGTGCTTTAGGAGGATATTTACGATTGGATAATTGGAACAATATATTGAATGAGGACGTTTTGAAATTTAATATAAATTTTGCGGCTTTATTTGTGCTTAATTTTGAATGTTTAAAAGATTATATTATTACACAGCCTAGAACTTTTTACAGTGATGTTTTAATCAAGGATGGAGAACTATGCTGTGAGGAAACAGAAGAATATAAAAAGGAAGTGCGGTCACTAGAGAAAAATATAGAGAATGCTTCGTTGCGCTGGTTTATGAATACAGATGCTATTACAGAAGAAGATTATAATTTATATCAAGAACTGCGGGAAAGAAGAAATGATATTACGCATGAACTTTTGAAAAATCTAAATAATGGTTTTAATGAAACAGATGCAAAGCTGTATGTAAAGTTATTAGAATTATATCAAAAAATTGACAAATGGTGGATAAATGAAATAGAAATTCCAATATCAGGGGAGGTATTGCCGGATGAATATGATTCGGAACAGGTATTGGGCGGACAGGCAATGATACTATCAATAATTAACGATATTATTTTTGATAACAATAAAGAGAGATATAAAAATCTGTTAGATGAATTAAAGAAATTGGGAATAGTTTAATATAAGTTTCCCAATCTGCCGTACTATAGAGGTGCAGCAGATCAGGTGTTTTTCCTTGGCCGCCCCCTTGGTCGCTT